>CAZWUX010000168.1:0-6875 GCA_964637665.1 uncultured Anaerolineae bacterium
AATTCACGTCGACCAGCGCCTGGACCTCCCCGAAGGATTTGGAGATGTTTCTCAGTTCGAGTCGATCAGTCATATGCTGCTCCTTCGCTCGTTGGTGTCAACCGGGCGAGCAGGGAAGTGTTGGGGCAAACGGCGGGACGTGCCTGGCGCAGCCGCGCCGCCTCATCCTGAGCCGTTTGCCCCGCATCCCACTACCGCACTTCCCTCCCGACGTGCGGGAAAGCGGGGAAGTAGAACGATCAGCGGATCTGCTGCTCCGCCAGATCGGCCAGAAGCTCAACGTTGTCCGCGTGGGCAAAGCCGGAGCCGGTGTCGATGTGCAGGCCGGAGAACTGGTACTTCTTCGTCAGGCAGATTTGCAGGATGGGCAGGTAGCCCTGCAGCCACTGCTGCTGGTCGATCACGAGGTCGGTCCAGCCGCCCCGGATCGCCTCAACCGTCGCCGGTGAGAGGTCGAAGCCCGCCGCGTAGATATCATCCGGCCCCATGCCCGCCGCCTCAAGGTAGGCTTGCAGGGTGGCGGTCAGCGCGCCGTGATCGGTGACGACCAGCGCCACGTCGGGGTTGGCCGAGACATACCCGGTGAATGTCGGGATGCCCGCCGCCGCCTCGGCGTTCGTCGCGGAGTCGATCTCAAGGTAGTCGACCGTCATGCCGGCTTCTTCGAGCGCGTCGATGACGCCCTGCGTCCGCAGGCCGCGCGTCGGCTGGGAGAGCAGCCCCCAGACCATCGCCCGGTCGCCTTCGCCCAGCCCGGAGCGCTTCACGGCCTCAGTGCCCAGCGAGTACCCGGCGGCGTACAGCTCCTGCCCGACGTAGCCGAAGCCCTCACCGAAGTGGTTGGCCTCGATGCGGTCGAGCGTCGTGTTCTGGCTGGTGACGATGATGCCGTCGGCGATGGCCTCCTCGATCACCGGCTCGAAGGCGTCCTCACCGGGGTGGCCCATCACTGCGATGCCGTCCGGGTTGGTGGCTGCGGCCTCGACGAACTGGGTGACCATCTTCTCCGGGTCCCAGTCCGACCAGACGTACTCGACGTTGGGGCCGAGGTCCTCCGCGGCCTGCACCGCGCCGTTGTAGACGACCGTCGCGAACGGCCCGCCCGGCGGTCCGCCGGGGAAGAACACGATATCCACGTCGCTGCACCACTTATCGCCCTCTGCCGGGGCCGCGGTCTCCTCCTCAGCCGCCATTTCCTCCTCGGCGGCTGCAGCGGCGGCTGCCTCTTCCTCGGCAGCGGCAGCGGCGGCCTCAGCGGCGTCCAGATCGCCCTGCAGCGACTCGATCTGGGCTTCGAGGTCGGCTACGTCGCCGCCCGCCGACTCTGCCTCGGCCAGGGCGGCCTCAGCGTCGGCAAGCTGCGCTTCCAGATCGGCGACTTCGTCCGGGGCAGCGCCTCCGCAGGCCGTCAGCGCGAGGCTCAGCACCAGCGCGACGGCCAGAACGACGAGAGTCTTTTTCCACATGGTTCTCTCCCTCCTTTTGAGGTGGATCAAACAGGACATATTGTTTGTAAGCTGGAGAAGGCAGACCCCTGCGCGGGGCCGAGCGCTCGAATGGCCGCTCCTTTCGCTGAGTCGAAAACTCAGATGCGCTGTGCTGGCAGCGCGATCAGTATCAGGTTTGGTTTGGTATCAGGCCGATACCGGCTGCTCGCCATGCGGCGGGATCACTGGCCGTAGACGTTGGTGTAACGGTGGTGAAGTTTTTCGACCATGTCGGCGGGAATCTCGTCCGGCTGGCCGATTTGCAGCGCGAGCCAGACCGTACGGGCGATATCCTCGACCATTACCGCCGCCTTAACCGCCGCCTCTCCCGACGGCCCGACGGTGAATACCCCGTGATTCTTCAGCAAAACGGCGGGGGATGTGCCGATCGCCTCGCAGACGACCTGCCCGATCCCCTCGCCGCCGATGAGCGCGAAACCGCCGCATGGAATCGGGCCGCCGAACTCGTCGGCGTGGGCGGTCAGGTAGACGGGAATCTCGCGGCCCAGCGCGGCGAAGGCCGTCGCATAGCGCGAATGGGTGTGCACGACGCCGTTCACGTCGGGGCGGTGGCGGTAGATGTACAGGTGGCTGGCCGTGTCCGACGAGGGTTTCAGGTCGCCCTCGACCACGTCCCCCTCCAGATCGACGATCACCATGTGCTCCGGGCGCAGGTCCTCGTAGCGCACGCCGGAGGGCTTGATGACCACGCAGCCGGATTCCACGTCGCGAACGCTGATATTGCCACTCGTCCAAGTGACGAGGTCGTTGCCGGGAAGCTCGTGGTGAAGGGCCAGCAGTTCCCGGCGAATCGCTTCGAGCATCGTAATTCCCCCTGTGTTGCAGACTATTTTCCGGCTAGAACGTCGGATTTGAGCGCCTTGAGGCGCTTCATCACGTCGTTCTCGCCCCGGCCAAAATAGTCGTGCAGCGTGACGTACTCGGCGTACAGGCACTCGTAGGCGTGGCGGTGCGCCGGATTGGGCAGATAGACCTCGTCCTCGCGCAGGTTCGCCATCGCGGCGCTGGCCTCGACGATCGAGTCGTAGCCCCCGGCGGCAGCGCCCGCCGCGACCGCGCCGTGCATCGCCGATCCGAGCGCGGGGGTCTGTTTGGCCGCCGCCACCCGCACCTCGCGGCCCGTCACGTCGGCGTAAATTTGCATGAACAGCTTGTTGTGATCGGGCATCCCGCCGGTCCCGACGATCTCGGTCACCGGGACGCCGTTTTCCTCGAACGTCTCGACGATGGTCCGCGTGCCGTAGGCGGTGGCCTCGATCAGGGCGCGGTAAATTTCCTCCGGCTTCGTCGCGAGCGTCGCCCCGACGAGCATCCCGGTCAGGTCCACGTCGACCAGCACGCTGCGGTTGCCGTTCCACCAGTCGAGCGCCAGCAGGCCGCTCGCGCCGGGCGTCAGGGCGGCGGCTTTTTCCTCAAGCAGGGCGAGGGCGCTCATCCCTTTTTCGGCGGCCTCCTGCTCGTAGGCTGCCGGGACACAGTTGTCCGCGAACCACGCGAAGTGATCGCCGACGCACGACTGTCCGGCCTCGTAGCCGAAAAAGCCGGGGATGATGCCGTCCTCGACGTAGCCGCACATGCCGGGCACGATGCGCTCCTCCGTGCCGAGCACCATGTGGCAGTTCGAGGTGCCCATGATGATCACCATGCGGCCCGGCTCGGTGACCGTCGCGGCGGGCACGGCGACGTGCGCGTCGACGTTGGCGACGGCGACCGCCATGCCGGGCTTCAGCCCGGTCCACCGGGCGGCCTCTTCCGTCAGGCCGCCCGCGAGGCCGCCCGGCGCGACGATCTCACGCGACATCTTCTCGTCGACGACGTTCTCCAGGCGTGGGTCGAGCGCCCTGAAGAACTCGGCGGTTGGGTAGCCCTCGCGCTTGGACCAGATGGCTTTATAGCCCGCCGTGCAGCTGTTGCGCGTCTCGACGCCGGTCAACTGCCAGATGACCCAGTCGGCGGCCTCCAGCAGCCGGTCGGCGGCCTCGTAAACGGCGGGGTCCTCGTCGAGAATCTGCCAGACTTTGGGGAAGAACCACTCAGAGCTGATCTTGCCGCCGTAGCGGCTGAGGAAATCGAACCCGCCCTCGCGGGCGATGTCGTTCAACTTGTTGGCCTCCGGCTGGGCGGCGTGGTGCTTCCACAGCTTGACCCACGCGTGGGGATGATCACGCCACTCCGGCAGGAAGCACAGCGGCGTCCCGTCGGCCTTTGCGGGCAGCATCGTGCAGGCCGTGAAGTCGATGCCCAGCCCGATCACGTCGGCGGGATCGACGCCGCTCGATTCCAGAACGGCAGGGATCGCGTGTTTGAACGTCTCCAGATAATCGTTGGGGTCCTGCAAGGCCCAGTCCGGCTCAAGGACGATGCCCGTGCCGGGTAGTTTTTCGTCGATCACGCCGTTGGCGTACGGGTGGACCGCCGTCGCGACCTCGCGACCGTCGGCCACGTCCACCAGCACCGCCCGGCCCGACTCGGTGCCGAAATCCACTCCGACTGCGTATTTGTGCTCGCTCATAATCGCCTTCCTTCAGGTGATCTCAAGGATGGCCGGGCGGGAAATCGTGTATTCGCCCGCGTCGGCCTCGACGACCGGCCATCCGTCGATCTCGGTCAGGTTCTCGAAACCGTCTTCGCCAACGAGGATCGTGTCCTCGGATTTCGTGCCGGTGATGGATGGGTTCCACGCGTAAGCCTGCCCGGCGGCGACCACGTCGTGCGTGTCCGGTGTGGCGATGACCTCACGCGGCTCGTAGCCCGCCGGTCCGCCCTGGTGGTGCAGCCGCCATTCGTCGGGGTAGCCCGCTGCCGCATATGCCTCGCGGCCTGCCTGAAATACCTCGCTCAGCGTCCGGCCCGGCTGAGTCGCGGCGATGAAGGCGGCGTCGACCCCGGCGACGGCCTCTGCCTTGCGGCGGAGATCGCCGGGGAGCAATCCGAAGTGGACGGAGCGGGTGATGGAGCAGACGAGGCCGTGCTGCCGCCCGCACAGCACCAGCATGGCGTACTTATCCAGCCGCCGGGCGGTGGGCAGAGGGTGGCGGAAGCGGAATACGCGCTTATCGGTGGCGATCAGGTTGACGATGGGCAGCACGCCGCGACGCTGAGTCTGAGCGGCCAGCAGCGCGGCGATCTCGAACTCCATCATGCCGGGTTTGACGGCCCGGATAGCCCGATCCATCGCCCCGGCGCACAGGCGGCCCAGCGTGCGGAAGCGCGCCTGCTCCGCCGGGTGCAGATTCATCCGCAGGCGGCGGAGATCGTCGCTGAGGTCCGTCGCGCCGGGGTAGGGGACATCCGCGCCCATCCGCAGGCTGGCGGTCAGACCAATGAGTGCATCGCCCGCCATGTGCCAGCCGTCGGCTTGAAGGGCCCAGCCCTGCTCGCACAACTGTGTTTCGGCTTCGAGGCGCGAGGCCTCGATGTTATCTGTCACCAGATAGCGGGCGCCGGGCAGGATCAACAGGGATGCCGTGCCCTCGGTCACCGCGACGTTGACGTACGACGCCGCGCCGCAGGACATCCACGCGAAATTCGCCACCTGCCGGATGAGCAGCCCGTCCAGATCGCGCTCTGCCAGCAGGCCGTCGATCTGTTTCAGCTTGGCTTCAAACTCGTCCATCGCGCCCACCTATTCGTGATGGTGAACGTCCCATCCCATGTATTTCGAGAGGGCCTCCTCGACGGCGTCCGCGACGAGGGATTGGTTGATGGCGACGTGGTGCTCGAAGCCGTTCTCGCAGATGTAGTGGAGCAAATCCTGAAAGTGCGGGATGTGGACGACACCGTAGCCGCCGAACGTCGTCAGCGGGTCGGCGGTCAGCCTACCCTCGCCGACGTAGGTGAGGATGCGCCCGTTCAGGTCGTCGGTCGAGACGCGGCAGTAGGTGAACGGCTCGGCGCTGACCCGGCCCACGATGGTGCCGTAGGTGTTTTCCTTGCCGACCGACCCGGCGATGATCTCCTGGTAGTCCATCACGGGGATGTCGCCGGAGGCGATCACACTTTCGGCCACGAACACATCTTTGGGCAGGTTGGAGCAGTGGAAAATGACGCCCTTGTCGGGGTCGTCGCCGTAGTTGTTGTTCCAGTCGACGATGGCGCTCGGCTTGCCGGAGGCCAGCGTCAGAGCGTACATCCCGACGACGCCCGCCACGTCCGTCTCGCACGCGCTGGGCATGAGGCTGTTGCTCATCATGCTCATGACGGTGCAGGGCACGACGCCGTAGAACTCCTCCATCGCCGTCCAGCACTGGATGGCGCTGGCCTGAAGCTCGTTGTCGGCCATCCAGCCGTCGAGCACCGCGCCCAGCTTGGCGATCCTGGTCAGGGATTCCTGCGGGATGCCGTCGGTGGGGACGTAGGCGACGATCTCATCCAGCTTGTTCCTGACAGACGGGGCGTCGTCGGCGAGGCCCTCAACCCAGCCGAACAGCTCGAACAGGTCAAGCGTCTCAACGGAGACGCCGGTGCGCTCCAGCAGCTTCTCGCTGTAGCGCACGGTGTTGAACGCGCCGGGGCGCGCGCCAATGGCCCCCACACGGGCGTTTTTCATGCCGTTCGCCACGCGGCAGATGGCAGAGAATCGCTCCAGATCGGCGCAGAACGCCTCGCTCTCCGGGTCGACGGTGTGGAGGGCGGTCAGCGAGAACTTGATGCCGTACTGGGTCAGGTTGTTGCAGGTCGACATCTTGCCGCAGAACGCGTCACGGCGGTCGGCGATGGTCATGCGCAGCGCGTCGTCGGGGAAGGCGTGCACGAGCACCGGCACGCCCAGATCGGCCCAGCGCAGCGAGTTGGCGACGGCACGCTCGTCGCCGAAGTTGGGCAGCGTCACGAGCACGCCGTCGATCTCGTCGCGGTGGCGCCGGAACAGGTCGGCACACTTGCGGGCCTCGTCCAGCGTTTCCACGCTGCCGAACTTGGTGTCTTCGGCGGTGAGGGTGATGACCTCGATGCCCTGCCCGGCCAGCACCTTGAGCATAGTATCTCGGCCCGACTCGCACAGGTGGTCCGGGAAGAAGCCTCGGTTCCCAGTGATCAGGCCCAGGGTCACAGGTTTCATAAGGCACTCTCCTGATTGGATAGGTTGGGTGGATTAGGAGTATTCAATGTGCGCCGCGACCGAGCGCCGCCGGATAACTGGCTCGAAGTGGGTGTGAACAGGGATGCGGAGGTAGCAGCCAGGGTGGTCGATGGTGTGCCGGGCACGCTGGCGATTTCGGCGGGATAGCGGGGCGATGGTGAAAGAAGCGCGGGATTGTCCATCGCCGGTACGCCTGCCGCCCCGGTAGTTCCCCGGATGGTGACTTTTCACAGCAGTCAACCGCTTGTTATCGATATCGGTATCGATAACGGCGATTTGCAATCATC
>CAZWUX010000168.1:6885-9675 GCA_964637665.1 uncultured Anaerolineae bacterium
GAAGGGGGTGAGAATCAGGCGGAGTATGCGCAAAACCGGGCCACACAAATGAGGCGCGGATGGGAGAAAACACCGCGCCTCATGGCCTTATCGAGCGATAGTTTATGTGAAAAGAGCGACGATAGCCTGCGATCAGCCGGGGGGAGACAGATGGGCCGCGCCCCGTGGGTCGATTGGATGTCGCCGGTCTACTCGAACGTTACGTCGTCCAAGCATAGAGCGCCTTCGCCGAAATTGCTGCCAAAGCTGATATTCACGTTTTTGATTCGCGATAGGTCAACGCCCAAAAAATCGGAGAGTGGCACGGTGACCTGCCGCCAGTCGCCGGCGCTGATCACGACGTAGTTATCGCTGTCGAGCTTCGGCTCGGCATCATCCATATCGCGAAGACCAAGCTCGAAAACCTCGCCGCCTGCATCACCTTTGACCCAGAAAGACAGTGTGCGGTAGCGGCTTGCGTCGAAGCCGTTTTCGTCCTCCCAGCTAACACCCCAACCACCGTACTCCCCCTCGCCTATGTTGTACTCGAGATGCAGGCCGTAAGCGCCTGAGTGCACACAGTCTGTATTCTCCACGAAGCGAGTCTGGATCATGCCGCCCTCAAAATAATCGAACCCGGCGCCGCAGCGCGGGGCCTGCGGGAAGACCTCTTGAAGCGGGCAGGCGACCTGCTCGGGTGTGGGTTCCAGGGTAGACTCGGCGGTCGGCTCCTCGGTCTCCACTTCCGGTTCCGCCGGGGCGACGACCGGCTCGGCGGGGGTGGGGGCCGGTTTACCGAGGATCGTGCATTGAGCGGTGCGCGTTTCGCTCGTATTTCCGCTGGTGACAACGGCGGTGATCACGACGCTGGTATCCGATTCGAGATTAGGTGCAGTATACGTCGTCGTCCGGCCCGTCACCGTCGAAAAGGTGCCCTGAGTGGCCTCCCACTCGATGGTCGCCCCGGCAGGCAGTGTCCCTTCGACGCTAAACCCCGCCGTCCGGGCAGCCTGGATCTGGCATGGCTGCACGGTCCGAATCTCTATCGTTATGGGCTCCTTCTGACCGCATCCCGCTACGAGCACGGCCAGCAGAAAGGTGAACGCCAGGGCCTTCACAGTGTGCCGCATATCTACTCGTTCCCTCTGATGAATAAGGATTTGATCAGGTTTTGACGGCAGCTTGGCTGCCGGGCGGTTACGCACAGGATGTCGTCGATGGAGTCAGCGCCCAACTGCACCAGCGCGGTGCACTCGTCGCTGCTGACAATATCACCATCCCCCCGGTACTCCCACTGACAGGTGATCACCTCGTCGCTGGAGGGCAAAGCCCGGACGCGGATCGTCGAACGGGGTGCGACTCTGGCCTGCCCGTCGAAGACTGTGATCGGCTGGGAGAGTCCCTCCTGCTCCACCTGAAAATAGACGGCGTCAACGTGACACCAGGGCTGTGAAACCATCAACCCGGCGTAAGCGCCGACGACCAGCAGCGCGGCAGCGCCCGTTCCCCAGGCCATCCGGTTTGGCCGTTTGGCGGAGGTGAGGATGTGGATCGTCGTGCCGCCGATGGCGAGCAGCATGGCAACCAGCGCGATCGACAGGCTGATGGGAAAAACCTCCAGCCAGTCGCCGATGAGGTAGGCGGGCACAACCCCCAGCAGGGCGATGATCAGATCGATGAAGACCCCCAGGAGGATTTCCTGAAGAGGGCTGCTGCTCGTGCCTGTCGATGCCATGTGGCTCCTCGCGCCCCTGGTGCCAGTTCAAGCCTGAGTGCGGCTCGGATAAATGCTCCCGGCAGGAAGCTGTAATTAGTGTATGGGAGATACGCTCAGGGCGTCAACCACGAGTGGTGGGAAACGACTCCGCGCAGTGGGATCTGCCTCCCTCATGCCCCCGCGCTGGTCTCGCCTAAGCGCAATGGTGATATTTAAGACAAACTTGATCTACATCAATGCCGACCCCTCTCCGGGCGTTTATAGTCGATGTACAAGTCGGAAGGCGATATGAGCATGATACCGGGGGATGAATGGCTGACACAGGCTGGCTGCCAACGATTGATCGCAGGCTGTGCACTGGCTGCGGTGACTGCATATCCGCCTGTCCGGTCGATGCGCTGGGCCGGGTCGAGGGCAAAGCCGCCCTCGTCGACCCGGATGCGTGCACCTACTGCACCGTCTGTGAGGACCTCTGCCCGGTGGATGCGATAGCCCTGCCCTTTCTCATTTGCAGGCTGAATATACGTCATGAGGCAGTGGACGCTGCCGAAGGAAGAAAGCTGTCATGAATAAGATCGTTCGTTACCTACCCGTCATCGTCGTGCTGGCGCTGCTGGCAACGGCCTGCTCGCCGGAGCCGTCGGCGCTGGAGCGTACGCCTAATCCTACCGGCGCGCCACCTGCCGGCGCACCGGTCGAACAGCCCGCCGCCACCGAGACGGCCCCCGCCGAAGTAACTCCTGCCGAGGACGCGGAGGGCCGGGTCGAGAAGGTCTCCAATCAGGAGGCTGACGTGGCCTATACGTTGATCACGGGGGGCGACTATGGCGGGCTCGTGTTCGTGGGCGTCGGCGGGGAGATCGACGGTGAGGTCAACCCGACGCTGACGGCCAATCCGGGAGACACGGTCAGCATCACCCTGATCAATGGGGACGGCATCCAGCACGATTTCACCATCGACGAGTTTGACGTGCAGCTTGGCCCGCTGAGCAGCTTCGACCAGCAGCAGACGGTCGTGTTTATGGTGGATGAAACCGGCGAGTACGTTTATTACTGCTCGGTGCCGGGCCACCGCCAGGCCGGGATGTGGGGCA
>CAZWUX010000169.1:0-9604 GCA_964637665.1 uncultured Anaerolineae bacterium
CGGATCGGCGGCGCAGGAGAAGCGGCTCGCCCCGCAGATCGAGGAGCGCTTCAAGAACGCCGGGCTGCTGGTCGGCTCGACGACGGCCAACAGCGACTTCGTGCAGAGCTTCGAGCAGCGGTTCACCATCCTGACCGTTTTTATGCTGTTCATGGCGACCCTGCTGGCGGTGGTGGGCGGCTTCGGGCTGGCGGGTACGATGGGCCTGAACGTGCTTGAGCGTGTGCGCGAGATCGGCGTGATGCGTGCCATCGGCGCATCGGATGGGGCGGTGCGCGCCATCGTGCTGGGCGAGGGCGCGGCCATCGGCGTGTTGAGCTGGCTGGCCGGATCGCTCATCGCCCTGCCATTGAGCAAGGTGCTGAGCGACGGCGTGGGCGTCGCCTTCGGCGGTGAGCCGCTGACGTTCAGCTTCTCGCTGGCCGGGATCGGCATCTGGCTGGGGCTGGTGATCGTCATATCGACCATCTCAAGCTACATCCCTGCGCAGCGCGCGGCGCGCCTCAGCGTGCGTGAGACGCTGGCCTACGAATAAACTGCCCCGGAACACGGCGGAAGAGTTGAGCGGGCCCCCCGTCTCGCTTGCGCTGAAAACGGCGTGGCGTTATAACTGCCTTAGCGCCGGGGGTGAACGTCTACCCCCGGTCATGCGTGCCCGCTGAACTGAATTAGCCATCAGGCTGCCTGTTCTATGAGAGAAGATGTCGACCATCACGAATTCCCGTCCCTGCACGCCGTGGCGTTGAAACTGGGCAAATGGCTCGACCGGCTCCAGCCCTCCGCCGAAGTCGTCGCGTTGGGGACGAGCCTGATCGTCGGGCTGGGCACCGGCCTGAGCGCCGTCGGCTTCAATCTGCTGATCCAGTTTGTGACACGCGCCTCGTTCGAGTGGCTGCCGAACGCGGTAGGCGGCGCCCGCTGGCCGATCATCGTCGTCCCGGCGGTGGGCGGGCTGATCGCCGGGCCGTTGATCTACAACTTCGCGCGCGAGGCGAAGGGGCACGGCGTGCCGGAGGTCATGCAGGCGATGGCGCTGCGCGGCGGGCGTATCCGCCCCATCGTCGCCGTGATCAAGGCGCTGGCCTCGTCGGTGACCATCGGGACGGGCGGCTCCGTCGGGCGTGAAGGGCCGATCGTCCAGATCGGCGCGGCGCTCGGATCGACGCTCGGCCAGATTTTCCACTTCTCCGATGATCGGATTCGCAACCTCGTCGCCTGTGGGGCGGCGGGCGGCATCGCCGCGACGTTCAACGCGCCGATCGCGGGCGTCGTGTTCGCCCTGGAGATCATCCTGGGCGAGCTAACGGCGGGCCACGTCGGCACGGTCGTCGTCTCGGCGGTGACGGCCAGCGCGGTGATGCGCGCGGTGCTCGGCGCGGAGTTCGCGTTTGCCGTGCCCCACCCCTACGAGCTGGAATCCCCGGTGGAGTTCATCTTTTACGCTGTGCTGGGCGTGCTGTCCGCGTTCGTGGCCTATGCCTTCGTGCGGACGCTGTATGCGGCGGAGGACTTTTTCGAGAAGCAGCCGCTCGTCCCGGAGTGGCTGCAACCGGCGGTGGGCGGTCTGCTGCTCGGCGGAGTGGCCCTCGCCTACCCCCTCCTCTTCCCCGATCTCGCCTATCAGGGGATGCCGCAGGTGTTCGGCGGCGGCTATCCACCGATTACGGCGGCGCTGGCGGGGCAGGAGGCGATCCATATCGCGCTTGTGCTGATGGTCTTGAAGATGATCGCGACCAACCTGACGCTCGGCTCAGGCGGATCGGGCGGTGTGTTCGCCCCGGCGCTCTTTATGGGGGCGATGCTGGGCGCGGCCACCGGGCACGTGCTCGAAATCCTGTTTCCGGGCCTCACCGCACCGGCGGGGGCCTATGCCCTCGTCGGGATGGGCGCGGTGTTCGCGGGGTCGGCCCACGCGCCGATCACCGCCGTCGTGATGTTGTTCGAGCTGACGGGCGATTACCGCATCATCCTGCCGCTCATGCTGACCATCGTGATCGCGACCGTCGTCGCCCGGACTCTGCTCAACGACGAGTCGATCTATACCCTCAAGCTGTCGCGGCGTGGTATCCACCTCCAGCGCGGCAGGGACGTGGATGTGCTGGAGAGCGTGCGGGTCGACGAGATCATGACGCAGGACGACTACGCCGTTTCGACCGATCAGACGCTCGTCGATCTGTCCGAGACCTTCAGCCACCAGCGGCATCACGGCTTTCCGGTGATCGACAAGCACGGGCGGCTGTGGGGCGTCGTCACGATCACAGACCTCGAACGGGCCATCGCCGCCAACAAGGGGCGGCGGACGCCTGTCACGGAGATCGGCACGCCCTATGACCGGCTGCTCGTCGCCTTCCCGGATGACCCGGTCGGCGTCGTTCTACGGCGGATGTCGCCGCGCGGGCTGGGGCGGCTGCCTGTCGTCAGCCGCGACGATCCGCACCACCTCGTTGGGGTGGTGCGCCGCGCGGACGTGATCCGCGCCTACAACGTCGCGCTGGCGCGGCGGTCGGAGCTGGCCCACCGCACCCGGCGGATGCAGCGCCGCCACGTCGACGGGACGGAGTTCATCGAGGTGGAACTCGACAACCAGGACCCCGCTATCGGGAAGCCGGTTGGGGAGGTCGCAAAGGAGATGCCCGACGACTGCATCCTCGTCTCCATTCACCGTGACGGGGGCACCCTCATCCCACACGGGGACACGATACTGCGCGCGGGTGACCGGGTGACGGCCTTCATCCGCAGCGAGTATGCCACGCGCCTGTTCGACTGTATGAAGTCCCCGGGCGGCGACCCGCCACCCGAATAAAAAAAGCCGGGGATGCTCTCCCCGGCCCGGCTGTCTGTTCGCCTGCGCGCTCAGTAACGCAGCACGGCTGCTGCCACACCCACGTCCGGCATCTCGTCGGGCGGAACGACGTAAACCGTCCCACTGTTGGCGAGCGTCTGGCGGGCGGCTTCCTCCAGCAGATCGACGCTGCCGGGCGCGTGCTCCCCGTTGTTGATCCGCACTTCGCCGCTTTCCGGGGCGAACGTGCCCCACACCTGCCGCCCCTGCGGGAGCCACAGCACCTCAACACGTTCGAAATAGGCCGCCGAGACGATCTCCACCAGATCGTTCTCCGTTCTTTCGCGCGACTTGAGCACCTGATAGTCCTCTGCCGCCTTCTCGCGCTCGCCGGTGAAGATCGGCGCGACGATCTCCCACGCCGCATCATGCAGCTCCTCCGCGCTGAGCGGCTTCGGGCTGCCGGTGATGCCGTCCTCAAGCAGGTTGTCGTAGGAGTTCGCCTTCTCGTAGAGGGGATGCAGGTACTCGACGCCCGCCAGCACGAGCGGCGGCGTCTGATCGTGTATCAGCTCGTTAACCGCGTCGTTCACGAGCTGGAAGAACTCCAGAATACGCTGCTTGGTGTCCTCCTCGACGGCGTAGCTCACCGCGTGGCCGGACATATTGCCGCTCTCCCTCGTGTCCGCCGCCGATCCGGCGGGGCCGCTGATGAGGTCCGCCGTGCGGAAGCGCGACTCGCGCCACGTCTCGCCCACGCCCTCCACGCGCAGCATCGTCGCGAGGTCGTCGGGGATGTCGTGGGTGATGTCGATCTCGTCGACGGTGTAGCGTGTGCCCTGGAGCAGCCGCACGTCGTTCTGGGAGAGCGCGAGCACGTAGAAATGTCCATCGCCCGTCAGGAGCGGCAGCAGCGGCGTGATGGCAAAGTACCCGGCGACGACCGTCTGTGTGTCGAACGGGATGGGCAGGCGGTAGGTCGTCATGCCCTCCGGCCCCAGAAACACGGCCAGACCCTGGCTCTGAACCTGCCAGTAGGCGTGGTCGTCGACCAGCGCGCGGGCGGGCGCGAGAAGCGTATTCACCTCCTCGGTGCTGAGACCCTGCGCCTCCAGCACAGCCTCGGCCCGCTGAATCTGGTTCTTCAGGCGGATGGGGTTCTGCTGAGTCTCATCCCCGGCGACGACCGTCGGGATGTAAATCGAAACGAGATGTCCGCCGCGCGCGGCAGACAGCCGCTCAAGCTCGTCGGCGTTGAATGTGTCGATCATCGGTTACCGTCACTCCTCGAAGCGTAAACGTGCACACGTTACTTTGTGCTAACCGGGCGCTCGGAGGACGAGGCCCGCATCTTGCAGCCTGAAAAGGGGAGCCTGATCGTGCTCCCCATAATTAAGGATACGACGCCGGGCCTAAAAAAGTCCTATCAGCAACCCAAAAAAGGGTGATAGAAAACACCAGACAGCCGCCCGCGTTCAGCGTTTTGCGACCTGCTGAGTGCTGCAATAGAATCAACGATGACGTATCACCGTACCCAGATGAGAGATCCATGCCATATGACGAACTAACGCACGAGCACCGCTCGTGGATCGACATCGCCCGGCCCACGCCTGAGGACATCGCCCGGCTGGGGGAGGCGCACCCGAACTTCCACCCGCTCGACCTCGAAGACTGCCTGAGTCACATCGAGCGCCCGAAGATCGACGATTATGATGACTACATGTTCGTCGTCATGCACTTCCCCGTCTGGGACCCGGAGCGGCGCATCTCCCAGCCCAGCGAGGTCGATTTCTTTGTTGGGACGGGATATTTCGTCACGGTGCACGACGGCGAGCTGAAACCGCTCGCCAGCTTTTTCGAGCAGTGCAAGCGCAGCACGGAAACGCGCGGGCAGTATTTCGGGAGCGCCGGGCAGCTGCTTCACACGGTGATCGACCGGCTCGTGGACTACATCTTCCCGATTCTCTACAAGGTCGACGCGAACATCCGGCACATCGAGGAGACGATGTTCGACGACGACATGCGCCGGACCATCGTCAACACGTCTCTCGCGCGGCGGGACATCATCGCCCTGCGCCGCATCATCCGTCCACAGGTCGCCATCGTCCACAACCTGGAGCAGGTCGAGCGGCCCTTCATTCATGAGGGGCTGGACGTGTACTTCGGTGATATCCTCGACCATCTACAGAAGGCGCGGGACATCGTCGAGGACAACGCCGAGATGATCGCCAGCCTCGCGGATACGACCGACGCGCTGGCCTCGCACCGCATCAACGAGGTGATGCGCATCCTGACGGTGATCTCGGTCATCATGCTGCCGCTGTCGCTGATCGCGGGCATCATGGGGATGAACCTTCCCCTGCCGCTGGCCGGAAATCCGGTGACTTTCTGGTGGACGCTGGCCGGGATGCTCGTCATTTCGCTCGCCATGCTGGCCTATTTCCGACATAGAAACTGGTTATGACTCAACAACCTTCCACCCCCGACCTACCCCCGCCTGTGATCGTCGATTCGCCCGATCGGGCTCGGGTGCTGCGCGATGAATTGGCCGGTGTGCGCCGGTTGGCTATCGACACCGAGGCCAACAGTCTGCACGCCTACGATCCACAGGTCTGCCTGATCCAGATTTCGACCGACAAGCAGGACTACCTCGTCGATCCGCTCCGGCTCAACGGGCATATCGACTTCCTGGGCCGCATCTTCGCCGACCCGGATGTGGAGAAGGTCTTCCACGCCGCCGAGTATGACGTGATGATTTTACGGCGCGATTTCGGCTTCGACTTCGAGAACCTTTTCGATACCGAAATCGCGGCCCGCGTGCTCGGATGGGAGCGATTCGGTCTTGGGTCGATCCTCGAAGAACACTATGGCGTTGGGATCGACAAGAGTCACCAGCGGGCCGACTGGGGGCGGCGTCCGCTGTCCGACGGGCTGATCCGCTACGCGCGGCTCGACACACACTTCCTGCTCGACCTGCGCGACGAGCTGGCCACCCGGCTGGAGGCAGGCGGCCACGTCGAGGAGGCGCAGGAGATGTTCGACGAGGTGAGCGAGGCGGTGTGGGGCGGAGAGGGCTTCGACCCGGACGGCTACTGGCGCATCCACGAGGCGCGCGACCTGTCCCCGCAGGAGATGGCCGTGCTGCGCGAGCTTTACCATTACCGCGAGCATCAGGCCCGCAAGCGTGACGTGCCCGTCTTTAAGGTGATGGGCAAGAAAACGCTCGTCATGCTGGCGCAGGCCATGCCCCGCTCGCTGGACGAATTGAGCCGGGTGCGCGGCATCTCGGATTATCACGTCCGCCACTACGGGAAGGGCATCGTCAGGCTGGTGAAGGTCGGGCTGGAGGCCGAGCCGCCCAACCGGCCCCCCCGTGAGGGTGAGCGCCCATCCGACGATGTGCTGCATCGCTACGACGCGCTCCACACCTGGCGCAAGGAGCGGGCCGCCCGGCGCGGCGTTTCGTCTGAGATCGTCCTGTCGAAGGACGCGCTGTGGGAGCTGGCCCGCAGGGCCCCGCGCACGCAGGCCGAACTGGCCGAGGTCGAGTGTCTTGGCCCCTGGCGGCGTAAGACGTACGGCGACGAGATTTTATCCGTCATCCGGGCCGAGGATGGACGCTAGCCCAAACAACAGAGGAAAACCGGCATGAAGATCACCTTTCACGGCGCGGCGCAGACCGTCACCGGATCGCAGCACCTTATCGAGGTCAACGGCAAGCGCATCCTGCTCGACTGTGGGCTGTACCAGGGACGGCGGCAGGAGAGCTACGAGCGCAACAAGAACTTCCCGTTCGACCCGGCGGAGATCGACACGGTCGTGCTGTCCCACGCCCACATCGACCACTCCGGCAACATCCCGAATCTCGTCAAGAGCGGATTCCGGGGTGAGGTGGTCTGCACCTTCGCCACGCGCGACCTGTGCGCCGCCATGCTGCGTGACAGCGGCCACATTCAGGAGAGCGACGCCCAGTACGTCAACAAAAAGCGCCGCCGGAAGGGCGAGCCGCCCATCGAGCCGCTCTACACCCAGCAAGACGCGATCCACGCGCTGGGCAGCTTCGTGGCCGTCGGCTACGACCGCCCCTACGTGCTGGGCGAGGACATGCTCGTGACGTTCGTCGACGCCGGGCACATGCTCGGATCGGCCATCGTCGTGCTCGACGTGACGGATCACGACGCCGGGCGCGACGTGCGGCTCGTGTTCAGCGGCGATCTGGGGCGGCCCGGCCTGCCCATCCTGCGCGATCCGGCCATCCTCGACGAGGCCGACCTGCTCATCATGGAGAGCACCTACGGCGGGCGAACACATCCCCCGCTTGAGGAGTCGGAGGAGGAGCTGAAGGACGTGATCCTGCGCACCTACAAGCGGGGCGGCAAGGTGATCATCCCTGCCTTCGCGGTGGGCCGGACACAGCAGATCGTCTACACGCTGAACCGGCTGTACCACGCCCGTGAGCTGCCGGAGATGCCCGTCTACGTCGACAGCCCGCTGGCCGTCAACGTGACGGACATTTTCCGCCTGCACCCGGAGGCATACGACGAGGAAGCCGTGCGCTACATGACCGAGGAGGATCCCGACGGCGACCTGTTCGGCTTTAGCCGCCTGCGCTACATCCGGCAGGTCGAGCAGAGCAAGGAGCTTAACTTCCTGCGCGAGCCGGTGGTGATCATCAGCGCGTCGGGCATGGTCGAGCACGGGCGTGTGCTGCACCACGTCAAGAACAACATCGAGGACCCGCGCAGCACGGTCATGATCGTCGGCTGGCAGGCCCCGCACACGCTGGGTCGCCGCCTCGTCGAGGGCGATGACGAGGTCCGCATCTTCGGGGAACCGTACCGGGTGCGGATGGAGGTCGCCGTGCTGAACGGCTTCAGCGGCCACGCCGACCATAACGGGCTGATCGCGTGGGCGGACGCTTTCAAGCGGCGTCCGCAGCAGATTTTCCTCGTGCACGGCGAGGTAGAATCCGCGCAGAAGCTCGCGGCGGGGCTGCGCGAGGAGGCCGGATACGAGAACGTGCACATCCCGGCGCTCGGCCAGTCATTCGAGATCGAACTGTAGGCGTGCCTACAACGCGGGCACGCCTTCATGCGTATAACTGCATAGAGTGACACCTCACCACAGGGATTGACCTCATGTCTCAACGTGCGCGCTGGCAGTACTGCCAGGTCGAAGTCAGGACGAATGACACAGGCGTGCTCAAGCAGTTTGTCGAGGGCCGCCCGCCCGTCGCCACCGAGCTTCATCAGAACTGGTCGGGGATGATCGCCAAGCTGGGCGAGCAGGGCTGGGAGATGATCGCCGCCTTCCCCCACGAAGGCGGAATGGGACGCCGCCCCCTGACGTACGTCTTCAGACGCGCACTTGCGAGCGGCGGCTCACCGGCCCCGCCCGCGCCCCCCACAACCGGATCGGCGGGGCCGACGCCCCCCGCTCCGCCCGACGAGCCGGACCCCGGCCCGGTCGCCGACTTCGAGCCGCTGCGCGGCACATGAATGCGCGGCACATGAATGTGCGGCACATAAATGTGCGGCACGTAACACGCAGGGCGTCACGCCCGTTGCGGCACGTCGAGTCGCGGCGTTATACTGAATTTGAGCGTTGTTTCACAAATAACTTACGCAATGGAGTCCGTGTCGTCATGAAGCGATTCTGGTTGGTATTTGCGGTGGCTGCCGCGCTGCTCGCGCTGGCCGCCTGCGGTGGCGGGGGCGAGGCCGAGAGCGGCTCGGATGTGTTGGATATCGGCGACCCGGAGGCCGGACGCGAGATTTATAATACCGGCGGCGCGAGCCTCGTGCCCTGCGCGACGTGTCATTCGCTCGACGGGACCGAACTCGTCGGCCCATCGTTCAAGGGTATTTCCGAGCGCGCCGCGGAGCGCGTCGAGGACATGGATGCCGTCGATTATCTACACCAGTCCATCGTCGACCCATCGGCCTACGTGGTCGAGGGCTACGAGGACGTGATGAACAAGACGTATGAAGAGGATCTCAGCGAGGAGGACATCGATAACGTGATCGCCTTCCTCCTGACGCAGTAACCGGCAAACCCTTACGGGTCTGCGGCAAACTGTAGGTTTGCTTGATACTCCACTGGGTTGCGCCCGGATGGAGTATGGCGTAGCTCGATCCGATCATTCAGCGCCCTGCACAGGCAGGGCGCTTTTTCGTTCTCCACTGCCGGATTTGTGCCTCGCGCAGACCGGGGCCATAATGCCCTTGCGATGAGCAGGGCGAGCAGCCCATTTTTACGGCGTTTTATGCTGCTCCGGCTGGCCTTCCCGGCCATTCCACACCCACCGGCCCCATTCCGAGGAGGAGACAATGGCCAACTACGATCTGTGTGCCGGGGACATCATGCAGGTTGAGATCGCGACGATTCTGGGTGACCTGAGCGTGGCGGAGGCCGCCCGCCAGATGTTATTCGAGGGCGTGCGCAGCCTGATCGTCGAGCCGCGCGGCCCGTCCGATCCCCTTGCGATCATCACCTACTCCGACATCGTCAACCGCGTGCTGGCCCACAAACAGGACCCGGCGCAGATCACGGTCGACGCGGTGATGACGAAGCCCTTGATCACCGTGCCCCCCAACATGCCGGTTGAATACATCGCCCGCCTGTTCCGGGAGCACCAGATCGGGCACGTGCCGGTCGTCGAAAGCGATAAGTTGGTCGGCATCGTCTCGATGACGGACCTCGTCACCGAGATCATCGCCGAAGACGATGAGTGAGGTGCTTCCCCCCGGCCTGCTGCAACGAATCGAGGCCATTTTACGCTAGAATAGATGGTGTGCTGTGAGGCGAAAATTACAGGGGCGT
>CAZWUX010000170.1:0-9580 GCA_964637665.1 uncultured Anaerolineae bacterium
CCCCCGCAGGAGGGCAGCTCATCGCGGAGCTGGTCTGCGACGGCGAAACGTCGACGTTTCCTATCGAGCCGTTCCTGCTGTCTCGCTTCACGTAGAAAAACACAGGGCGTTTTTCACCGGGCATCATTCGCTCATTGTGGCGAGGGCTGCACCCGGCGGCGGGTCCGCAGCGGGCCGCGCGGAAGCAGCCCGGCCTCCTCGACGATCTCGGTGACGAGTTCCTCCTGCCGGTAAGCCATCACATGCACGCCGTGTACCCCCTCGATCTCGCGCACCTGCTCGATGATCTCCACGCAGATGCGCTTCCCCTCTTCGAGGCGGCGCTCCTTCGGCGTCTTCTCCAGCCGCTCGACGATCTCATCCGGGACATGGACGCCGGGCACATTCTCGCGCATCCAGCGGGCGGCCCGCGCCGAGCGCAGCGGCCCCACCCCAACGAGGATGTAGACCCGCTTGTGCAGGCCCAGATCGCGCACCCGCCCCATGAAGGCCCGGAACACCGGCACGTCGAAGCAGTACTGCGTCTGGATGAAATCCGCGCCCGCCTCGACCTTCTTCAGCAGCCGCAGGTGGCGCAGGTCGCGCGGGGGGACGAACGGGTTGGACGCCGCGCCGAGGAACAGCGGCGGCGGAAGCTCGATCTCGCGCCCGCTCAGGAACATCCCCCGGTCGCGCATGATGCGCGCCGTCTGGAGAAGCTGAGTGCTGTCGAAGTCAAAGACGGGCTTGGCCTCCGGCTGATCGCCCGCCTGCACGCCGTCGCCCGTCAGGCACAGCACGTTCTTCACACCCAGCGCCGACGCGCCGAGAATATCCCCCTGTATGGCGATGCGGTTGCGGTCTCGGCAGCTTACCTGATAGACCGGCTCATACCCGGCCCGTGTCAGCAGCGCGCACGCGGCGACGCTGCTCATGTGGACGTGCGCGCCGCTGGCGTCCGTCACGTTGATGCCATCCGCCACGCGCGAGAGGATCAACGCCTGCTGATAAACCGCACCGGGGTCACTCGTGTCAAGCGGGGCCAGCTCGGCGGTGACGGCGAAACGCCCGCTGCGCAGGACCCGTTCGAGGCGGCTGTCGGCGCGCATGGGCCGGGCGTCGTCCACGCCTACCCCCGCCCCGGTCGGCTGCTGCGTACCATGCTCATCAGGCGTTCAGGCGTGTACTCGGCCTCGATCTCGCCGACGACCGCGTCGACGACCTCCTGCGCCGAGCCGGAGCGCTCCTCCACCGGCCCCCACTTCCAGCCCTCTAAATACGCATCCGTGTCGGTGCTGCCCTCCACCATCGACGCCTGATCGATGGCCTCCTGAAACCGGTCAGACAGCATCGCCTTCGCCGAGTCGCCATCACTTTCCGCACTCACGACCGACGGGAAGTCCTTCCAGTAGCGAATTCGGTAACGTGTCATATCGTCTCCTCTGTGTTTGCAGCCTGCCTGATAAATTTTCAGCCCGGTTCGCCCGGCAGCCGCACGTCCTCGACGTGAATGAGCGATTTCTGCCAGCCGGGCGGCTCCTTCTCGTCGCGCCCGTCGAGCATGTTCAGCCACGCCGACGTGCCCTCAAGGCTGCGGTCGACGGGCTGGTGCAGCAGGAGTATGCGATCGCCATAGGTTTCCATCCGGCCCGCCCGCCGCCAGCCCAGCACCCAGACGCAGTCCATGTCGGGCTTCACCTCGCACTTGCCGTTGGCGCGCACGCCGCCGCACGGGCCATTGCGCAGGTTCTTGGGGCAGGTCATCGGGCAGGTCATCCCGGTGCCCTTCAGATTGCACATCCCACACATGCGGCAGTCGAACAGCGGCCCTTTCGTGGCGCGCTCCCCCCACTCGAACAGCCCCTCCAGCCGCTCGAACCCGATCCAGCGGAGGGCGGGCTCCAGCCGCTCAATTAGCCACGCGGTGAAGCGGTAGGCGCGTTCGAGGATGACGGGCCGATCCTGAAACCAGCGGGCAATTGACATAGAGAGCACCCCACTCACATCCGAACGTTCGACGCAGCCCTGCGGTTACCTGACTCTATAGAGCCTGCCGCGTCCGCACAAGTGCGGGCCGCACTTATGCGGATTTCCATCACAGGCGGTGATACACTATTATAGACATAGTTTATCGCATTGGAGCGGTATGCGCGGTGGCGAAGGGCGAAAGGAACTTAACCATGCAGAAGCGCGATGTGGCGCTGGCCCTCGCGATCATGTGCGCCGGGTGGGCTGTCAGCATGGCGCTGGGCAGCCTGATCGACTTACAGATCGTCTCGCAGTTTTTCGGCAAGCTCAATCAGGACAGAATGTGGCTGCTGCTGCGTCAGGTTGCGCCCTGGCTCATCGGCGCGCTGGCGACCGGCCTCGCGCTGAGGCGCGTGTGGCCGGGATTTCGCGCCGGGCACGTCGCGCTGCTCACGCTGGGGATGACGCTCAGCGCACCGTTTAGCTGGCCGTTGAGCCTGCCGTTTCTGCTCCTGCGGCGCGTGCGCTTCGCGGCGCGGCCCGCGCCCGGAGGCCTGCCCCTCACCCTGCCTGGCATCTCAGTACAGCGGCTCTCCCTGTTCTGGATCAACCCCGGCGGCGTCTCCAACTGGACGATGGGGCTGGTCCTCGGCGCGCTCGTGCTGGCCCTGACGCTGCGCCACGCCGACAGACGCATCACCCTGCCGCACGTTGTGCTGCTCACCGGCGCGTGGGTAGCCGCCCGACTCGCGGCGCTGGGCATCCCCGAGGCGCCGACGGGACGCGCCGCGCGGATCATCGACATCCTCAACAGCCCACTGTCCGCCGTGCAGGGCGGCCTACCGAAAGGGGCGCTTTTCGGGCTGCTGGGGGGCGTCATGACGCTGGGCGTGCTGTACGTCGCCGGTCGAACGCCGCCCCTGCCCGCCAGCGACGAGCCGCGCCGCACGCGCCCCATCACGCAGGAGCCGTATTTCATCCGCATCACGCGGAACAGCGCGCCGCCTTCTCTCTCCCGCGTGCTGGCCGGGTCCGCCGTGCTGTTTATCGTATGTCTGGGGGCGGGCGCGTGGCTCGGTCTGCACACCTACCGCCTCTCCGACATTCGGACGATCACCGAGATCGGCCTGACGGTGCTGATCGTCATCCCGCTCATCGTCGCGCCGTGCGCTGCGTTCATCACGGCGCAGAACACGCGCGGCGCCGACTTCCACCTGCTGCGCCTGACCTCGCTCACCGCGCGGACGGTCGTGCGCAGCAGCATTCTGGCGGCGCTGTACCGGCTGCGCGTGTTGATCGGCCTCGCGGTCGCGCTCGCGCCGCTGATTATCTCCGGCTATGTCTGCTACCTGTTTCGCATCAGGCAGGCGACCTTCTGGGGGCAGCCCGCCCTCATCGCAACCATCCTGATGCTGTCGACGATCCCGCTGGGCCTGATCGCGGCGAACGTGCTGTCCGCCGTGCTGGGCGTGGCTGCCGGGCTGGGGCTGCGGCGCGCGCCCGCCGTCGCCGCCGGACTGGCCCCCCTCGGCGTCGGCGTGGTCGTCTTCCCGATGCTGGTCACGATCATCGGCGGGGCGCAGTTCACGCGGACGGTGTGGCTCTCCGAGTCGGTGGCGCTGATCGTCTTTACGCTAACGCCGCTGCTGCTGAGTGTGGAGATCGCGCGGGCCGCGACCGGACTCGTCTGGCCCGGCGAACGCCTCTGGCTGAGCTACCAGCCGACCCCGTAAACGCATCGCAACCCGAAGACCTGCCGCGATCAGGCCCCGCCAAGCCTGGGATTGCCGATCGCTCGCGCCCGCAGCCGGTAGCTCTCCGCCCCGTCGGGCAGCGTCTCGAAGGTGAGGGATGGATCCACCGCCCCTCCGGCCCTCGCCTCGGCGAGCGCCTGCTCACCCAGCGCCTCGCGGGCGTGTTCGAGCGCCTCGTCCAGCCGGGGGAAGCGGCGGCGCTGGCCGCCCGCCTGCACGTAGTAGCCGACGACGTGCATCCCGCGCATCTGGGGGAAAATCCACGCTTCGCGGCTGACCATCACGCCGCCCACCACCGCGCCGACCGCGTTGGCGACCTCGTGATGCGGAGGCAGGATCAGGTCGGCGTGCAGCAGATCGGCCACACGGGGAAGGAAGATACCGGCGGGCGCGCCGATGCCGACAATGGGTATCTTGAGCGCGATGCGGCTGCCCAGATAGGGATTGCGACCGTAGAGATTCTCCTCGAACAGCCACGCGCCGAGGTCGTCGTAATCGGCATAAGGCGGGTGGCGGTCGAGCGATTGGGCGGTGATGAAGCTCACGACCTCCGCCGCGATGCGCTCCGCGACGTGGTTTAAAGTCTGAACGATGAGTTCATCGACCGTCCAGTTTTTTAAGCGTGAGATGAGGCGCGCGCCGACCTCCGCCGCCCCCGCATCCCAGGGCGCAAAATCCCCTGTCAGGTGGAATAAATCGGTGGGAGTGAGGGCCGCGCGGCCAATCACCTCCTCGCGGATGAGCGCCTCGCCGCCAAACTGGAGGGGATGCAGCAGCCCCAGACGTTTGAGGATGTCGGGCACGGCCAGCGGGCCGTCGCGCAGCAGGTCGAGCGCGCGGCGCGTCCGCTCGTCGAGGATGACCCGCCCCGGCTCGCGCTGGAGGAACCAGTATTCGATGCGATCCGGTGCAGGGCGCTCGTGCAGGCGGTGCGCGAGCGCGTTAAGTTCGCACGCCACCCTTTGGTGGCGATGCGCGAGGTAGGCCAGCGGCACGACGCGCTCCGGACCGACGGCCAGCCGATCCTGCACATCAAGGCCGATGAAACTGTCACCGCCCAGCCCGATCGAGCGCACGTCGGCGGCGCGCACCGCGGTGCGGTAGGGGCCGACCGTCGTGCCATCCTCGGAGACGGTCACGCGCCCGCCGTCCACGATGGCGAGATCGGTCGTCGTGCCGCCCACGTCGATCACCAGCGCCCGCTCGATGCCCGCCAGCACGCGCCCGCCGATGGCGCTGGCCGCCGGGCCGGAGTGAACGGTCTCGACCGGGCGGCGGCGGGCGTGATCGGCATCCATCAGTGCGCCGTCGCCGCACATGACCATCATCGGCGCAATGATGCCCCGCTCGTCGAGCGCGGAGCGCATCGCGCCGATGAATTCCTGCAGGATGGACAGCAGGGAAGCGTTCAGCGTGGCCGTCGTGGCGCGCTGGATCGAGTTGAGGCGGCTGGCAAGCTGGTGCCCCAAGACGACGGGCCGCCCCGTCTCACGCTCGACGACGCCGCCTGCGGTTTCCTCGTGCGATGCGTTAAACGGGCTGAAATAGCCCGACACGGCGAACGCCTCCACCTCGCCCGCGACCTCGCGGGCCGTGCGGGCGATGGCCTCCACATCGAGCGGAGCCTGCGGCTGGCCGTTCAGGTCGTGGCCGCCGTCGAAGTAGAAGAAGCGGCGTGTGGCGAGTTTGCCATCGAAGCGGAAGCGGCGCACGAGGTCGGGATCGTAGCCCAGCAGAAAAAGAGCAACCGGGCGGCCTTTGCCCTCGGCCACCGCGTTCGTCGCCAGCGTGGTCGAGATGGCGACGAGGCGCACGCGGGAAGGGTCATCCGGCAGCAGGTCGTCGAGCGCGGCGAGGATGCAGGCCGCCAGATCGTGACGCGTCGTGAGCGTCTTGGTCGTCTTGAGCACGTCGCGGGTGCGGTAGTCCAGCAGGACGCCGTCGGTGTAGGTTCCGCCGGTGTCGATGCCCAGCACGAGGTCCGTCACCGCCGCATCACCCCGCTTCCCCCGTCACCGGGCGGCGCGCCCGGCGCTCGGCTGCCCGGTTGGGCAGCGAGACGAGCACCACGCCGCCGACGATCAGCACCGCCCCGGCTGCCTGCCAGAGGTCCAGCCGCTCGCCGAGGATGATATAGGCCAGCAGCGCAGCGAAGGGGACTTCCGTGTTCGCCGTGATGCTCGCCACGCTGGCCTGAAGGCGGCGCAGGCCCGTCATATACAGCCCGAAGCCCGTCACCGTCGTCAGCAGCACGAGCGCGGCGAAACTGCCCAGCACGTCGCCGGACAGCGGCAGAGGGGAAGCCGACCCGATCTGAAACGGCGCGATGAAGGCGGCCCCCACGCCGAACGCGTAGACGAGGATCGTCCACTGGCTGTAGTCGCCGGACAGTTTCTTGGCGAACAGGCTGGTCGAGCCGTAGGTGACGGCGGCGGCGAGTCCAACCAGCAGGCCGAACAGGCTGAATTCCATGCCGCTCAGCCGGTCGAGCCGGGCGATGAGGACCGTCCCAACGAAGGCCAGCGCCACCGCCGCCAGCTTGCGCCCGGTGAGCGGCTCGCGCCAGATGATCCACGCCAGCACGGTGACGATGATCGGCGCGTTGGCCTGAAGCACCGTCGCGACCGAGACGCCTACCGTGATGACGGCGGTGTTCCAGCAGATGTGAAATAGACCGATGCCCGCCACGCCCATCGCGGCGAACCAGGGCAGATCGGCACGCTTCACGCGCAGCAGATCGGGCCGGAACATGGCCAGCCCGGCGAGCAGGACGGCGAACGTCGCGAGGTCGCGCCAGAAGGCCAGCCCGACCGGCGAGATTCCGGTCCCGTCGATGACGCGCCGGATAAAAATGCCTGACGTGGACCAGCAGGCCGTCGCCAGCACGACGAAGGCCAGCCCCAGCAGGCGCGATCCGCGCCCCTGCTCGTCAACCGCCATGCTAGCGGAGCGGCCTGGGCGAAAGAGCCATCGAGTCAACGTACAGCCGGTTGAAATCCGGGTCGAGGTCGAGGTCGATCTGCTCGGCCTTTCGGGCAAGCTGCACGCCGCGCTCGAAGCCTTCGTCCGTGAGGAACATCGCCGCGCCGAACCCGGCCCCGTTGGCGGTCGTCTCCACGACGGATGGGTCCACCGGCGGGATCATGCCGATGCCGATCACGGCGTCGATGTCGACTTGCCCACCGAACGATCCGGTAAGGATCATGCGCTGGAGGTCTTCAGGCTCGAGGCCAAGCTGGCCCATCAGCACGTCGCAGGCCGCACGGATCGCGCCCTTCGCCTTCTGAAGCTCGCGGATATCCCACTGGGTGAGGCGCAGGCGGCCATCAGGCGTCAGCGCGATGCGCCGCGCACCGTGCACATCCAGGTCGATGCGGTCAGCAAAAACCGGCGGTTCAGGCGTGACACGTCCGCTCCGGTCGATAACGCCCGCCTCGCGGAACTCGTAGGCGGCTTTCAGCAGGCCGGAACCGGTCAGGCCGATGGGTTCCTCATCGGCGATCGTATCGAAGCGCACGGTCGAATCCTCGATCTCAAGGCCGACGATAGCGCCGTCCACCGCCCGCGTCCCGCATGAGATGTTCACGCCCTCGAAGGCGGGGCCAGCCGCCGTCGACGCGGTCAGGATGCGCTCACCGTCCGTTACCATGACCTCGCCATTCGTGCCGAGGTCGATGGCCGCCATCGGGCCGGGAGCCTCGTCGAAACCGAAGTAGGCCAGACACGCCAGCGCGTCCGAGCCGACGAATCCGCCGATCAGGGGCGGCAGCATGACCTGCACGCCGTCGGGGAAAATGCCGCCCATCACATCGCGGGCGTCGTAGATCGGCTCGCGGCTGACGGGCTGGAAGGGCAGGCTGGCGAGCGTATCGACGGGCAGATTGGCGAGCAGGTGATGCATCGCGACGTTGCCGACGACCGTGACGCGCTCGATCCGCTCCTTCACGCGGTCGGACAGCTTGAGCGAGTCGACGGCGTGGTTGATGGAGGCTAACGCCAGCCGGTGCAGCCGCTCGTAGTCGGCGGGGTCGCGGATGGCCGCCGCCAGACGCGAGATAATGTCCGCGCCGTAGACGGTCTGCTGGTTGAGGGACGCGGCCCCGGTCGCCACCTCGCCCGTGTCGAGCATCGTGACGAGGGCTGCGACCGTCGTCGAGCCGAGATCGATCGCCAGCCCCAGCGGCACGCCTGATTTCTTGTAACGGTGGCTGGCGCGAAAAATCTTGTTCGAGTAGACGACGATGGGCGAGAGGACGACCCGCGCATCCCCCTGGACGCGGGCGCGGCAGGCCAGACGGTTGTCGAGCGCGATCTCGCCGTCGGTGAGATGCTCGCGCTCCACCTCGTCGGGCGGCGCAACACCCTTCTCGACGAGAACTTTGCACAGCCCACACGTCCCGCGCCCGGCGCAGGGCTGTTCGAGCGGCAGGCCCGCCTCGGTGATCACCTCCCCGATGACAGCGCCCTCGCTGGCCTCGATCTCCTTGATCTCCTCGCCGTAGATGACCGTGACTGTAGGCATAACTCTCCTTCTAGCGTGTTCTCATGCGGCGTCGACGTGTGATCCGCCGGTCTGTGATGTTCTGGCAAAATAGGGTCGCTCTGGGACAGTGCGCAGCGACGCGCTGTGATCGGTTAGATGCAGCGCCGCTGCCGCCCGTTTCACGCATCGACCGCCGAATTAGCCCTCCCCGGACAGCACGGCGTGAACCTGATCGTAGAAGCCCTGCACGTGATCGTGCATCAACGCTTCGGCGCGATCCGCATCGCCCGCGCGGATGGCATCCACCAACTCGACGTGCGTCTCGACGGCGTTGGGTAGGAACTCCAGCTCCGGCAGGACAAGATACCACATCCGCTGCGAGAGGCCGAAAAAGTGATCGAGCACGTTCGCCAGATGCCGGTTGTGGGCCGCCGCCGCGATGGCCTGATGGAAGCGGTGGTCGAGCGCGAACAGCTCGCGGGCGTCGTCGGATGCCAGCCCGGCCTGCTCCTCGCACAGCGCATCCAGCACGACGAGGTCATCCTCCGTCGCACGGTTAGCCGCCTGCCGGGCGCAGAACGACTCCAGCAGCAGACGGATCTCGCTGAGTTGTTCGAGGTCGGGGATATCGACATCCGCCACGTACAGCCCCTGCGGCGGGATGTTGACCAGTTCGTCGTGGGCGAGCAGCTTCAGCGCCTCGCGCACCGGGGCCAGCTCCATGCCAAGCTCGTCGGCGAGCGCCTGATCGTTGATCGGCGCACCGGGCGGGAGTTCCAGCGTCGTGATCTTCTCCAGAATCTGCTCGTAGGCGCGCTGCGTATCAAGTCGAACGAGTTCCATCGTGCTCCCCTCCGTAAGGTGGGCAGAATCTAGCGTGACAGGCGTGGGTTGCCGACCGCCTGCGCACGGATGCGGTACGTATCAATCCCGTCAAGGTGTTCCTCGACGGTAACCTGCGGGCTGTCCGCCCCTGAGCGCAGTGCGGCGCTCAGGGCAAGCTCTCCGGCGACCTCGCGCGCATATGTCAGTGCGTCGTCGAGGCGCTCGATCTCCTCGCGCCCGGCGCTCGACTGCACGTAATAGGCGATCACGTCCAGCCCGTCCTCCGTCAGATGCGGATAGACGAGGATCTCCTCCTCGACCATGACGCTGCCCGCGATGGCCCCGACGGCGTTCGCCACGTAGTAATGCTCCGGCAGCAGCAAATCGGTGTGCAGAGCTTCTGCGACCGGCTGGAGGACTGGGGCGCGAAGCTCAGAACGGTTCAGGTTTACGAGTACCGGGCCGCGTCGGACACGGAGCGCGTCGGGGATTTCATCACCCGGCTCCTCTCCGGGGAGGTGGATGTGGTCACGTTCACCAGCGCGCCCCAGGTTTCGGCGCTCTTTTCGCA
>CAZWUX010000171.1:0-9565 GCA_964637665.1 uncultured Anaerolineae bacterium
TCGCTCGCCATCACGGCGCTGACGGCGGGCGTGTTCTACTTCTCCCCCTGGCTGGTATTAACGTTGATCGCCCTTGTCGCCCTGTTCGTGCTGATCTACGCCCGGCCCGGTGTTGGGCTGGCGCTGATCATGTTCTTCACGCCGTATATCATGCTGCCCCGCCCGCTGTTCGACCGGGCATTCAGTATGGTTGAGATCACCAGCCTGCTGACATTGGCCGCGTGGGCCATCCACCTTGCGGCGGATCGTAAGGAGAAGGGCTGGCCGACGCTTCGCGAACTGTGGCAGGCGATGATCCCGCTCGACCGGGCGGTGGGGCTGTTTGCGCTGGTTGGGGTCGCCGCGCTGGCGTGGTCGGACCTCAAGGGCGTGGCGCTGACCGACCTGCGCCAGATGGTGCTGGAGCCGCTGATCGTCTACCTCGTGCTGCGCACGCTGCCGCTGACGCGGCGCGAGCGCTGGCGGATCGTCGATCTGCTGATGGCGACGGGCGCGCTCGTCGCGCTGATCGGCTTTTACCAGTTTATTACCGGCGTCGACGTGATCACGGCGGAGGCGGGCGCGCGGCGGCTCAAGAGCGTGTTCGGCACGCCGAACAACGCGGCGCTGTACTTCGGGCGGCTGGTGCCCATCGGCGCGGGGGTGGCGGTGCTGGGTGAGGGGCGGCGGCGCTGGGCGTACGGGGCGGCGGCGGCGCTGATGGCCGTCGCGCTCGGATTGACGCTGTCCAAAGGGGCGATTTTGCTGGCGCTGCCCGCCGGGCTGGGCATGGTGCTCGTGCTGTGGCTGGGCCGGGCCGGGCTGATCGCCGTCGGCGCGGCTATCGCCGCCGAGGCGCTGGCCCTGATCCCGCTGTCGCGCCACCCGCGGTTCAGCGGTCTGGTCGACTTCACCAGCGCGACCAGCACGTCCCGCTTCCGGCTCCAACTGTGGCAGAGCACGCTGCGCCTGCTGCGCGATCACCCGGTCACCGGGGTAGGGCTGGATCAATTCCTGTACGCCTACCGGGGGCGCTACATCCTGCCCGCTGCGTGGCGTCAGCCCGACCTCAGCCAGCCGCACAATTTTCTGTTAAATTACTGGGTGCGGATGGGCCTCGTCGGGCTGGCGGCGGGCGTGTGGATGCAGGTCGCCTTCTGGCGGCTGGCATGGCGCACGCAGGACGCGCTGCGCGGCGTCGACCGGGGAGGGCGGGCGCTGGCGGTCGGCCTGATGGGTGGCATGGCGGCCATGATCGCGCACGGCATGGTGGACGCCGTGCACTTCGTGATCGATCTGGCGTTCATCTTCAGCATGACGCTGGGCCTGATGGCCCAGCTTGGCGAGGAGGCGGCGCAAAATGGACGAGACGACGGTCAACGGGCGGACGCTGCGGCTGGTCGAGGGTGACATCACCGCGCTCGACGTGGACGCCATCGTCAACCCGGCCAACACTCGCTTGCAGCTCGGCGGCGGGGTCGCGGGCGCGATCCGGCGGGTGGGCGGACCGTCCATCCAGCGCGAGGCGGATGCCATCGGCGGCTGCCCGGTCGGGCAGGCCGTGATCACGACCGGCGGCGATCTACCCGCTCGCCACGTGATCCACGCCGTCGGGCCACACGGCGGCGACCCCGACGCGGATGAGAAGCTGGCGAGCGCGACCCGCGCCGCGCTGGCGGTGGCCGATGCAAACGGTCTGGCCGTCGTGGCGCTGCCAGCCATCTCGACGGGTATTTTCGGCTATCCGATGGACGACTGCGCGCGGATCATGATCCGCACGATCCGCGATTATCTAACAGAATCCGGCGTGGGGCTGGACGAGGTCATCCTGTGCCTGTACGGTCAGGAAGCGTATGACGTGTTTGCAGTGGAACTTGCGCGCCAGATGGGCGGATAGCGCCCCCGGCGCATCAGACCGGAGAACTGAGGGAGGTAGGCAATGCGCGTACTGATCACCGGCGGGGCCGGTTTTTTGGGGTCGCATCTCTGCGACCGTTTTATCGACGAGGGGCACACCGTGATCGCGATGGACAACCTGATCACGGGCACGACGCGCAACATCGAGCGCCTGGCCGGGCACGAGCGCTTCCTGTTCATCAAGCACGACGTGACGAACTACATCTACATCGCGGACGAGGTCGACGCGGTGCTGCACTTCGCCTCGCCTGCCAGCCCCATCGACTACCTGACCTACCCGATCCAGACGTTGAAGGTCGGCGCGCTGGGCACGCACAAGGCGCTGGGACTCGCCAAGGCGAAGGGCGCGCGCTTTTTGCTGGCCTCGACCTCGGAGATTTACGGCGATCCGCAGGTCCACCCGCAGAAAGAGAGCTACTGGGGGAACGTCAACCCGATCGGCCCGCGCGGCGTGTATGACGAGGCCAAGCGCTTCGCCGAGGCGATGACGATGGCCTACCATCGCTATCACGGCGTCGACACGCGCATCGTGCGGATTTTTAACACCTACGGCCCCCGGATGCGGCTCGAAGACGGACGCGTCGTGCCGAACTTCGTCGCGCAGGCATTGCGCGGCGAGCCGCTGACCGTGTACGGCGATGGCAAGCAGACGCGCAGTTTTTGCTACGTCGACGATCTGGTGAACGGCCTGTACCGCCTGCTGCTCTCCGACGAGACGGACCCGGTCAACCTCGGCAACCCGCACGAGCTGACCATCCTCGAATTCGCCGACCTGATCAACGAACTGACGGGCAACGACGCCGGAACGGTCTTTCTGGAGGGCAAGCGCGTCGAGGGCGATCCGCAGACCCGCAAGCCCGACATCAGCCGGGCGAAAGAGGTGCTGGGCTGGGAGCCGACGATCGACATCCGCGAGGGATTGGAGCGGACCATCGCCTACCTGCGGAAGCGGGTGAAGGCCGGGACGAGCGATGCTGCGTAGCACCCCCGGCGCGCTGATCCCCCGCGCGCGCGGCTGGCCGCCCCCGCTGGTGGGCCTGCTGGCCGGGGGAATCGCGCTGGCGCTCGGCGTGGCCGCCGCCCGGCTGCCGCTCGTGTGGGTGGTGGGCGGGCTGATCGCGGCGGCGGTCGTCGTGCTGGCCCTGATCGACCCGGTTTACGGGCTGGCGGCGGCGCTGGTGCTCGGCCCGACGAAGCCGCTCACCGACGCCTACGCCCCCGCCCTGCCGCTCGACGCCGGGCAGATCGCGCTGATCCTCGCGCTGGGGGCGTGGTTCCTGCACGCCGCCCGGAAGGGCGAGGTGCGCATCCCGGCTACTCCTTTTAATGTCCCACTGCTCATCTTTCTGGGCGTGGCGCTGCTGAGCCTGACGGACGCGCTCTCGCTGGGTTACGGTCTGAACGAGGTCATCAAGTGGGGCCAGCTCATCGTCGTGATGTGGCTGGCCGTCGACTTCGCGCGGCGCGGGCGGCTGGGCTTCGTCGTGGGCGCGGTGCTCGCATCAGCCGCCGTGCAGGCGGCGGTCGGCGTGTGGCAGTTCGGGCTGCGCGGCGACGGCCCGGAGACGTTTCTCATTCTCGGCGGGCGGTTTTACCGGGCTTACGGCACATTCGAGCAGCCGAACCCCTACGGTGGGTTCGTCGGGATGGCGCTGGCGGTTGCCTGCGGCGTGGCGCTCGGCGCATTGATGGGGTGGGCGCGCCCGGTGGGAAAGAGTCTGCGAGCGCGGCGTCCACTGAGCGCCCGGCGGGTGCTGCACGCGGCGTTGAACGCGCACGCCCCGGCGTTGATCGGCATGATCATGCTTGTGACGCTGCTGCTGGCCGGGCTGCTGGCGTCGTGGTCGCGCGGGGCGTGGCTGGGATTCGGGGCGGCGGCGCTCGTGATGCTCGCCGCATGGCCGCGCCGCGCGTGGGTCGGGCTGCTGCTGGTTGCGGGCGCGGCGATCGCCGCCCTGCTGGCCGTGCGGTTCAACCTGCTGCCGGGCGCGGTCGCCGCGCGGCTGACGGGCTTCACAGCCTATTTCCAGTCGTTCGACGTGCGCGGCGTGGACATCAACGACCTGAATTTCTCGGTGATCGAGCGGCTGGCCCACTGGCAGGCCGCGCGCGAGATGGCCCGCCACAATTTCTGGCTGGGGGTGGGCATCGGCAATTACGAGCCGGTGTACGCCGCCTACGCGCTGATCAACTGGCCGTACCCGCTGGGCCACGCGCATAACTTCTACCTGAATCTATTCGCCGAAACGGGTATAATCGGCCTCGCTGCCTACGGGGCGCTGTGGATCGTCGTGCTGTGGCAGACGTGGCGCGCGACGCGCAGCGGCGATCTGTGGGCGCGCGGGCTGGCGATCGGGCTGCTGGGCGCGTGGACGCACCTGCTCGTCCACAGTCTGGTCGACAAGCTGTACGTCGCGAACCTGCACCTGCACATTGGGGTGCTGCTCGGCGTGCTGACTTTTATCATTGCCCGCCAATCTCGGCCTGACGAGGTTACTTGACGTTTGCGGCGCGCAGCGCGCCGCAAACCTATTGGGGCTAAGGGGCCTGCGGCCCCTTACGGAGGTCTGGAGGCAGAGCCTCCAGAAAAAATAGTCAGATTGCTAAAACAAGGAGCGCACGTCTTTTTGAAAGAACGAGCCGAATCTCTCGCAGTGGAGCCGGTCGCGGCCCCAACCGGCGGGATCATCGCGCGGGCGGTCGATTACGCCCGCACCAACAAAGAATTCGAGCGATTCTGGAAGTTCGCCGTCGTCGGCGCCATCGGCGCGGTGATCGACTTCGGCACGTACACCACGCTGAACGCGCTCGGCTGGCTGGACCCCGTCACGGTGGGGCTGCCGTTCGGGCTGCGGCTCAGTGGGCTGGGCATTTCGGGCGCGATCGCGTTTACGCTGGCCGTGACGAGCAACTTCATCTGGAACCGCTACTGGACGTACCCCGACTCGCGGTCGAAGCCGCTGCTGGGGCAGATCATCACCTTCTTTCTGGTGAACGTCGTCGGCATCCTGATCCGCATCCCCATCATCGAGCTTGGCTCCGCACCGCTGGCCCGGCTGGCTGCGTCGATCGTGCGGCTGCTGTCGCCGGGGATGGCGGAGTGGTTCGGGGAAAGCGCATCGTGGGCCATCGCGGTCGTGATCGTCATGTTCTGGAATTTCTTCGTCAACCGCTACTGGACGTACAATGACGTTGATTAGGTTGTCTGCCTCCCCGCTCTCGCGCCGCGCCGCGCGCCCGCCTCGCTGAGATGCCGCCCACAGTTGCCATCGACTACACCTCCGCGCTGGCGCAGGGCGGGGGGATAGGCCGCTACACGCGTGAGCTGGTCCGCGCGCTGGCGGCGGGGGATGTCCGCACGGACTACCGGCTGTTCGTCGCCGGGCGGCGGGTGGACGCGCTGCCCGACACGCCCGGCGTGAATTTTACGTGGGCCGCCGCGCGTCTCGATCCGGCGTGGTTCGCCCGGCTGTGGCACCGGCTGCGCGTCCCGCTCCGCATCGAGCGCTGGACGGGTCCGGTCGACGTGTTCCATGCGCCGGATTTCACTCTGCCGCCTGTGGAGCCCGATACCCGCACGCTCCTGACCGTGCATGACCTGTCGTTCGTCCGCGCCCCGGACGCCGCAGCGCCGCGCCTACGGGCCTACCTCAACCGCGTGGTGCCACGCTCGGTGCGGCGGGCGGATCACATTTTGGTGGATTCGGATGCGACGCGCCGCGATTTGATCGACCTGTACGGCACGCCGAGCGAGAAGGTCAGCGTCGTGTACAGCGGCGTCGATGCACGCTTCGGCCCGGTCGAGCAGGCCGGGGCGATCCGCGCCGTGCGGGCGAAGTATGGGATTGGCGACGGCCCGTTTATCCTCAGCGTGGGGACCGTCCAGCCGCGCAAGAACTACGCCCGGCTGGCCGAGGCGTTTTATCGCCTCGACCAGCCTGATCTGTCGCTCGTGATTGCCGGGGGGAAGGGCTGGCTGGAGGACGACCTTTACACGCGAATCGACGCGCTGGGGCTGGGGGGCCGAGTGCGATTCATCGGCTTCGCCGATGACGACGATCTACCCGCCCTGTACAGCGCCGCGCGCGTCTTCGCTTTCCCCTCCCTGTACGAGGGATTCGGCCTGCCGCCGCTGGAGGCGATGGCCTGCGGCACGCCGGTCGTCGCGTCGAACGTCTCATCTGTGCCGGAGGTCGTCGGTGAGGCCGGGCTGCTGGTCGATCCACTGGATGTCGACGCGCTGGCCGGGGCGCTCGCACGGGCGCTCGACGACGAGACGCTGCGCGCCGACCTGATCGAGAAGGGGCGGGAGCAGGCCGGAGCGTTTACGTGGGATCAGACCGCCTCGGCGGTGCGCAGGCGATACGCCGCGCTTTTGAACGGTTGACACCGACAGCAGGACAGGACATCGTGGCCTCATCCTACCCCAGACAGCGGCATAACCTGACCGTCATGGGCGGCGAGTACGTGTTGTTCGCCCTGGCGATGGGCTTCCTCAGCCCGAACATCATTCTGCCCGCCTTCGCGGCGGAACTCGGCGCGTCGGAGGCGGCCATCGGGGCCATCATCACGATCCTGATGATGATGTGGAACCTGCCACAGGTCATCGCGGGCAATATCTCGGCCCGGCACGAGCATAAGAAACCGCTGCTGATGAAGGTGATCCTGTATGGCCGCCCGATCACGCTGGCCGTGCCGTTCGTGATCGCGCTGACGAAGGGCGAGCCGGCGTGGCTGAACCTGGGCGTCATCATCGTGGCTTACGGCATCTTCTTCGGCACGGACGCCTTCGCCGCCATCCCCTGGCTCGACATCCTGCGGCGGGCCTTCCCACCCGAAAAGCGCGGGCGCTACGTGGCAGTCTGGCAGGTCGTCAAGGCCATCGCCCTGCTCGGCACGTCGGCGGCGGTGAGCTACCTGCTGGGCGCGAATGGGCCGGGCTTCCCGGCTAACTACACGGTGATCTTCGGGGCCGTCTCGCTCTGTCTGGCCGTCTCGTTTGGATTGACCTCGCTGTTCGTGGAGCTGCCCAACCAGGGCGACGAACCCCCGACGACGCACGTCGCGTGGCGGGATTTCGGCGCGCACCTCGTCCAGATGTGGCGGGTCGACCGCCGCCTGCGGATCATCACGGTCGTTCGTATCCTATTTTCCCTCAGCGAAATGGCCTTCCCATTCTACATCCTCTACGCACAGCGCGAGCTTGGCTTCCCGGCGGCGACGCTGGGGCTGTTCATTCTGGCGCAGACGGTCGGGATGTCGCTGGCGAGCATCGTGCTGGGCAGGCTGGCGGATCGGCACGGCGCGCAGCGGGCGATCCAGGTCGGCACGGTGCTGGTCGGCACCGCCCCGCTGCTCGCGCTGGGCATGGCGGTGCTGGATGTCGGGGCAGGGAGCGTGGCGCGCTACGCGTTCGTGTGGGTGTACGTGTGCATCGGGCTGGCGGAGAACCTCATCATACTGGCGTTCCTGAACTATCTGTTCGACGCCGCGCCGTCCGGCCAGAACACGATCTACATGGGGGCGTTCAACACGCTGACCGGCATCGGCCTGCTGGGGCCTGTGCTGGGCGGGTGGCTGCTGGGCGCTACGTCGTACCGGGCGCTGTTCGCGGTGACGCTGGCGCTGGCTGTGGGAGCGTCCGCCCTCGCGCTGCGCCTGCCGCGCGTTCGCGAGACGGGCGCGGAAGATACGCGCCGGATTGGGGAGATCAGACCCGGCGCTGACTGAGGGCCAGCCGCAGATCATCCCCCCGGCGGATGACGTAGGTCGGGATGCCCATCGTGCCCAGACGCAGCGCGACCTCATCCGTGCCGGGCCGTCCGCCGAAGGTCCGTTGATCGATCAACACCACGACGACGCGCAGCCCGCGCCGCTGGTAGGCGTGGGCCGCCATGATCCACCCATCACGCGTCGACGGCGTGATCAGCACAACGGTCGTGCCGCGCGGTAGATGGCTGCCGTGCGAAGTCAATACGTGGGAGAAAACCGTCGTGCCGCGCGCCTGAATCACGGCCAGCGTTTCGAGAATTTTGGTTAGCTGCCGCGCCCCCCGGTCCACCTGGATCACCTCGTGGCGCGCGCCGTCGGTCACCAGCCCCACCGCGCGCGCACGCTCCAGAAAATGCCGGGCCAGCGAGGCCGTCACCGTGACGGCGTATTCCTCGGTCGTCGGGGGCACGGCCAGCGGGCCTTCCTGCGTCAGCAGGCGGGCGACCTCCGGGTCGGCGGGGTCGTACTGCCCGACGTGCACGGTGCGGTCGCCGTCGAGCATCAACCACACGTCCGAGAGCGGATCGAGTTCGAACTCCTTGACGATCAACCGGTCTTTGCGGGCCGTGCTGGGCCAGTGGATGCGGCTGAAGGCGTCCCCCGGCACGTAATCCCGCACGCCCGCCGCGTTCGTCGTGACGTGATGCGTGCGGCGGCGGACGGCATCCCCGCCCGACAGCGAGCCGACCGGCACCGCGAACTCCGCCACGTCGACCGTCGCAGGGTAGACGACCAGCGGCGAGGTCGCGTCGATCTGGCGTTCGGCCTCGAACAACCCGAACGGGTCCCCGGTGACGATGCGCAGCGGCCCCAGGCGGTACGCGCCGCGCTGCACGCACAGCGTTTGCACCTGCCACGACCGCTCGCGGTGCGGGCCGAGGTCGCTGATCACATGGCTGGCGCGGTGGCCGGGCAGGTCGGACTCGTCGTAAATCTCCAGCCACAGCTTGGGCAGCAGCCCTGCGTTGCGCACCGTGAACTGCTCCGCGAGCGTGCTGCCGACCTGCGCGCGGCGGGCGCGCGTCTGGCGGCGCAGCCGCAGCCAATTCGGCCCGCTCCACGCCCACAGGAACGAGAACACGAGCAGGCCGATGAAGGCGTAGGCGACGGTGAAGAAAAATCCGCGCCCGGTCGCCAGCCCGGCCAGCAGGCTGAATCCGATGATCAGGTAAACGGCAGTGCGGCGGCGCTCCATCGGGGGGAACGGCTAGCTCATGCCGAGCGTCGCGCCGGGCACGGGCGTGCGTTTCAGCACGTCCTCGACGATGCCCTCAGCCTGCACGTCACGGATGCGGGCGGCAGGCCCGACGATGATGCGGTGCCCCAGCGTCACCGAGGTGAGGCCCTTCACGTCGTCGGGCAGGACGTGATCCCGCCCGGCGAGCGCGGCGAGGGCCTGCGAGGCGCGGTACAGCGCGAGGCTGCCGCGCGGGCTGGCCCCCAGATACACGTCGTCGTGACTGCGGGTCGCGGTGACGAGGTCGACGATGTAGCGCTTGATCTGGCGGTCGATGTAGACCGTCTTGATGGCGGCCTGTGCCGCCTGCAGCTCGTCAAGCTCGATGATGCGGCGTACGTCGTCGACCGGGTGAGCGAGCTGCTGGGCTTCGAGCACGGCGACCTCATCCGCAGCCGAGGGATACCCCAGCCGGATGCGCAGCAAAAAGCGGTCGAGCTGGGCTTCCGGCAGCGGGAAGGTGCCTTCGTACTCGATGGGATTCTGCGTCGCCATGACGAGGAACGGCGGCTGGAGCCGGTAGGTCGTCCCATCGACCGTGACCTGCCGCTCCTCCATCGCCTCCAGCAGCGCCGACTGGGTTTTCGGCGTGGCGCGGTTGATCTCGTCGGCGAGCACGACCTGCGCCATGATCGGGCCGGGCCGGAACTCGAACTCGCG
>CAZWUX010000172.1:0-9563 GCA_964637665.1 uncultured Anaerolineae bacterium
CTCAGACAACATATGCGACAATACATACGCCATCATGGATATGGCCTCTTCCGCCGGGAGTTCGGAGAGGTCGAAACTGCTGAGCGGCTTATCCTGAAACGGCTCAAGGAAAAGTTCCTGCCGATTGAAATACTCACGGGCAACCTTGCGGTTTCCCTCCTCGTAGTACGACATAATCTTCTCGTATAACTCGCGATCCACGAGATTAACTTTCTGATCATCCCAGCCGTTTTGAATACCATACTTCGTGACGAGTTCGCTGATTCTTAGCTGAGTCTTCAAAGTCAGGGAGGCAGACTGTAAACGTATCCCTAACTGGCGGAGGACTTCCACTATTTTCAAGCTGGGAGTGACGTTACTATCCGGGGGAATCTTAAACCGTTCGACGTTGGGGACATCGCAAGCTGCCAGAAAGTCATGGAAAAGTTGTGGCTTCGTCAATTGACCGCGTTCTAACACCCGGACCGTAAGGTGTCTCTTTCCAAAGACCGCCCGCCAGTTTTCCAGAAGACCCCAGTAGTCGTGACAATAGTGCTTCTTTCTGACTTCCTCGTCAGCCATCATCGCCAGCTGGTTGTCGGAAAACGCCTCAAAGGTATCCTGGTAAGTCATCCCCCGGGCAATCTGCGCCCACCCAGAAAGGATAGCCTGATCTTGGCGGCGCAGATAGACAATCACCTGCACGTTAAAGCGACCAAGTTGACGCTTGAGTTTGGTAATATCATCAGCCGGAAGCAGCGAAAAATCCTCGCAGCTTATAATAACCCGCCGCTCGCTAGCCGTTTGTATAGCATCGAGCAATTCGTTCATCCCGCCAAATGCGGGTTTATACCGGTCATTGCGTCTCGGAAGGGAGGTAACGTCAAAGAAGAGGTTGCGATGGGATATCTTTGCTCGTCCTTCCTTTGGGAAAAGCCAGCCAGCTTCTCGTAGATTGTCTGTGTTCATAAACAACCCACGTTGAATGGTCGTGCTGCCCGATTTAGGCGTACCAATGTGGAAATAGATCGTCTTCCGGCGCATAAAAAACTGCTTTCTTTACTTTGACCCTGCAATTCTACCTGATGCCCGTCAGAACTTTCACGATCCTGAACTTATGTGGTCGTTGACGCTCTGGTCGAGGCCCTCTGCTTATTTTTGAACGGGTGACACCCGGTGACTTCTGTCGCGCAGAGTTGGGATACCGTCCCTGAGTACGAGATTTGGGTTTAACTCTTGTGATTTCCTCTCCAGAAGCGCACGAGCGCGCTGCCGTGTCTTATCGGGCGTAACTATCGGATACTCCTTCGTCCGTCGGGCGGCGAAACGCGCAAAAGGTGTGAGAACAGTCCGCCAGCCCTTCTCCCTGGCGAGTAGGCAGAACTGCTGTGCAGCCTGATCTGCGGAGAGACTCTCGTCGAATCCGCCACAGGCTGAGAACACGTCTCTCCTGGTAATCAGGAAGTCTGCTGAGGCGATACACAAATTAGAATACCACATCGTGTCACCGGCCAGCGTGGCGCTGTCCTCAGGCAAACCCCTGAAAGCAGGCTGCGCTTCTCCATCCGGTGAAAAGACGCATCCATAGTGGATAATGGTTTTACCCTGTGGGTCGAGCAGCTTGCCACCCGCTATTCCCACATCAGGTATTTCCATCCACTGGGCCAACTCTTGTATCCAGTCCGCATCGAGTGGACGCACGCCTGAGTTGAGGAAGAGAAGCAGCTCTCCCTGCGCCTGAGAAGCTCCATAATTATACGCCTGCACTTGAGTCAGACCGGATACCCGACTGGAACTTACCCCCGGCAGGTTGGAAATGCCAGAAAGCTCATGCTCACTCAAAACCAGGTATTCGACATCGGGGTAGGTTGTGTTTTGCGAGAGGGTAGCCGACCACTCCCGGAGGTCCGCATCCTGCGTTTGCACAAAAAGAATGACTGACAGTCGTCTAGCACTCACGCGCCAGCGAACGCGGCGGATATGCGGCTTCACCCATTCGTACCTGACGCTTTCAAGACCGGACCGCCGCAGGTGGTTCACAATCGCGCGTTTCTGAGCCCTGAGCGCGTAAGGCTTATTCATAACGCCACCGGAGGTAGAGGTTGAGATGGCTCGCCAACTGTAAAGCACGCGTGGAATATGAGCAACCGATATATCTTCGCGCTCAATCACACGCAAGAAGAGGTCCCAATCCTGTGCTCCATCGGTGCCCGGATCAAACCCGCCAACTTCTTGAACCACGGAACGACGCAGCACACAGTGGGTTAGTTGGTTGCAGCAGTAAAGCATCTCCGAGGAGAAGACATGATGTTTGAAGAAGGGAGTGAAGCGCCGCCCCATTCTGTCGATCTTATCCTCATCATAATAGATCAGATCGAGATCTGTGTTTGAGTTTAGAAGCTGTGCAGCTTCGAATAGCAAATTCGGCGCGACCAAATCGTCGTGATCGAGCAAGACGATAAATTCACCCTGTGCCATTTCGAGCGCGGCGTTAGAGTTACCGGAAATACCGCGATTCTCGCGCAGGTGTCTGCATCTGATGCGCGGGTCACGCTGTTCATACGCCGTGATAACAGCCTCGATGGCCGCATCGTCCCCCCCGTTGACCAGGCATAATTCCCAGTGGTCGTACGTTTGCGCCAAAACAGCGTCGAGAAGCTCCCGTAAAATGTCCGGGGGGGGATTATAAACCGGGGTAACGAAGCTAAACAGCGGTCGATAAGCCAGGTTACCGGCCCTCGAACGCTGGGCTTCCAGCGACTCAGCATCTGGCTCGGTAGCAGCCAACCATTCCATGTATGTCGCAGCGGGGCGCGAACCAGGCGTGTGGATATATCGTCTCTCCCCCTGTAACCAGAGAGACAACCTTTGCAGGAAATCTCTCACACCGTCCTGCTGGATTTCTCGGATAGAGGCGGAGATAAGTTCGTTGATGCGCATCAGGCTGGCGCTGCGGGAGCGCTTCTCAACCCCTTCTTCCGGCCAGGACGGTAAGCTTGCGGGGTGTGGCCTAAGCCCCTGGGCGCGCCCGTATTGTACATAATGAGTGAGGGGATCGATCCCTTCATTCAACAGATCTGGCTTTTGCGACAGGTACCAAGTTACGTCAAATTCAGGGCCGGGGTTACGGCCCTCCCGCCACCCGTAGAGCAGGTAATGCAAGTAGGGAGGAATCCTGATCTGGACTGCGTCCGGGTACTGAGCTGTGTACCAAGCGGCATCGAAGAGTGGAGGGGGCTGCCGCTTCCCCAGATAGTAGCCGATCCCTGTGGTGAGTCGATACCATCCTTCGTGTATTTTGATCATGAGGCGCATGAGGAGTGAGCGCTGTATATGAGCAGCCTGTATACTGCGGAGGTGCAGAGCGCGGGTTTGGTTCGTGAGTTCTGCACGAGTCTCGGCCAACTTCGTCCGGATCCGGGCGAGTTCCTCATTTGTTTGGTTCAACTCCAACCGGAGATCCGCTAACTCATCGCGTGTCTGGGTGAGTTCCGCCTGGGCCTGATTAAGCGCAGCCTGTTTCGTCTGGTGGGCCTCGGAAAACCGGTCGAATGCGGCTGTTGCGGTTCTGTAGATCGTCCCCAGCGCGGCATCATGACGCTTGCGTTGATAGTTTTCATCGGCTATCAGGCGCGAGTAAACATCGCCGGCCTGGCTTTGGAAGAGCTTATAGTGGGTACGTACCCTCGCAGGCAGTTTCTTGTACCCGTGCAGCAGGTCTTCCGTTGCCACACCGCGATACAGGTCGCCGACGATGTGCTGCACCGCTTCATGGAGCACCACATCGTTAGGCTCCAGCTCTGCAAAGCCACAAATCCGGTTTAGCTCATCTTCTGGCGCATAAAAATAGCTCTCGTAATGGGTTACGAGGTGCTGAGTCGCGCCATAGTGTTGTTGGATGATGTCGTGATAATTACGCCAGAGAAGAAGCGCAGGCTGAAAGTCCTGATGACCGTCGAGGCGCTTTGAAAGAGAAAAAGCTACCTCCAGCGGGTTTCGCAGGCAGATGATGAGCTTCAAGTCCGGGAACAGCTTTTTCCAGAACGGGAGGAGAATCGTGTTGCGTGGATCTTTCCATCCCCAGCGTTTACCCGACTGCATCAGTGGGTCGAGGATCTGTAAAGCCTCTGCACTTTCTTTCTCCCAGTCGATAGCGTCAAGCCATCGACCTGTATAGAGAGGGCGAGGAACCTGTGCCCATGAGCCGCCCAGTTTTTCCAGCAGCCGGTCCGAGTAGGCTGTAATTTCTGAATGTTCCCAGTATCCTTCCGGGTTGTCATAGGCGGCCCGGTCCATAAGCATGTCTTCTTCACCAAGATATAGTCCGCACTGGTGAAGCAGTTGGGACACCATAGAAGTGCCCGATCGATGCATACCGGCGATAAGGACGGGTGAATAATGCATCGTTTCGTTCTTGTCCAATTCAATCACTTATCTGGAATAGGGCTCGATCATACATTAGCGGTGATGGTCGGTCAAAAACCGACGCATTTCACCGCATCGCCGCTATGATAGCGCAGATCGGGGGTTTCTCGCAGCAAGGCCCGGATCGGCAGGCGAGATTTTAATCCCCTAACTCAAGCCGGCGAACCAGCGCGCCATCTCGGCGGCGCGGCGCGTGCGGCGGCCCATCACATCGCGCCGCCGCCGCCACATCTGCGGCAGCAGGCGGATGAAGTCCGCGACGGCGGGCAGGGAGCGCTGTTCGAGGGCCAGCATGTAGAGCAGCATGAGGATATCGTACCCGGCGATGAAGACGCCGTCGCGCAGGAACAGCCCCGGCAAGTCGTTTTTCAGCATGAGCAGCCAGCGGTTGCGGACCGCGTTGCGCCTGACCTCGGCACGGACGCCCTTCCGCTGCCCTGGCCGGAAGGTGCGCACGTGGTAGGCGACGGCGCGCGGCGTGTAGACCGAATCCCAGCCGAGGAGCTGCGCGCGCCACGCGAGGTCCACGTCCTCCTTGTGGGAGTGGAACGACTCGTCAAACACCTCGCCGTCGAGCCGCACGTCGTCGAGCATCGCCCGGCGGTAGAGAGGCGCGGCCCCGTCCGGGCCGAAGATGGCGACCGGCCCCTCGCAGGCCGGATCGGCGATCTGGCCCTCGCAGCGCAAGCCTTGGCGGCGGCTGCGGCGCATGTACAGCCCGGCGCTGTCGACTGGGTAGACCATCGCCTCGTCGTCGATCAGGTCGACGCCGAACGCCTCGGCAGGGATGCGCAGCAGCTTGCCCGCAGCGGAGCCGGTGGAAGGGGTCGACTCGACGGCGCGCAGCATCTCCGCCAGAAACGCCGGCTTCATGATCACGTCGGGGTTGAGCAGCAGCACGAACGCGCTGTCCGTCGCGTCGATGCCCGCGTTCTGCGCGGCAGCGAATCCCCGGTTCGTGTCGTTCTCGATCAGGCGGACCGCCCGGCCCGGCCAGCCCCGGACGAGCGCCAGCGTGTCGTCGCTCGACGCGTTGTCGATCACGGTGATGGCCGTGTCACCCACCGTCTGCCGGTCGACGGCCTCCAGGCAGGGCAGGATAAACGCGCGACTGTTGTGGGTGACGATGTTAATGGCAACCCGGGGCATCGTATAGAAACGCTTTGCGTTTCTAACTGGAAGAACGGCTACGCCGTTCTTCACGATTGGCGGGCTTAAACATAGTGGTGATCCTCCTGTGGGGGCGATACGTTCGCCGGGTTGAACTTTTTCAGCCCGGTGAGCTGGAGGAACAGCAGCCACAGGTAGTAGGGATTCAGCAGCAGGTAGCGCTTCCACAGGCGGGCGGGTTCCTGAGCCAGCCGGTGCAGCCATTCGAGGCCGGATTTTTGCAGGGTGGGCGATGCCTGCGGCAGAAAACCCGCGTGGATGTCGAACGCGGCCCCGACCGCGATGATGGGCATTGAAAGCTGCTGGTGGTAGTCGTAGGCCCATTTCTCCTGGCGGGGGCAGCCGAGGCCGACGAACGTCAGGCACGCGCCGGACTCCTGAATGGCGGCGGCGGCCTGCGCCTGCTCGCCGGATGTGGCCGGGCGGAAGTCGGATGCGCTGGCCCCGGCCACGATGAGGCGGGGGAACCGCTCCCTGAGACGCGCGGAGAGCTTCTCCACGACCTCGTTCCGGCTGCCCAGCAGGTAGATCGCCAGCCCTTCCTCGGCGGCCTGCTCGCACAGCCGGAGCATCAGCTCCGGGCCGTAGACGCGGTGTTCCAGCCCCGTTTTATAGAGCAGATTCAGGCCCCAGCGCACGGGCTGGCCGTCGGGCACGACGAGGTCCATGTGGTTGACCTGATAGCGGAACGCCCGGCGCAGGTGGGCGGTCATGACGCCGTGCACGGCCAGCGCCGTCGCGGCGAACCCCTCCCGGTTTCTGGCAGCCGTAAGGACCTTCGAGGCAGCCGCCTCGTAGTCTACGGCGTCAACCAGCACCCCCAGCAGGTTTTTCTTTCCATGATCAATCATTCTGCGCTTGCCAGTTGCCCCGATTCGACTCGTAGATGTCCTCAAGAATGGCTGGCACGTCATACTCCAGCCGCCAGTCAGGATAATCCTGCTCAAACTGGGCCAGGCTGCTGATCCACCAGATGTGATCGCCCCGGCGGGCCTGCTCGTCGTAGTGCCAGTCGAGCTTGCGCCCGGCGATCGACTCGCACAGGTCGATGGCCTCCAGCATGGAGCAGTTGCTAAAGCGGCCACCCCCCATATTGTAGACGGCGCCGGGCCTCGGATTCATATAGTAGGCGTAGAAGGCGCGTGTGAGGTCGCTGGCGTGGATGTTATCGCGCACCTGCTTGCCCTTGTACCCGAAGATCGTGTAGGGGCGTCCGGTGGCGGCGCACTTCATGAGATAGGCCAGAAAGCCGTGAAGCTCGGCGCCCGCGTGGCCGGGACCGGTGATGCAGCCGCAGCGGAAGACCGCGGTCGGCATCCCGAAGTAGCGCCCGTACTCCTGAACGAGCACGTCCGCTGCCACCTTCGACGCGCCGAACAGGCTGTGCAGCGTCCGGTCGATGCTCATGTCCTCGCCGATGCCGCCCGCATACGGGTGATCGGGATCGATCTCCCAGCGTGTTTCGCGCTCGACGAGTGGCAGGCGGTTGGGCGTGTCGCCGTAGACCTTGTTGGTTGAGGTGAAGATGAAGGGCGCGTCCGGCGCAAACTGGCGGGTGGCTTCGAGCAGATTCAGCGTGCCGTTCGCGTTGACCTGAAAATCGAGGTGCGGGTCGTTGGCGGCCCAGTCGTGTGAGGGCTGGGCGGCGGTGTGGATCACAGCCTCGACAGACGATCCGTCCTCGCGAAACAGGCTGGTTATCGCTTCCCGGCTGCGGATGTCCTCGTCGACGTGGCGGTAGCGATCCGCCCCCAGCGCTTCGAGGCGCTGGCGGTTTCTCCGCGTCGAGGCTTCCGCGCCGAAGAACCTCTGCCGCATGTCGTTGTCGATGCCGACGACTGTGGCTCCCTGCTCGATGAAGAAGCGGGCGGCTTCCGCGCCAACCAGGCCGGAAGATCCGGTAACGATGACGATGCTCACAGTAAATCCCTATTCTGCTACGGAGTAATATTCGACAGATAAGAAACCGGCAGAGGGTCGACCGATCACCTGGGTGACCCGGCCAGTCCGTCCCGACCGGAAATAGCTGACTCGAACGCTGGCTACCTTTATGGAGGCCGCCAGAGCACACGTCAAGTTTACCATGCGGCTGGCAGGTGACCAATACTCGAAGTGGTTTGATGGTACTAATCTGGCTGTGTGGTTTAGAATGATACTCTATTTGTGTTTTGTGCTATGTCAACTTCGGCGGTGCTTGGGCAGGGCGGCGTCATGGGGCTGGCTCCGGGTGAGAGGCGATGCCGAATCCGCCCACCTCCGGGGAGAGATGTGGATTGTCGAGGCGGCTCGGTTGGCTGCGCCCGGCGAGGGGATCGCGGGGTTTTTCGAGGCGGAAACGGGCATAGGGCGTAAAGACGTTTAACCGGCCCGCGTCGAGTAGTCTCTGGCACAGCGCCAGCTCCCAGCCGGGCGCTCCGGCGGGGGTGTCGCCCTGCATCTCCCGGTACAGTGCCCGCCGGATGAGCAGGCAGTCCGCGCTGATGGCGGTCACCTCCCGCGCGGCGTCCTTCAGTGCGTTGGGGTAGAAGATAGGGTAAGGCACGTCGGCGAGGCCGTGCCCGGTGCGGTAGGCCGTGCCGGTCCGATCCACGCCGATCCCGGTGCAGGCCAGCCGCCCGTCCGGCCCGTAGAGCTTACCGCCCACCGCCCCGACCGCTTCCATCTGGCCGTATTCGAGCAGTGCGGGCAGCCAACCGCTGCCGATGGGGGCGGCGTCCTCTGCCAGAAACAGCAGCACGTCGCCGCGCGCATCCTCCGCCCGTGCGACCTGCTCGACCTGTGGGTAGTGGTGGGGGAGGGGCCGCTGCCGGATGATGGAGATGAGCGGGCGTGCTTCGAGTTCGTAGCGCACCCGCAGAAAAGGCCAGTAGGCGCCGGGTTCCACCGCCGCTTTCAGGCCGCGCCGGTCGACGGCCTCTTGCAGCGCCCGTGTCGTCGCGCTTTCCGCGTAGTTTTTTACATCGCCGCTGATCGCGGAAGAAGTGGGGCTTTTTCGCCACGAATAGGCCATCTGTGGGATATGGATGATCCGCCCGGCGCGCTCCGCCGCCCGCAGAAAGAGGTCGTAGTCCTGGCTGCCGACGAAGGCCTCCCTGAACCCGCCGATCGTCTCCGCCAGCTCCCGGCGCAGCACGGCGAAATGGGTGATGTAGTTGATGCTAAGCAGGAGGTTGGGCGACCAGCCCGGCTTGAAGTAGGGTTCGAGCCGCGTGCCGTCAGACGTTATTTTGTCCTCGTCAGTGTAGAGAACATCGACCGCCGGATCGGTGACGATGGCCGCTGCGGCTGCTGCCAGTGCACCGGGCGCGAGCACGTCATCATGATCGAGCAGCCCGACAAAGTCGCCGGTCGCGATGGACAGCGCGCTGTTGGAGGCGGCGGCGATGTGGCCGTTCTGGGGGCGGAAATACACCCGGATGCGGGGGGCTGAGGCGGCGGCCTCTGCCAGAATGGGGCGCACGTGGGGCGCGGTCGACGCGTCGTCCGCGATGCACAGTTCCCAGCGTGGGTACGTTTGACGGCGAACGCTGTCGATCATTTGCCGCAGGAAGGGTTCCGGCGTGTTGTATACGGGGACGAGCAGGCTGATGGTGGGCGCAGGATCGCCCACCACGAGGCGGCGCGGCTCCGGGGTTTCGCTCAGCCAGGAGGCATACCCGCGTGACAGGGCTCTGGAAACGCGGAGCAGATCCCGCAGGCTGCGCAAACCGGCGGGGTTCGTGAAAAATGGTTTCGCTTTTCTAAGAACCTTGAAGGGCGTGTGTGTCACCCGCCACCAGACTCTGCTGGCGATGAGGGCAAGCCCGCTCCGGGTTTTCAACCTGACACCCAAGAAGCAAATTCCTCTTATTGTGGCGGGCGGGGTAAGCTGGCTGCCTTACGGCGGCCCGGCAAGAGGTGAGGCCATGATCGGTTGACCACTGCTCTGCCTATCTAACCCTGAGTGCTAATTTCAGGGCTTGTCAAACAAGAAGGCATGGACCATCCTG
>CAZWUX010000173.1:0-9559 GCA_964637665.1 uncultured Anaerolineae bacterium
CCCTCTTATCACCAAATGTCAACACAACCTAGATCGGTTTCGGAAGGAAATTCGCGACGACGGCGTGGACGAGATGGCCGAGCAGCCAGAGTAGGCGAATAAAGTCGATAGAGATGAACGTGAGCGGCTGGGCGAACAGGCCATCAATAGTTTGGTGTGATGGGGGAAGCTTGGCCTCTCGCCGCGCAGGTTTCCGTATAATGAGCACATAGGCTGCTCCGGGGAGCATCAGCTAGCGCCATAACCGGATCGCCGTCAAACCCGCTCCCGACTTCTTCCTGGGGCCGAACGTTGGCGTGTCGCATAACCTCCCCCGGCCAGCGACCCGGCCCCGGCGCTGATCGATGGAGCGATCGACGCGATGTGCCGGAGGGCGCACCGGCGGCCCCCGAACGCGATGTGCGAACGTCCGAGCGTTGTCCGGCAGCCGACTGCACCGAGCTTCGCGGCGCGAACTGGCTCAGGCAGCCGGTAAAAACGGCGAAATCAGGCTGTCTGGCCGAAAGGAGCACGGTGTGACTGCTCACTCAGGCGATGGCATAGGCCGGGAGATTTGCTTCCGGGCCATTGGCGTCGTGAAAAGCGCGTTCGACGAGCCGACGAAACCCGATGTGATGCGTGAGGCCGACTCGCAGATCATCCTCGACGAAGCGCTGGCCGAAGGGCTGACCGGGCTTGAGGTGGGTCAGTCCATCCTCGTGATCTTCAACTTCGACCGCGCCCCGGAGGACTTCGAGCTGCTCCAGCACCCACGCGGCGATCCGGGTAACCCGAAGCGCGGGGTCTTTGCGCTGCGCAGCCCGCACCGGCCCAACGGCATCGGCGCGACCGTCGTCGAACTGCTGGCCGTCGAGGGCAACGTGCTGCATGTGCACGGGCTGGACGCGCTCGACGGCACGCCGGTGCTGGACATCAAGCCGGATGTCTGACGGCAAGCGCTGGTAAAAAGCGGCGTGGGCGCAGTGAAGGCGATCATTCGCCGCTTTCGCTTGCTGTACCTCGCTGCACCTTGTCCACCTGACGCGAGATTGGCGTGAGCTTCCCCGCTGGCCGCTTGCGCCGCCCCAGCCACACGTAAGCCGCTCCTGATGGATCGCGGGCGAACTGGTAGGCGCTCGTGATCTCCACGCCGCTGCCGGGCACTTCCTCCTCATGGATGAGCAGCGGTGACGCCGGGCTGGGGAGTAAAATGCTGCCCCGGATGCCGACGAGGTCCTCCGGCAGCAGCTCCCATTCGGCCATGCGCCCCCGGCGCAGTCTGATCTGCGCTGTGCCGCCGGTGCGCTGTGGCACGAAGGGTATCCAGTGCGGGGGCATGGCACTCAGCAGGCGGTACTCCCACAGATCATCTTCTTCCGGCGGCTGATCCGCCGGGCGCGAGGCCGCCCACTGCCGCCGCCGCTCGACCGCTTTCTCCAGTACGCCCTCGTACGTGCTCTCGATGCCCCATCCCAGGTTTTCGGCCTCGTCGCGAATCAGCACGACGCGCTCCACCGGCCCCCCTTCCAGGCGGCCAAGCGTCACCGCGGGCACGAACAGCAGCGGATCGCTGCCATCGCCGCTCAACTCGAAAAAGCGCCACACACGATCCGGCCCGTCGAGCGCGGCGATGGGGACGATGTGCTGCCAATCGCCGAACGAGTCGAGCACTTCCACCGAGGCCATCTGTGCCAGCGATCCGATCGGGACGCGCACGGGCACGACATACCAGTCGTCGCCGTAAGTGGCGGCGAACGCCGCCGTGATCATCCGGGCGAAGTCCGCCGGGCCCGCCGAGATGTCCCCGAAGTTGACCGTGCCATCCTCGAACTCCCACCAGCGCGGCGCGGCCATCCCTGCGAACCCCACGGGCGCGGGCAAGACGGTTTGCGGCTCGTGTTTCCCCGCGCGTGATGGCAGGTCGGCGGTGCCCTCACGCAGGTCGAAGCTGAACCAATCGAGGTGGCCGCCTGTGTACTCGCTGGCCTCCAGCTCGATCGATCCGGCTGGCGTGCCTGCCCCCACGCTGAAACGATATTCCATGCGCTCCGGGTCCCAGCAGTTCATGTCGCCCGGCGTGAGGAAACGGCTCTCGTACCAACCCACCCACGCATCCAGCGCGCGCCGCGCCGCCGCCGCGTCGTCCGGGTTTAGCTGATTCTGCAAGAGAGCGGCGAGCTTGCGGCGGCCCCGGTAGATGGCGTCGCCGTCACAGGCGCGCCGGACGAGCATCCCCACCCGGGCCGCTTCATCCGGTTCGACGTGGTCGGGCGTTTGCAGCGGAAAAAGCTCCCGCATTTCGCCGCGCCACTGTCCCAGCTCGCTGGCCGAGAGCATCCGCAGCCAGTGCAGCCCGGCCTCTGCCGAGCGGTGGAAACCCGCCCACTCACCGGGCTCCTGCCGCTCGACGTAGCCCTCCAGCGGGATGCGGTGGTCGATCCGCACGAACGACCCGGCGTCGCACGCCCGGAACCCCGTCAGCGCCGCCGTGCGCGCCTGGTAGCGCACCTGCACCGGGCTGGATGCGTCCTCACCGCGGAACTCGCCCACCTGCCACTGCCGGGCCAGCATCCACAGGGGATCGCCGATGCGGGCCTGAAGCCCGCTTTCAACATCGTCGGCGCGGGAATTGCCTTCCAATCGGTAGCGGTTGTTTACCATCTCATGCCTCGCTGTTAGGCCCGGTGGTGTCCAGTTTGGACGTGAGGTACACGGCGGGTATCTGCTGCCCGTAGTCGTCCAGCGTTTCAGGCGCGACGGCCCGCAGCCGGGCCAGCGCGAACGCCTCGCGCACCGTGGCGACGATCAGTTCAAAATCCCACGCCTCGCCCGCCGGGGGCAGAGCCAGCAGGAGGGCCTGCGGCGGGCGGCTCGTCGGCGCGTCGAAGTGGAACGTCAGGCCCGTCATCTCATAATCGGTCGGGATGCGCTCGGACCACTGGTCGAACACCAGCCCGCCGACGACGCCCGCCATCATACGCGCATCGCCGTTTGTGGTCATGACCAATGACAGACGATCCTGCCCTGTGTCATTGGGGCGGGTTAATCCCGCCCATGGCTCATGATCATCATGAGGGACCTGCGCGACCCACAACGGGAACAGCGCCCGGTCCTGAAGCGCCTCAGCCGTCGTGATGGTATCCCGCAGCGCGCCGAGGTCGGGCCGCACCCGCGCCATCTTCAGCAGCCAGCCCATCGCCGTGTGCGGATCGCCACCCCCCAGTTCAGACTCATCTCGCAGCCAGCCGCGCTTCAACGGCGCCTGGAACCGCGGCATGGCCGGGAAACCGCGCCCCATGATCGACGCGATGGCCGCTTGCGCCCGCCGGAGCCGCGCATCAGCCGTGCTGCTTTCGGCGTCACCCTGCGGCGGGGTCAGACTGGCGCGGGCTTCCTCCAGCCGGGGCTGCGCGGTCCGCAGAACCGCCGCGGCCTGCTCGGCCAGCGCCGCGCTGTCACGCGAGGTTGGGACGGCCTCCGGCAGGTTGAAGGTCGACAGCGCCATCAGCGTCTTCATCACGTTCTGGCCCGCCGCCAGCGTATTCACCAGCCGGTCAACCTGCTTGATGAGCTGCTTGGCCCGCCCCTCCATCTCGCCCACGTCAACGCCGGGCACGCCCTCCTGTGTGCCGAGGACGAAGTCGGCCCCGGTAGCGGGGCGCGCGCCCCCGAGCGCCGACCGCACGCTGTTCGCCAGCAGAATGAACTCCGCCAGCGAAATCTGATCCTTGCCGATGGGGGCGTCGGCCTCGGTCGTCACGTCGGGGATCGGGTGTTCGGGGGTCGCGTAGCGTTGACGGTAGTCGAGCGCTATGTGCGCGCCCAGCCCTGACCCGCCGACGCTCTTACCCGGCGGCGCGAGGTAGATGGCGTCCAGCGCCGCGAGGTTCAAATCGGCCAGCGAGCGCGTCTCCGGCGGGTCGTCCTCGCCGCCGCGCACCCGGTAGATCACCCGCTCCGGCGGGCCGACGATGCCCGCCGCCCACGCCTCAAGCTCCGGCTCCAGCGAGCCGCGCACGGTTGACGCCTGGTTCCACGTGCTGGCCTCGCCCTGCGGAACGAGCACGACTTTATGCGTGATGGTCATGCCGGAGTTAGGCGTCAGCACGGACCGCACCTCCGGCGGCGGGACATCCCCCAGCGCCGATGCGTTTTGCACGGCGCTCGCCCGCTCGTAGTCGCCCTGCACGACGGCGTGCACGCTCTCGGCCAGCGTCAGGTCGGCCAGCGCATCGGTGATCCACGCGAGGTGCGCCAGCGCGGGTTCCAGCTCGCTAAACGGTTGGACGTTGTTCGCCGCATCGGTCACCTCAGGCATCACGTCGCCCAGCGTCCCATCGCCCTCGCCCCACAGTTCGAGCAGCGCCAGCCCATCGACGACGATCATCTCATTCGATCCGGCCAGTTCGGTCGTGCCATGCTCGGAGACAACGTCCCGCACGGCGTCGATCCAGATGTCCAGATTATGGTCATGCAGATAGCGCTCGAAGCGGTAGCCGAGCAGATCGTTGAGCCGCTGCCCCTGCCGCACGCCATCCATGATCCAGCGTGCGACCCGCACGCGATCGGAGCGCAGGTCGATGGCGAAGGGCGACGTGCTCGTCCCGTCGCTGTAGGCGCTGTAGCCGCTGCGCAGCACGGCAGCCGTGGCCGCCTGCGTCATCGACGGCGCGTGGATGTAGCCCTGCGAGGCCGCCGCCCCGGCCTCGTCCGGGCGTAGATTCTCCACCCAGCCGAAGCCCCCGATCTGGATGCCGGTCGGGTTCTTCCGGCGCAGCTCGCCTACACGCTGCCCGGCATAGGCGGTGATCCACGCGTCGAGGCGGTGCATCGCCAGCCCCAGCGTCTCCCGCATCCGCAGTTCGAGTTCGCCGGCGGGCAGGTCGACCAACACGCCGACGGCGTCTGCCAGCGCGTTCAGGCGCTGCCTGGCCTGCACCGGTACCCTGTCCAGCCGGTCGATCCCCTCCAGCGGGCCGGTTTCCACAACGTCCGGCTGGGCGATCCACGTGTCGAGCGTCGTAAGGACGCGTTTCACGCGGGGCGCGGCCTTCGGGTTGACGCGCCGGTAAGCTCGAAGCTGCGCGGCTGTGCTGCGCCAGGCGGTTTTCGGGATGCGCGCGACCGCGCTTCGCACTGGGTCGCTCGCCGGGCGTTTCAAAAGGGCGTTCAGCGTGCCCGCCGTGTTAGCCACCATACGCCTGTTCGCCGCCACCCGCTTCGTCTCGCTGACGCGCGCGGCGGATGAGGGCATCTTGCCGATGCGATCCATATCCCCCAGAAAGGTGAGCAGATCGGCCACCGGCTCGTTGTCCCAGGCGCGCGCCCGGTCGATGGACCGCCGGATCAGTTGATAAAGCAGCGGCGGCGGATCGGGCAGGCCGTTCGGCTTATCGCCCTGCGCGCTGCCCGCCGCGTAGTCGCGCAGCCATGCCAGATAAACGGGGGCCGATGCGCCCCCGGCAGCGTCGGGCGCCTGTACGAGCGGCAGCCCGCCCCATTCGGTCGCCGTGTCGCGGTAGTGGAAGAAGAAATGCTCCGGGCTCGGCGGCGACTCGCTCAGCACGTCGCTGAACAGCCCGGTTGGCAGGCCCAGATCGCGCAGCGGCGCGACGCGCCCCGCGTGGACGCTCAGCAGGAAGACGATCTGCTCCACAATGCTGCGGATGCCGCCCTGCGGATTCTGGTAGATGTCGAGTTCCTCACTCATCTGCTCGATCTGCTGGGCCAGCCCGGGCAGCACGGGGCCGCTTACGCCCTTGATCTGGTCTGAGAGGGACTCGATACGATCGTCGACCTCCGCCAGCAAATCCTCAAAGTAATGCGTCTGGGCGGCCAGCGTGTCGAACGGGTCAGCCAGTTCGATGTCGAGGCCGACGCCCCACGCATTGTCCACCTCCCGCGCCGACTCGATCAGCCGGTCGACCAGCGCATCGACCAAAAACACGGGGTCGAACAGCCCAAACAGCACCGTGCGCACGTTGTAGAGATTGCGGATGAAGAACTTCGCGGGATGGGGGTGGCTGCTCAACAGCGCGACCAGATTCTCATTCGCCCCTTCGAGGTCGGTCGTGACGGGCGCATCCGTCGCGCTGGCCGTCGCCGCCGGGTCCAGATGCGGCACGTTGGGCAGCGATCGCTCCCAGCCCGCCCGCAGATGCCACAGCGCCCACTGCAAATACTCCTCGCCCGTGTGCGCGTCCTGCGGGACCGGCTGAAGCTGCACGGGCAGCACGCCGTAAGGCACTGCGCCGATGTGGAAGGCCGGGACGATCGCCCCACCCCGTACGTGATCGACGAACCAGTCGCGCGCCCAGTCGAGGGCGTCGTCTGACAGGATCGATTTCTCGCCGTCATTCAGCATGAAACGCAGATATTCGCCCCACGTAACGTACCACAGCGCGTGGTTCATCGCCTCCATGCCCGGCAGGTCGGCGGTATCGGCGTGAGCGGCCCGCGCGGCGATCCCCCCGTCGTCCAGCCCCAGCGTGCGGGCGAACCGGGCGCGATAGGTCTGATTCTGAGCTTTGCCGGGCCGCCACGCGCCTTTCAAAATGGCGGCGCTGTCCCCCTCGTTCCACTGCCACGGGCTGCTCACCGTTTCGGTGTTGTTGGTGGGAGTTCCCTGCGGCAAAAAGTCGAAGCCCCGCACGAAATAGTGCGCCTGTAAGTTGTCCTCCAACGCCTGCGCCAGCGCCCCCGGCTTCTCGTCGAGCCGCGTGCCCACGACGATCAGCTCATCCAGCCCCTCGTTGATGATGCGCTGTTTGCTCCCCTTCAGCTTCACCTCGATCGCCATGCCGACGCGCAGCGCCGCGTCGAAGTTCACCATCCAGCGGTGAACGTCCTCCGGGCCGTCCATCTGGAACGGCGCGAAACGCAGCTTGTCGGGGATCAGCTCGCCGTGCTCCACGAAGAGCGCTTCCCCGTCCAGATAGCCCACCGCCAGCCAGCGCTTCGGCAGCAGCTCGATGCGCGACGGCGCGTCCTCCTCCCGCCCGGTTTTGATCGGCGGGAACTCAGGCTGGCCGCGGCCCAGCTTATCGACGTTGAGCGGCGTGGTGGCCTGCATCACCCACGCTGCCCGCCACACGCTGACCTGTTGGGCAAGCCGCTCGAAGATGCGCGGCGCGTTTTGCTGCCCCCTGCGCCAGACGAGTTCCCAGAAGCGCTGGCCGAGCCTGGCTTCACGCTCGCTCAACGCGGGCTGATGGCTGTTGACGTGGATCTGGTCGGGGTAGATGCGGATGCGCAGGCGGTGCGGGTCGCGGTAAAAGCGCGTCTCAAGCCGCACCGGCAGCATGAGCAGCGGGAAGTCGGCGTTCAGCGCCTCGAACGCGGTCGGCAGGTCGGATTTCGGTAGATTGTAGAGGCCCGCCCGTGCGCGGGGGGACGTTCCGGGGAAAACCATGTTTACGTTCCTTCCGGCAGCATAGCAGAGGCATGGACCAGCATACGGACGGGGCGCTGCAGCACGATGCGCGCCATCGCCCCGGCGCTGCTGCCCCACGTCGTCGTCGGCGTATCCGGCTCGGTGGTGTCCGGCAGGGCCACGCCGCCAAATTTCTCGCCGAGGGGCAGGTATGCGGGTGCGTCGGGGTCATCCCCCGGCATGAAGTGCCCCCACGAAAGCTCGCTCCACGTCCCCAGTCGGTTTGGGTTATAGCGCGTGCCCGCTTCATACTCGTCCAAGCCAAAGCGCGGCTCGGTGGGCTGCTCCTGCAAAACGAAGAACCAGCCGCCGTCCGCCGAGGTGCTCTGCGGGTTGGGGTCGCCCAGCACGTCGGGGATGGACAACTCGTCCGGGTCGAAGCCAAAGAACTGCACGCCGTTTGCCAGCTCCCCGCTGAAGGCGGGGTACACCTGCTGCTCCGGCTCCGCGGCCACCCGCACGCGCAGCTTTTGCCCCGAGTCGTCTTTGATGTCGACCACGTCCGCCTTGACGGCGTACAGCGCGAGGTTTGGATAGCGTCGCAGGATTTCGCCCTTGATCAGCAGCACGAGCGTGCCGCCCGCCGCTGCGCCGATAAGGTGCTCGCCGAGCGCGCTGCCCGGCTTCCAGCCATCGATCTCCCCGATGTCCGGCGTCATCGCGCTCCAGAAATGCTTGAACCACGTGCTGTACAGCGGGGCGGGGTATTCGCGCCAGCGCATCTCGCGGCTCATCTCGTGATTCACGCCGATCAACGCCGCCTCGACGAACTCCGCGTTGACCTGCACCAGCCCGACCGTATTCTCCGCGATTGCGCCGACGCCGGGCAGCATATACTCCGGGCTTTGCTCGCTGATGTACGGGTAAATCACCATGCCGAATGAGAGGTGCGCGGTAAAGCGTGATGGGATAGGCCGCGCCCCCCATGCGCGGTCGCCGATGTCGATACGCTCGATGAGATGCGCGTGGATCGTGTCAATCGGCACGAGCGCCCCGCTGAGCGCCGCAGCGATGGGTTCGAGCGTCTCATCCGCGTCCGGCCCCGGCTCGCCGGGCGACGTGGGGACCGGGCGCTCGATCCGCCCCAACTCCCGCAGATCGCCCTCCCAGGCTATCACCTGATCGCGTATGACCGTGAGCTGCTTGCGGCCCGGCGTCCGGTCACCGGCGAAGTCGTCGATCAGCTTATCCGCTTCCCCGGCGAGCGAACTGGCCGTATAGCGGCTGATCCGCACCTGCTCGCCGCTGCTCCCGCCCACCCCGGTGAGCGCATCGACCTGCGCTACGTGACCGCGTGCGACGCGGTGAACGTCGAGCATGACGCCAGCCGTCTCATCTCTAGGTATTTCACCACCCCTTGCCAGCAAGCCGTCCAGATTGCGCGCCAGCCGCCCGACGATATCCGCCAGCGGCCACAGGGGCGATGCCAGCACGTCGGGATCGCTCGCATCCCCTTTTTGTACGCTGGCCTCGGTTTGCATCCCGGCGGGCGGCGTGTGCTCCAACTGGGCCGACAGCCTGGCCGGATGGTCGACCGTGTCCTTCTGGACGGTGTGCAGGATCGGGCCTGTGCGGTCCACCAACCGCATGGAGTGGTGGATCACGCTGCCAGTGCGCAGCGTGCGCTGGTGGGCGATGGAGAACGCGCCATCCGGCACCGGGGCCTCCCGTAGCTGCCCCCAGACCGTTTGCCCTCCTGCCGCCACGCGCACCCGCTCATGGGCGCTGCGCGTCACGCTCAGCCGCGCGCCTGAATCGAGCTGGACGACGCGCTCCCGCCAGCGCCCGGCGACCAGCGAGGCGAGCGCCGCCTGCTGAAGCGTCTGGTTGATGGCCCGCAGCGCGGTGACCTCGCGCCACGCCTCCGCCATGAACTCCTCCTGATGCCGCCTCACGGCGCGCATCCCCAGGCCCGCCACACCGCGCGTACGGGGATGCGTGTTGACATCTCCGTACCAGACCGGCTCATAGGGCCGGGTGTTCGTTCGTTTGGGTGGTTTCGGCGGCGGCAGGTCCGCACCGGATAGCTGCTCGCGCCCATAGTGCGGCGGGGTGACGACCGGATCATCCTCCCGGTAATCGGACGCGCCGCCTGCCGGGGCCACGACCTCCCGATAGACATCAGCCTGGAGCAGGACGCCGGGAAGC
>CAZWUX010000174.1:0-9459 GCA_964637665.1 uncultured Anaerolineae bacterium
GCTAGCGATCCCCTGTTCTGCTTTTTGCCGTCATCGTGAGGTGTTGTCCATGTACGTCGATGTGCTCCCCATCGGCCCGCTGCAAACGAACTGTTATCTCGCAACCTGCCGCCAGACCGGGCAGGCAGCGCTGATCGATCCGGGCTGGCGGGACGACTCGATCCGGGGGGCTATCGCGCAGCGTGGGGCCGACGTGATTTACGTGCTCAACACGCACGCCCACTGGGATCATATCGGCGGCAATGCGCCGTACATCGCCGAGACGGGGGCGCAGTTTGCTCTGCACAAGGCCGACCTGCCGCTGTTGCGGAGAAAGGGCGGCGCGGAGATGTGGGGCATCCCGTTGGAACCCAGCCCGGAACCCGATTTTTTGTTGATCCCCGGCCACGTGATCGAGGTGGGCGCGCTTCGCTTCGAGGTGCTGTTCACACCGGGCCACACGCCGGGGCATGTATCGCTGTATGAGGCGGATCAGAAGGTCGTGTTCGACGGCGACGTGCTGTTCCGGCGGGGCATCGGGCGGGCCGATCTGCCGGGCGGCGACCCGGCTGCACTGGCCTCCTCGATCCGGGACGTTTTGTACCGCCTGCCCGACGACGTGACGGTCTATCCGGGGCACGGCCCGGCGACGACCATCGGCGAGGAGCGCCGGGAGAACCCCTGGATCAGCGGCTAGCGGGCCGCTACTCGTCGAAGCCCAGCATGTGGTGCCGCACGATGGCCTGCCCCTCCTCACTCAGCACCCAGTCGAGGAACGCTTTGGTCGCCCCGGTCGGCTCCCGCAGTGCGACGAACACTACGTCGGTGACGAGCGTATAGCGGTGATCGCGGGCATTATCCGGCGTCGGCTCGACATCCTCGTACGCCAGCGTCTTGACCTCCCCATCGACCGCGTTCAGCGGGGCGATGCCCAGCCCGCCCGGCGTGGTTTCTACCAGCCTGACGACGTAATCAACATCCGGCGCCACGCGGGCCGACGATACCGGCTCCTGGCCGTGCAGCACCAGCGCGTCGAACGCCAGCGCCGTCGATTCCCCCCTTTCCAGAATGACAAGCTGCACCGGCTGAGTCTCGCCGTTTTCGCCCGCCCACGCCGTGATCTGGCCGCTGTACAGCGCGCGGATATCCCGCCGGTTAACGCCCTCCACCGGGACGCCGGGGTGTGCGATGATCGCGATGAGTTCCCGGCCAACCGGTGTGTAGAACCACCCGCCATCCTGCGGGGGGTGCAGCAGGATGGCCGCATCGACCTCCCCACTCTCGACGGCGTTCAGCGCGTTCTCCCGGTTGAGAGGGGTCAGCGACAGAGTGGCTTGCGGGTGCAGGCTCTCGTAGGCGTTGAGCAGCCCTTCGGCCAGCGGGGCGGAAGCCGGATCGGCGGCGATACTCAGCGACGGCGCGAAATCCTCCGCGCCGGGGGCGCTGCGGGCGTCCGCACATCCGGCCAGCAGGGTCACGGCCAGCCAGACGAGCGCCCGGATACGGCGACCGGAGAGCGGCATCGTGACCGGCCTCGCTACCCCGTGCGGATGAAGAATACGGCGAGGCTGATGAGCGAAGCCGCCACGCAGTACACGGCGAACACGATCGTCGAGCGCGTCCGCAGGTAGTTGAGCAGCCAGCGGATGACGAAGTAGGTGCTGATCAGCGCCGCCGCGAAACCAGCCAGCAGCGGGACGATCTGGCTCATGTCGGACCCGGCCTGAATGAGCTGCCCCATCTCGATCACCCCGATCCCCAGAATGAGGGGGGTGGCGAGCAGGAAACTGTAGCGGGCGGCGTCGGCTCGCTTCAGGTCGCGGACGCGCCCGGCGGCGATGGTCGACCCGGAGCGGCTGATGCCCGGCACGATGGCGATCACCTGCGCCACGCCGATGATGAGGCTGTCGACCCAGGTTATGTCCTCCACGTCGCGCCGCAGCTTCCCGATGCGCTCTCCGGCGGTCAGCAGCAGAGCGGTCACCAGCAGCATCAGGATGGCGATCAGCGGATGATCAAACAGGCCCTCGAGCTGCTTTTGAAACAGCAGCCCGACGATGGCCGTCGGGATCGTGCCGAGCACGATCAGCCCCATAAGCCGTGTTCCCTCACCTGCTTCTCCCGTGCGCAGCCAGCGGAAGGCGCTCTGTGCCATCTCTTTCCAGTCGTTCCAGAAGAAGATCAGCACACCGATTGCCGTGCCCAGATGGGCAACGACCGTGAAAGTCAGGCCGGATGTCTGCCATCCCAGCAGCCAGGGTACGATCACGAGGTGGCCGGAGCTTGAAACCGGTATAAATTCGGTGGCGCCCTGAACAACCCCTAAAATGATTGCTTGCAGCAGTGTCAAACGTACGTCCTTACGTGAGATAAATTATGATAAAGATATCTATAGGACGATAGCGCAGTCCGATTAACGACAGGTTAAGAGCATGGACCTCTACCCTACAGCGCCGGTTCGAGCCGCCTGAGCGTCTCCTCGGCGTAGGCATCGAACTCCCCCGCCACGATCGCCGCCCGCATCTCCTGCCCCAGCCGGACGAGCGTCCGCAGATTATGGATCGAGAGCAGAGTCGCCCCCAGCATCTCATGGCTCTTGGCGAGATGCCTCAGATAAGCCCGGCTGAAATGCTCGCAGGTATAGCAGTCGCACGTTTTATCCAACGGGGCGGGGTCATCGGCATAAACGGCGTTTTTGATGTTCAGCCGCTCGCGGGTGGTCATCGCCGCGCCATGCCGCGCCAGCCGGGTAGGCAGCACGCAGTCGAAAATGTCAATCCCCCTCGCGACGCCCTCCACCAGATCGCGGATCGTGCCCACTCCCATCAGATAGCGAGGCTTCTCGGCGGGGAGCAGCGCGTTGACGACCTCGATGGTCGCATACATGTCCTCCTTGCCCTCCCCGACAGACAGCCCGCCGATCGCATAACCGGGGAAGTCGACCCCGGTCAGCGCAGCCACCGATTCGCGTCGCAGGTCTTCATAAATCCCGCCCTGCACGATGCCGAACAACGCCTGCCGATCGCGGTTCGTCCACGCCCTGTAGCAGCGCTCAGCCCACCGGTGCGTGCGGTCAAGCGCGGTTTGCAAATAGGCGCGGTCGTCCGGGTCGGCCAGCTCGTCGAAACACATGATGATGTCCGCGCCCAGATTCTGCTGGATCGCGACCGACTTCTCCGGCGTCAGGTGGTGGAGCGACCCGTCGAGGTGCGAGCGGAACGTCACGCCGTCGTCCGTCACCTTGTTGATGTCGCTCAAGCTCCAGACCTGAAAACCGCCGCTGTCGGTCAGGATCGGTCCCGGCCACGCCATGAATTCGTGCAGCCCGCCGAGCTGGAGGATCACCTCATCACCGGGGCGCAGATACAGGTGATAGGTATTCGCCAGCACGAGCGTTGCGCCCAGCGCGCGAAGCTGGTGCGGTGTCACCCCTTTGACGGTCCCCTGCGTCCCCACAGGGGCGAATACCGGCGTGTGGAGCGGCCCGTGCCGTGTGTTAAACACCCCGGCCCGCGCCGCGCCGTCGGTCGCTTCAAGTGTGAACTGGAAAAGCTGCTCAGACATAGGGGGAGATTATACCACGCTGCCGCAGTCGTGCTCCACTGTGTGACGCAGCGGTCGGGCAGCGCGGGTTGCGATGCGCTAGTCTGCTGGAGTGTCAAGCAAATCCGCGAAGCGGTTTGCCGTTCATTCGCGCAGGTAGGTCGTCTCGATGTGCTCAAGCACGCGCCGGAAAGGATCACGTGCCCAGGAGGATTTGATCTCGGCAAGCTGCTCGATTGAAGTTTCGTCGAGCCGCATCCCGCCCTGCTCGATGGCATCTGCCATCGTAAAGAACATGCCCGCCTTCTCCTTCGCGCCGATCAGTTCGGCGGCGTGCGCTATGTGCAGGAAGGAATCGTATTCCTGAAAGTCGGTGACTTCGCACTGCGCGATGACGCTGCGCGCCCACCACACGAGCGCTTCTGGCAGCTTTCCCCGGTCGAACTCGGCCAACCCGGCTACCGAATACAGCCGGTACTTGCGGGGGCAGTGGGGGATGGCCTCCCCCGCGATCTTAAGCGCCTCATCGGGGAAGTGCCGTTGGTAGTAGATATAGGCGATCATGAACGGGATCAAATCGTTGTCCGGGTACATCTTGATCAGCGCTTTGCCATAGTCGATGGCATCCTGAACGTTGCCCGCATCGCGCAGCTTGGCGACGTGCGCCAGCTCAGGAATGCTGGTTTCATCCCGCTCATCTTTTACTTCCTCAAAAGGAAGGTTGATGCTCATGCGGAAGAACTTCTCTTCGCGGCTCATCGCATCCGTTCCTTTGTTTGTGTGGTGAAGCCCGGATTCCGACTGTCGTTTTAGGATATCATAACCGGGAGCATTAGGGAAGGATGCTCATTGCCCTGAGCCGTCCCGCTTTATTCTCCCCGGCTGCCCATGTATACTGAGATCAGGGTATCCATCTACCGGCGGGCGCGGCGTCGCCGTGCCGGATGATCCGCGTCGCAACGGGGGGCCGCTTGAAAACTATTGCATTGATTGCCCATGACGGCAAAAAGCCCAGCATGATCGAATTTGTCAGGACCTACAGAGACGTTCTCGAACAGGTCGATCTGGTGGCGACGGGCACGACCGGTAAGCTGATACAGGAAGAGACCGGGCTGGATGTCAACCGGATGCTCTCCGGCCCGATCGGGGGTGACGTGCAGATCGCCTCTCTCGTCGTCGAGGGCCAGATTTCGGCAGTTATCTTCTTCGTCGATGAGCTGGATAAGCATCCTCACGATCCCGATATCCGGACGCTGCTCCGCCTGTGCAACGTGCATGACGTTCCACTCGCCACCAACCCTGCCACCGCCAAGCTCATCATACGCGGTGATCTATAACAAACGGCGGGGGACTGCGGCGACACTTGTCATTGACACCTTGTTTTGGCTTGTCTACAATACAGGATGCGAACTGTACGACGAAAAATACAATTGAATGCGTTATAGGGGAGAGCCTCCTCCGGGAGCGCCGAAGGGGCAAGCTGGCAAATGGCAGCCAGTCGAAACTCTCAGGCACCAGGACCCTATGCGCGTTATCCTCTGGAAAGCCTGTTCTGGCTCGCGACCACGAGCGACTCTTTACTCACCAGGGCAGCACCGACGGGGCAAATCCGACCACTGCGTCGGATGAATCTCTCAGGGCAATGACAGGGGACATGCAGCTTTTTTGCTGTGTGTCGCCTGTTTTTTTGACCATTCACGTTAATCCAACTGAGAAAGCGAGGTGCTACGATGGGTGACTGGAGTATCCCGGAGGGATACAAGTTCACGGAATCTGATGAATGGGTGAAGCTGGAAGATGGCGAGGCGCAGATCGGCATCTCAGACTACGCGCAGGATCAGCTTTCCGACCTCGTGTTCGTCGAACTTCCGGCGGTCGGCGAGACCTTCGGCAAGGGCGAGGTGTTCGGCGTCGTCGAGTCGGTGAAGGCGGCGGCGGATGTCATCATGCCCATCAGCGGCGAGATCGTGGCCGTCAACGAGGACCTTGAGGACACGCCGGAGGTCATTAACGAGGATGCGTACGGCGAGGGCTGGATCGTCCGCATCAAGCCATCTGATACGTCGGAGATGGACGCTCTTATGGACGCCGAGGCGTATGAAGCCTACTGCGAGGAACGCGGCTAAGTCGACCTCAAGCGTATGAAGCGCGCCGCCAACCAGGATCGCGCCCGGATTGTCGCGGGCGATCTTCTGGCGGCGCTGCATAAAGGAGTCGAATAGGATGACCTATCTACCGCATACGGACGCGGACATTGGGGCCATGCTGGAGGCTGTCGGCGTCGAGAGCGTTCGGGATCTGTTCTCAGACGTGCCGGAGTCGGTGCGCTATCCCGACCTCGCGCTGCCGGATGGCATCACCCAGATGGAAACCGGGTGGCTGCTCGACGCGATGGCGGGCGACAACTTCCCCGCCGGACGGACGGCCACATTTCTCGGCGCGGGGGCATATAACCACTACATCCCGCCGGTCGTCAACCACATCATCCTGCGTGGCGAGTTTCTCACGGCGTATACGCCTTACCAGCCGGAGGTAAGCCAGGGAACGCTGCAAGCGGTGTTCGAGTACCAGAGCATGATCTGCCAGCTAACCGGGATGGAAGTCGCCAACGCCAGCCACTACGACGGCGCGACCTCGCTGGCCGAGGCGGCCATCATGGCACTGAGCCACTTCCGCGAGAAGCGCAAGCGGATCGTGATGTGCTCCGGCATCCACCCCGAATACCGCGATGTCGTCCACACCTATTTACAGGGGATGGATGTCGACATCGTCGGCGATACGGCCTGCTGGGTGGACATGGACAAGCTGATCGAGCTGATCAACGACGATACGTGTCTGGTCGCCGTCGCCTACCCTAACTTCTTCGGCGAGGTCGACCCGATCCAGAAGGCCATCGACGCGGCTCACGAGCACGGCGCGCTGGCCTGCGTCGTGGCCGATCCGATCTCGCTGGGGCTGCTCAAGCCGCCCGGCTGGATGGACGCGGATATCGTCGTGGGGGAGGGGCAGGGGCTTGGCATCCCGGTGAGCTTCGGCGGGCCATAACTCGGCTTCTTCGCGACGAAAGAGAAGTACGTGCGTAAGATGTCGGGCCGTCTGGTCGGCGAGACCACCGACGCCGAGGGCGAGACCGGCTACGTGCTGACCCTTGCCACTCGCGAGCAGCACATCCGCCGCGAGAAGGCGACGAGCAACATCTGCACCAATCAGGGGTTGATGGCGCTCTCGGCAGCGGTCTACATGAGTGTGATGGGCAAGAACGGGCTGCGTCAGGTGGCGGAGCTTTGCTATCACAAATCGCACTACGCGGCGGACGAGATCGACAAGCTGGACGGCTACAACGTCGTGCGCGGCAAGCCGTTCGTCAAGGAGTTCGCGGTCGAGTGCCCGATGCCAGTTGATGTGATCAACGATTACCTGCTCGACGAGTACAGCATCGTTGGCGGCTACGATCTGGGCAAGCGGTATGACGAACGCGAGGGGCAGATGCTCATCGCGGTCACGGAAATGAACACGCGGGCCGAAATCGACCTGCTCGTGCAAGCTCTGGCGGAGGTGGCAGAATGACCGAACCGCTGATCTACGATCTGGGATCGCCGGGGCGTAAGGGTGTCGAGATGCCCGCGCCCGACGTTCCGCTGGCTGAGCTGCCGGAGGAATGGGTCCGCGAGGAGCTGGACCTGCCGGAGGTCAGCGAGGTGGATGTGGTGCGACATTTCACGCGCCTCTCGCAGATGAATCACGGAGTCGACAAGGGGATGTATCCGCTCGGCTCCTGCACGATGAAATACAATCCCCGGCTGAACGAGGATATGGCCCGCTTGCCGGGCTTCGCCCTGCTGCACCCTTATCAGGATGAGAGCACGATTCAGGGTGCGCTGGAGGTCATGTACAACACGCAGGAATGGCTCAAGGAGCTGGGCGGATTCGCCGGGGTAACTCTGCAACCGGCTGCCGGTGCGCATGGTGAGTTCACGGGCGTGCTGATGATGCGCGCCTATCATCAGGACCGGGGCGACACGAAGCGCAACAAGGTGCTGATCCCGGACTCGGCGCACGGCACGAACCCGGCGACGACCTCGATGAGCGGGCTGATCGTCGTCGAGATTCCGTCCGACGAACGCGGCAACGTGGACATCGACGCGCTGCGCTCGGAGTGCGATGATACCGTCGTCGGGATCATGATCACGAACCCAAACACACTTGGCCTGTTCGAGGAACAGATCGAAGAGGTCATCGGGTTAGTGCACGGGTGCGGCGGCCTCGTCTACGGCGACGGGGCGAACTTCAACGCGCTGATGGGCATCGTCAAGCCCGGCGATCTGGGCTTCGACGTGATGCACTTCAACTTGCACAAGACGTTCAGTACGCCGCACGGCGGCGGCGGCCCCGGCGCGGGGCCGGTCGGTGCATCGGAGCGACTGGTGTCGTTCCTGCCGGGGCCGAACGTCGAGATCGTCGAGGAAAGCACCGGCGAGGACGAGCTGCCGCTGTACGGCTTCGTCATGCCGGAGAAAAGCATCGGACGTGTCAAGGCATTCTACGGGCAGTTCGGCGTCATCGTGCGCGCGCTGGCCTACATGCTCGTCAACGGCGGGGATGGCCTGCGCCGCGTCAGCGAGATGGCCGTGCTCAACGCGAACTACCTGCGCGTGAAGCTCAACGATACCTATCACGTGCCGTATGATCGCATCTGTATGCACGAGTTCGTCTGTGAGGGCCACTTCGACGATGCGCCGGACATCCATGCGCTGGACATCTCCAAGCGGCTGATCGACTTCGGCTTCCACCCGCCGACCAACTACTTCCCGCTGATCGTCCACGAGGCGCTGATGATCGAGCCGACTGAGACGGAAAGCAAGGGCACGCTCGACAGCTTCATCGACGCGATGCGCCAGATCGCGCGGGAGGCACACGAGAATCCCGACCTGCTCCACGACGCGCCGCATAACGCGCCCGTCAAACGGTTGGACGAGGTTAGCGCTGCACGCAACCTCGTGCTGTGCTGCCGCCCGGTGAACTTGCCGGAGCCGACGGCGTAGGCGACTTTCTCACCCTAACAGCGTATAACGCGACGGGCCATCTCGACCGGAGATGGCCCGTTTTTTGCATATGGGGTGTGGACTGTGTTGGACACTTCTCGAAAAGGTCCCGGTTGTCCCCTGCTTGGGACCCTTCAAAAGGGTAGTGAGATAGGTGAATGGCGCGTTGAGTTCGTATTCGATGATCTCACCATCGTTATCTACTATAATCCGGTTCAGCAGAATACGCAAAAGCTGATTCTTATCGTCTTCAGCGAGGCGCTCGTACAGGTTGGGCAGATGCTCAAGGAGCGCCAGCGCCATATCCAGATCATCGATAAACTTGCTGATATCACGCTTCGCTTCTGCTAGGCGCATGCGCTGATATCGGAGTTTCTCTTGCCACTCGGCACGGAGCTGCTTGTATTCATCCTCGCCGATTACCCCCTCCAGGAACAACCTCGTGAGTTGCGTTTGCTGCGATTGCATTTTGGCCAGTTTCTGGCTCATCTGCTCACTGGTCTTATCCAAGTCGCTTTCCACTTCTTCCCGAATCTGCGACTGGTAGATCTCTTTAATGGCAGGGAGATGATCGGATGAAACGGCAACGCCTTGCAGGAGTTTCCCGATCTGCTCATCGACTGCCTCACAGCGAATGCGCACCCGCTTACCATCGAGGGGTTTTGCGCGCGAAACATAGTAACTATACAGGCCTGATATCGGCGAACGTGGCGTTGAGCCGTACATCTTGTATGGTCGTCCATTTTTCTTGACTTTCACCCAAAGTAGACTTCGCAGTAGATACGAGTGACGACGCTTGCGAGCACAGATGTGCGTTGGGCGAGAGAGGATCACGATCCCCCGTACGAACTCATTAGTAGTTACGATGGGTTCCCATTTTCCTCGCATTTCACCA
>CAZWUX010000175.1:0-9420 GCA_964637665.1 uncultured Anaerolineae bacterium
CCGCTCACATCCAGCGCATCGATCCCCCCCTCCCAGCTTACCAGCAGCGTGCGCTCGTCGAGCGGCAGCAGATCGCGCACAAAGCGGCCCGACTCCGAGGCCGCCGTGTAAAGCGCTTCGGGCGCGGCAGGATCGGACAGGTCGACCACGAGCAGCCCGCCGTCGTGCAGCGCGGCGTAGGCCCGCCCGTCGAGCGCGGCGGCCCGGTCGACCGCGCCCGGCGTGACGATCTGCCCCAGCGTTTCGAGCGTATCCCCGTCCCAACGGACGACGGCCAGCCCGCTCTCCAGGCTGAGCAGCAGATCGCGCTCGCCCAGCGGCGCGACGTGCGAGCCGGGCGCGACGAGCGGCAACTCCGCCAGCAGGGCCGGTTCGGCGGGCTGGCTGAGGTCCCACGCGGTGAGCGACCGGCCCAGTGCAAAGAGCACATCACCCGCCCGGTGGAGCGACCGTACGTCCCCCGCATAGAACGTGGCACTCGTGGACGGGCGGTTCATCTCAAACCATCCTAATCCGCCCTCTCCGTAGGCCGCGTAGGCGATCCCCGCCGCCGGGTCGAGGGCGAGCGCGACCGCCGCCGTCTCGACCTCCCGCTGGAAGTCCGGGTCGAAATCCGGGATGCGCGACGGGTCGTAGACGCGCGCCGCCTCGCCCGGCGTGAGCGCCCACAGCCGGGAACCGGCGAACGCGCCTTCTGTCGCGACCGCGCGTAGATCGCCCCCGGTGGTGACGCGCAGCGCGGTGGGATCGTCGGCCCACAGCCGGTTAAGCTGGTCGTCGGCCAGCGTGTAGACGCGCCCCTCCGGGCCGGGGATCAGCGCGGCGGGGCGGCGCGTGGCGACGCGGCTCAGCGTGCGCAGCCCGCCGGTTGGATCGGCCACGTCGACCAGCGCAATGCGGCCATCCACGAGCGGCAGATAGGCCAGCCGACCGCGCAGCACGAGGTCGGTGGGCGGGGCCGGGGTCCGTACCCGCGTCACCGGCACGAGGTACCGACGGTCGTACAACGCCAATCCGTCCGCGTCGGCGGCCAGCACAAAATCCTCCGTCATCGCCACCCCGACGACCGGCCCCTGCCCGGTCTGACGCGCCAGCGGATCGCGCTCGCCGCCCTCGCCCATCCGGTACAGCGCGAGGCCCGCATCCCCCGCCGCCACCGCGACGACATCGCCCGCCGCCGCCAGCGCGCGCACGGACGGCGCATCCGCCGACTGGCCCAGCGGGGCGCTGAGCGGCACGCCGTCGACCTCCAGCGCGGCCCACCCGCCGCGCCCGCCCGCCAGCAGCCGCCCGCCGTCGAGCGCCAGCCGCGCCGCCTCGCCAAAGACACGGTACGCGCCCAGCGGCGCGAGCGCGCCGCCCTCGCTGATGGCGTGGCGGCTCAGCCCGCCATAGCCGCGCGCCAGCCACACCTCGCCGCCGGTGGGCCACGCGCGGCCCGCCTCGCCCACTCCGATCAGGTGATCCTCTTCCGATGGAAAATCCGGCGTCTGAAAGCTGACGACGACCAGCGGGGGGCCGTCCCCCGCGCCGGAGAGGTAGACGCGCGCCGCCTGTGCGGCGACGCTCGTCACGGGCCCCATCCCCGCATAGGTCCCCAGCGGGATCGGCTCGGCGGTGGCGCTGACATCGAACCGGGCCAATCTGTCCGCCCCGGCGATGCTCAACACGTCGTCCGCGAGAACGGCGTGGGCCGCCGGGCCGTCGATGCGGGCCAGCCGCCCCATCGCCGCCGGGTGGGACACGTCGACCACGACGAGGTGATCCCCGGCGGCGACGTAGGCCCGTTTTCCGTCGACGGCGGCGGACCGGATCGATTCGCCGGGCGCGGCGGAGAGCGTCCCGGCCAGCGTCGGGGAGAAGGGCTGCGTCACGTCGACGGCGATCAGCCCCGACTCACCGCTCGCCACCAGCAGAATGTCGCCCCGCAGCGCGAGGTCGAGCGCCGGGCCGGGCAGGATGAACGTCTCGCGCAGCGTCGCCCGGCCCGACAGGTCGATCACGGCCAGCCCGCCGTCGCCCAGCGCCGCGTAGAGCGCATCGCCGTGCACGAGCACGTCCCGCGCCTCGCCCGGCAGCGGAATACGCCGCACGAGCCGCATCCGCGCCAGATTGGCCGCGTCGACGACGCCCACGCCCTCCGCGCCCAGCGCGACGTAATAGCGCTCCGGCGCGGCGGCCACCCCCTGTGGATCGCCCGGCAGGTCGAAGCGGGCCAGCTCCAGCGGGCGGAATCGGCTGCCCGCGTCGAGCACGCGCAGCCCGTCCTCCCCGATCAGGGTGATCCGGTCGCCGTCCATCAGCATGTCGCGGGCCGGGTGATCGGCCTCGCCGTACACCTGCACGATGCGGCTCTCGTTCGCCACCCAGTAGACCTTCAGCCCGTCGTTCGCATCCGCGACGAAAAGATAATCATCCCGCGCCGCGATGCGCACCCCGTCGCCGAGCGGGGCATACGTGCCGACGATCACCCCGGAGGCCGGGTCGACGGCGAGCGCGCGTGCCCCGCTCCCCACGATGAGCAGCGCCCCGGCCAATCCAACGGCATCGGCGGGCGCGACCGGCAGTGTGCGTTCGAGGCGCGGCGCGGACGGGTCCGACAGGTCGACGACGTGCACCCCTCTCGCGCCCGCCGCGACGTAAGCCAGCTCCCCGCCGGGGGTCAGCGCCACGTCGACCGCTTCCCCATCCAGCGGCAGCGCTGCGCCCGATCCCCTGTTTTCCACGTCGTCGATCACGAGCGCGCGCAGGCCCGCGCCCCGCGCCGCGACGGCGGCCACGCCCCCTTCCAGCGCGATTCGCTGGCCGCCCCCCGGCGCAAACCCGATGATCTGCGGCAGGCCGTCGTCGCCCCGCCCGGCGAGCGTCACGACGCCTTCCTCGGTCAGCGCGGCGTAGACGCCGCCCTCCTGCGCGAGGTCGAGGATCAGGCCGTGCCCCAGATCGCGGCGGGTCAGGATGCGCGGTCCGTCCGCGTCGAGCGCGAGGTGGACCAGCGCCGGTCCCTCCGCCATGATGGCCGTGCCATCCCCCTGCGGGGCCGCCGCCGGGACCAGCCCGCCGATCTGGTCGACGGTCTCCACCCGCTGCGACTCGACGCGCGGAAGCCGCGCCGGGCGCGGATCGGGCCGGGCGAGCGCGGCAGCAGCCGGGAGCAGCCACGCGGCGAGCGCGGCAGTGATGATGAGATAGCGAACGGAGGCAGGTCGAGCGCGCATGTCGAGCGACTTTCCGCTGGCGAAAAAAACGAAAGGCCGGTTCCGGGCGAGGGTTCGCCCCCATTGTCGCCCAATACCTGACAATTCACCAAAATAGCTTATAATGGAGGCGCGTTCCGCGAGGGTCAGGCCAGCACACCAGAAAACGAGGATGGAGGTTCAGACGTGTCCGACAGCCTGGAACAGGTAGCCAGTGAGGTCCGGGTTTGTGCGCGGTGCCTGCTGCACAAAACGCGCACGAACGCCGTGCCCGGCGAAGGCGCGTCCCGCGCCGAGATCATGTTCATCGGGGAGGGGCCGGGCTTCCACGAAGATCAATCTGGCCGCCCGTTCGTCGGCGCGGCGGGCAACTTCCTGAACGAGCTGCTGGAGGAGATCGGCCTCGCCCGCGAGCAGGTGTACATCACCAACGTCGTGAAGTGCCGCCCGCCCGGCAACCGCGACCCGGAGCCGGGCGAGATTCAGGCGTGCAGCAGCTACCTCGACCGGCAGATCGAATCGATCAACCCGAAGGTGATCGTCACGCTGGGCCGTTTCAGCATGGCCCGCTGGTTCCCGTCGGCCCGCATCTCGCGGATTCACGGGCAGGCGCGCCAGTTCGGCGGGCGGCTGATCGTGCCCTTCTACCACCCGGCGGCGGCCCTCCACCAGCCGAGCCTGCGTCAGGCCGTCGTGGACGACTTCCGCCGCCTGCCTGAGTACGTGAAGCAGGTGCAGCAGGGCCAGATCGACGCGGGCGAGTCAGGCGATGACTCCGGGGCAGATGCGTTCGAGCAGTTGAGCCTGTTCTGATCCACGCTCTGGCGGCATGGATCGCGAACTCAGCGTTGGGATGCGCTGTCAGGAAGGGGTCGCATGGCGAAGAAATACGAAGAAGGCGACGTTCACGCACCGATCGAGGATACGGACGTTGCGCTCGGCCTGAAGGTGCTCGTGCTGATCATGTTGATCGCGCTGCTCGGCATTGCCGTGAGCCTCGCCGTCGCGCTGGAGGGGGCCGGGCTGATCCTGTTTCGCTAATGATGCATTGAGTGCACCCTTCTCAGAAAAACGAGGGCGTGGGGAGGAAAAATCCCCGCGCCTTTTTGCGTGGGGAATGTGGAACATTTGCCAGAACCCCCTGTCTTCGCTAACGCTCAGACCTGTCCCCCTTTGCAAAGGGGGACGGATGGCCCGCAGGGCCACAGGAGGTTCTCGCGGAAGATCAACAAATTATTTATTCGATAACAAGCACCGTACCCAATCAGCGTAGTTGGGGCGGCTCCTCGACCTCCTGCGCCTCCCCATCGACCACGTCCTGATCCGCGCCCCAGTCCGGCTCGAAAGCGCGCCCGCGCAGGTCACGCAGGTATTCCTTCACCACATCAGGCGGCGACGCCTGCACGAACAGGTTGAGCACCAGCAGCGCCACCCCGGCGTCATCCAGCGTGCCGAGCGGACCCATCATCAGCACCGGCAGCAGGTCGACCGGGGAGATGATGTACACCAGGCCGAGGATCGGGATCAGCTTCGGCCAGAACCCCACGCGCGGGTCCCACAGCAGGTGCCACGTGAGGATCGCGCGCTCATACAGCGTGCGGAACAGCCCAACCTGCTCATCGATCGTGTCGGGCGAGAGTTCACGGCGTTCAGTTGGTTCGCGTCGTTCGGACATTACTGCCTCGTTTCCAGTAAGGCGTTCTCGTTTATGGCGGCGGGGTGACTCCCTCCGCCGGGTGATCACAGGGTTGATCTGAGTATAAATACGCACGGATCGCGCGACAAGTCGCTGCGCGGCAGCGGTGTGATGATTGGCTCGCAGACCGTCAAACAGCCCGGATAGCAGCGCGCGGCAGGGGCTTATATAATCGGGTTATGGCAACGGCAAACGATACGATCGATAAACAGCGTGAGGAAACCGAGGCGGCGCATGTCAGCGTGGCCGTCGCGGGCGCGATGCTGGCCGTCAGCGGGTGGGCCGGGCTGGCGTGGCTCGTCACGAACACGCTGCCCACCGTGCCCCACCGCTGGGCGTTCTACGCGCTGCTGCACATCGCCCTGACCGGCACGGCGCTGCCCTTCGCCCGGCTGCTGCACCGCCGCTTCTCGCGGGATGGCGGGATACACGTCCGGGCCGGGACGCTCGTCCGGCAGGCGATCTGGTTCGGGCTGTGGGGAACGCTGTGCGCGTGGCTGCGCATCCCCCGTCTGCTGTCCGTTCCGGTGGCGCTGATCATCGCGCTGGCGCTGGCCGCCATCGAGGCCCTGCTGTGGGTCCGCGAGCGGACGGCATGGCGACCGGAATGACGCCCTGCCTGCCCGCTGTGGCGATCCGCAGGCCACCCACACCTGTATCCCCCGATCAAAAAAGGGTGTGTCCCCGCCATGAGTGAGAACCCATTACGCGACCTGCCCTCCGTCGACCGTCTGCTCGGCCACCTCTCGGCGCGGCGGCTCGTCAAGCAGTACGGCCACGACCTGACCGTCGAGGCGGTGCGGGCCGCGCTGGACGAGACGCGCGCGCGCCTGCTGTCGGCGGGCGGCCACGCCCCCTCCGACGCGGTGCTGCTCGGCGAGGCCGCCGCGACGCTCGACGGGTGGCTTACCCCGACCCTGCGCCGCGTGATCAACGCGACGGGCGTGATCGTGCACACCAACCTGGGCCGCGCCCCGCTGTCGGACGCCGCCCTCGACGCCGTGCGGGCCGTCGGCGGCGGCTACAGCACGCTCGAATTCGATCTGGCCGAAGGCGTGCGCGGCTCGCGCAGCACCCACGCCGAGGCCCTGCTGAAGCGCATCACGGGCGCGGAGGCGGCCTTCGTCGTCAACAACAACGCGGCGGCGGTGATGCTCGCCCTGCGGGCGCTCGCCGGGCCGTCATCCGACGCACCGGAGGCCCCCAACGCTCCGGGGGGCCGCGAGGCCATCGTGTCACGCGGGGAACTGATCGAGATCGGCGGCGGGTTCCGAATGCCGGACGTGATGGCCCAGTCCGGCGCGCGGCTGGTCGAGGTCGGGACGACGAACCGCACCCATCTACGCGATTACGAGGCCGCGCTGGGCGAGGCTACCGCGCTGATCCTGCGGGCGCACCGCTCCAACTTCCGCATCGTCGGCTTCACGACCGCGCCCCCGCTGGCGGACATCGCCGCGCTGGCCCACGAACGCGGCGTCGCCGTGCTGGACGACATCGGCAGCGGCGCGTTATTCGACACGTCCGAGTACGGCCTGCTGCCGGAGCCGACCGTCGCGGAGAGCCTCGCGGCGGGGGCCGACCTCGTCATGTTCAGCGGCGACAAGCTGCTCGGCGGCCCGCAGGCCGGGATTCTCGCCGGGAGAGCGGAGATCGTCGACCGGGTGAAGCATCACCCGCTGGCGCGGGCCGTCCGGCCCGACAAGATGTGCCTCGCCGCGCTCACCGCGACGCTGCTGCACTACGTCAGGGGCGAGGCCCTGACCGAAGTCCCGGTGTGGCGCATGATCGCGGCTCCGCTCGACGCGCTGGACGCGAAGGCCCGCGCGTGGGCAGGCGAGTTGGACGGTCTGGACGTGGCGGTGATCGACGCGCAGAGCGTCGTCGGCGGGGGCAGCCTGCCCGGCGAATCGCTGCCCACCCGCGCGCTGGCAGTGCGCGTCGACGCGCCGGACGCGGCGGCGGCCCGCCTGCGGGCCTGCGATCCACCGGTCATCGTCCGCCGCGAGGACGACCGCCTGATCGTTGATCCGCGCACGGTGCTGCCCCGCGATGAGGACGATCTGCTCGCCGGGCTGCGCAATCTCTAGATCGAGATGGGAAAGGAAATCGACCGGTGAAATCCGACCTTGACGGGTTGATGGCGGAACGCGGCTTCGACGCATTTGTGGTGATTGGGGGCGAGGCGGGCAACCACGCGCTGAATTACCTGACGGGCGGCGTCAATGTCCTGCGCTGCTACGCGCTCAAGCGGCGCGGCAGGCCGCCCGTGCTCGTCGTCAACGGGATGGAGCGCGACGAGGCCGCCAAAAGCGGCCTGCCCGTCGTCACCGAGGACGTATTCGAGTTCCTCCAGCTTTACCGCGAAACCGGCAGCCTGTTCGAGGCCGAGCTGCGCCTCCTTGAGCGGATATTCGAGCACTTCAGCGTCGAGGGCACGGTCTGCTTCTACGGCGTCGCCGATCCGGGCCGCTCACACCGCCTGCTGACCCGGCTCGACGCGGCCCTGCCCGCCATCACCGTGACGGGCGAGGTCGACTCGACCCTCTTCGACGAGGCGACCATGACGAAGGACGCGGACGAGATCGCCGCGCTGCGCTCCGTTGCCGAACGGGCCAACGTCGTGTTCGGCGAGGTGATCGACTTCCTGCGCGGCCACGCCGTCGCGGACGACCGCCTCGTGGTGGACGGCGGCGCGCCGCTGACGGTCGGCGACGTGAAGCGCTTCCTGCGCGGGCGTCTCTACGAATACGGTCTGGACGACGAGGGCGCGACGATTTTCGCCGTCGGCCACGACGGCGGCGTACCCCACTCGCGCGGTGAGGCGGACGATGTTCTGCCGCTCGGCACCGCCATCGTGTTCGACTTCTTCCCGCGCGACCTCGAATCCGGCTATTACCACGACATGACGCGCACCTTCTGCCTCGGCTACGCGCCGCCGGAGGTGCAGCGCACGTACGACACGGTGATGCAGGCGTTCGACGCGGTGATGCACCGGCTCGCCGTCGGCGAGGAGGGCGGGCTGTTTCAGGACCTCACCTGCGACGTGTTCGAGGAGCACGGCCACCCGACGCCCCGCACCGAGCCAGGCTCGCAGGTCGGCTACGTGCACAATCTGGGGCACGGCGTCGGCCTGCGCATCCACGAGCGCCCGCGCCTCGCGGCCATGTCCACCGACCGCATCGCGCCGGGCCAAACGTTCACAGTCGAGCCGGGGTTGTATTACCCGGAAAAAGGCTACGGCGTCCGGGTGGAAGATACGATATACGTCGACGAGGCGGGGCGGGTGATCTCACTGACGCCCTATCCAAAGGACCTCGTCATTTCTGTTGGGGGACACGCATGACGTTGATTCTGGGCATCGAAAGCTCGTGTGACGAGACGGGGGCCGCCGTCGTCGAGGACGGGCGGCGCATCCTGTCCAACGTCGTCTCATCACAGGTCGAGATTCACGCGCAGTACGGCGGGATTTTCCCGGAGATCGCCTCGCGGGCGCACGTCGAGCGGATTTACCCGGTGGTGGCGGATGCGCTCGCTAAGGCCGGGGTCGCGCTCGGCCAGTTGGACGCTCTGGCCGTGACACGTGGCCCCGGCCTGGCCGGATCACTGGTGGTGGGCGTCAATATGGCGAAGGGCCTCGCGCTGGGGCGCGATCTCCCGCTGATCGCCGTCAACCACCTCGAAGGCCACGTCTATTCGCTGTGGCTCGCCGGCCCGGAATACCGCTTTGCGCCGGGCGAGCCGCCCGCCGAACCGGGCGATGGGTGGGTCCCTGTGGCGTTTCCGGCTGTGGTCCTGATCGTCTCAGGAGGGCATACCGAACTCCTGCTGATGACCGGTCACGGCGAGTACGAGATGCTGGGCGGCACGCTCGACGACGCAGCGGGGGAGGCGTTCGACAAGGTGGGCCGCCTGCTCGGCCTGCCCTATCCGGGCGGACCGTCCATCCAGCGGGCGGCGGAGAACGGCGACGCGGCGGCGTTCGATTTTCCGCGCGCGTGGATGCGCGGCCCGCAGGGCGAGCGCAACTACGATTTCAGCTTTTCGGGGCTAAAGACGGCGGTGCTCCGCACGCTGCAATCCCTCGACGCGGACTACGAGCCGGACGGTCCCATATCGGATAAGATTCCCGTCGCCGACCTCGCCGCGAGCTTTCAGGCGGCGGTGGTTGACGTGCTGGTGGGCAAGACGGTCCGCGCCGCCGAGGAATACGACGCGCGGGAAGTGTTCATCGCCGGGGGTGTGTCGGCCAACGCCCTGCTGCGCCGCCAGACCTCGACGATCCAGATCCGGGTCATGGAGACCAGGAGGCACCCGACATGGAACGGCTCGGTCCGATCCTGCCCAAGCTCGAAGAGATCAAGCAATAGGGCCCAATCCCGCGAGCATATTCCTCCCCATGCAGGGCCCGGTCTACCGGCGCCGCGACAACGGCAGCGCGGGCGCGAAATATCCCGGTATGCGGGTGGCAGCCTCAAACCGTGGCGAAGCGCAGGTTTGGGGATGGGAGACCTGGCTGTCGTCGATGCA
>CAZWUX010000176.1:0-6876 GCA_964637665.1 uncultured Anaerolineae bacterium
GTGAGACGTACGCCCGGCTGATGGCGCACTTTCAGGAGGTCGCGGACTTCTCGAACGAGCGCTATGCCGATGAGGACCGGATGCGCCGCCCGCCGATGCACATCAACGCCGGGAACGGCTTCGTGTTCATCTCGCGGCGCGGCGAGGTGTTCCCCAGCGGGTTCATGCCGGTGGCAGCCGGTAATGTGAGGGAAAGCTCGCTGGTGGACGTTTACCGCGACGCCGACCTGTTCCAGCAGTTACGCCGCCCGGACGCGTATGCCGGACGGTGCGGGCGCTGTGAGTTCCGCTACGTGTGCGGTGGATCGCGCTCGCGGGCCTACGCGGTGACGGGCGATCCGGTCGCCGCCGAGCCATACTGCACGTACGAGCCGGGGAGCTTCCCCTATCAGGAGGCCATCGCGCCTTACCTCGGCACGCCAGCCGAAGTCGCGGTGGACTGACCGTTCAGGGCATCATCACACCGCCAAAGGAGAGTCGTTTTCGATGAGCACCCCATCCAACCCCCAGCGCCGGGGTGAGAATGGGCGAAAAGGCCGCCAGTTCGTCAAGTTTGACTTTTACAAGCTGGATCGCGCCTTCCGCCGTCTGCCGCCGGAGCGGCAGCGCGCCGCCAAGCTGGAGTTCGTGAGCGCAATCCGCTCATTCAACCGCCGGATGCTGCTCCGCGCGTACTCCCTCGTCGGGCTGCGCGCGGATGTCGATTTTATGCTGTGGCAGGTCGCGAGCACGCCGGAGCCGTTCCGCGCGCTGGCGAGGGCGATCAACGACACGGCGCTCGCCCCCTACCTCGACCAGCCGCACTCGTTCCTCGCCATCACCCGCCGCTCGATCTACGACATCGGGGAGATGGCCGGATCGGATGGCGGCGCGGAGCGGATCACCAACCAGCCGGGCGAGCACGATTACCTGGTCGTCTATCCCTTCGTCAAGACGCGCCCCTGGTATGCCCTCAGTATGGAGGAGCGCCAGGAGATGATCAACGAGCACATCCAGATCGGGCGCAAGTACCCGCAGATCAGGCTCAACACGACCTATTCGTATGGCATTGACGATCAGGAGTTCGTCGTCGCGTTCGAGGGGGACGATCCGACAGACTTCGTCGACCTCGTGATGGAGCTGCGCGAGAGTCAGGCCAGCATGTACACACTGCGCGACACGCCGATGTTCACCTGCCGGAGCGTGCCGCTGCCGGAAGCGCTGGATGCGCTGGGTGGGGACCCCATCGCCGCCGATGCGGCGCTCGAAGCGCCGGGTGAGGGGGGTTGGTTGGACGTGATGCCGCTCGACGATCTGCCCGAAGGGGGCAGCGCCATCGTGTATTACACCGGCAAGCAGGTCGCGGTCTACAACGTCGGGGGGGCGCTCTACGCGCTCGGTAACCGCTGCTCGCACGCGCGGGGGCCGCTGGCGGAAGGGGCGGTCGATCAGGCGGATTGCAGCGTGACGTGCCCCTGGCACTACGGCAAATTCGACCTCGCGACCGGCGAGGTGCTCGACGGCGTGGCGAGCGCGCCCGTGCCTTCTTACGAGGTGGAGGTCCGGGATGGGACGATCTATCTGCGCGAGCGCCAGCCCGCCGGGGAGGTGACGCCGTGACCGGGCAGACCGCCGTTCTGCTGCTGGCTTACGGCGGGCCGGATTCGCTCGACGACATCCCGGCTTACCTGCTCGACGTGCGAGGCGGGCGCGAGACGCCTCACCACTTGATCGACGAGATCACGGAACGGTATGCTCAAATCGGGGGCCGCTCCCCGCTGCTGGACATCACGCGCAGCGTCGCCGCCCAGCTCAGCCAGCACATCGATTACCCGGTCTACGCCGGGATGCGGCACTGGCGGCCCTACATCGAGGATGTGGTCGCGGAGATGGCGGCGGACGGCGTGCGCCATATGGTCGCGATCTGCATGGCCCCGCACTACAGTGTGATGAGCATTGGCGCGTACCGCCGTGCGCTCAATGACGCGCTCGACCCGCTCGACGTGAAGATGGACGTGGCCTTTGTCGAGCGCTGGGGAACGCAGCCCGATTATCTGCGCGGCGTCGCCGCCAACGTGAGGAAGGCGCTCCGGCGCTTCCCCGCCGAGGTGCAGGATCAGGTGAAAGTGGTTTTCACCGCGCACTCGCTGCCTGCGTCGATCCTCGAACGGGGCGATCCGTACGACGCCGAGTTACGCATCACCGCCCGGCTGCTGGCCGAGCGGCTGCGCCTCGAGCGCGGTCGCTGGACGTTCTGCTACCAGAGCGCCGCCCGGACGGGCACGCCCTGGCTCGGCCCGCAGATCGAGGAGGTCATCACGCAGTTGGGCGAGGAGGGCGAGCAGTACGTGCTCGTCGCGCCCATCGGCTTCATCGCCGATCACGTCGAGGTGCTGTACGACATCGACATCGGCGTGCAGCGCATCGCCCGTGAGGCGGGCATCCGGCTCGAACGCCCGCCCATGCTGAACGACTCGCCGCCGCTCATCGACGCGCTGGCCGCGATCGCGCGCGAGCGGCTGGCCCTGATGACGGAGACCGCCGGAACGGCGGGGCAGGGCTGACGGCCCGCCCTCCCTCCCCGGTTATTCGCTTCACACTGCTGGGAATACGGAAATCCTGCTTATGCCTGTTATCGTGGTCGGCCTGAATCACCAAACTGCGCCCATCGAGCTACGCGAACAGCTTGCGCTGGCAGGCTGCAAGCTCGACGCTGCACTTGAGGAGCTGAACGGGCGGCTGCCCCTCAACGGGAACGGCGCGTCCACCGCGCTGCGCGAGGGCGTGATCCTCTCGACCTGCAACCGGCTGGAGGTATACGCCGCGGCGAGCGATGCAGCGGCGGGCTGGGCTGCCATCGAGACGTTCCTGACGGAGCTTCACGGCATCTCGCTCGACGTGCTGGCTCCGCATCTCTACCGCAAGGCGGGTGAGGAAGCCGCCCTGCACCTGACGCACGTCGCCGCCGGGCTGGATTCGATGGTGCTCGGCGAGCCGCAGATTCTAGGGCAGGTGACCGCCGCGTTCGAGCACGCCCGCGCGGCGGGCGCGACCGGCGCGACGCTCTCCCACCTGTTCGCGCACGCCGCGCACGCCGGGAAGCGCGCCCGCACGGATACGGACATCAGCCGCTATACGATGTCCGTCAGCCACGCCGCCGCCCTGCTGCTTGAGAAGAAGATCGGCAGCCTCGCGGAGGCGAACGTGCTGCTCGTCGGCGCGGGCGAGATGGCGGAGATGGCCGCCCGCGCGCTCGAAGGGCAGGGCGCTGCCCACGTGACGTGCATCAACCGCACCTATTCCAGCGCCGAGGCGCTGGCCCGCAGGCTCGGCGGGCGCGCGATGAACTGGTACTATCTGCCGGAGGCGCTGGCGTGGGCCGACGGCGTGCTTGCCGCGACGGGCGCGCCGCACACCGTTATCGACGCGGGGGATGTCGGCTCCGCGCTGTCCATGCGCGATGGCCGCCCCCTGACGCTGGTCGACATCGCCGTTCCGCGCGATATCGAGGATGAGGTGGGTGAGCTGCCCGGTGTATCGCTCTACGACATCGACGACCTTCAGGCGGCGGTCGACGACAACCTTGCTCAGCGGCAGGCCGCGATCCCCGACGTGCAGACCATCTGCGCGGGTGAGACGGCCTGCTTCATGGACTGGCTCCGCAGCCGGGGGGCCGTGCCCACCATCGTCGACCTGCGGCAGAAGGCCGCCGGGGTCGCAGAGGCCGAGATCGAGCGCGCCCTCAACCGGCTCGACGGCCTCTCCGAGCGCGATCAGGAAGTGATCAGCGTGATGGCCCACCGCATCGTGAACAAGCTGCTGCACGAGCCGACCGTCCGCCTGCGCGAGCGCGCCGCCAACGGCAACGGCGTCGATTACGCGTCCACCGTGCGTGACCTGTTCGCGCTCGAAGAGACGCATCACAACCCCGGCCCCGCCGACGGTGAATCGGAACCACAGCCCCAGGAACTCCCGATCCGTGACTGATCTACCAGCCGTCGTCCGCATCGGCACGCGCGGATCGTCGCTTGCCCGCTGGCAGGCCGATCACGTCGCGGGCCTGCTTCGCGCCGCGCACAAGGGCCTGCGCGTCGAGATCACCGTGATCGAGACGCACGGCGACCGCGTGCTTGACAAGCCGCTGCCCCTCATCGGCGGCAAGGGGCTGTTCACCGCCGAGCTTGAGGCCGCGCTGCGCGACGGCGAAGTCGATCTCGCCGTCCACAGCCTGAAAGACCTGCCGACCGAGAATCCCCCCGGCCTGATCGTCGGCGCGGTGCCGCGCCGCGCCAATCCACAGGACGTGCTCGTCAGCCGGTCGGGCGCTGCGCTCGACGCGCTCCCGGCGGGTGCGTCAGTTGGGACGAGCAGCCGCCGCCGCGCCGCGCAGTTATTGCGCCATCGCCCCGATCTGCGCGTGATCGACATCCGGGGCAACGTCGACACGCGCCTGCGCAAGGCGCATGACCCCGACGGCCCGTACGACGCCGTCATACTGGCGCGGGCCGGGGTCGAGCGGCTGGGCCGCCTCGACGACGTGACGGAGGTGCTGCCCTTCGACGTGATGCTGCCCGCGCCCGGCCAGGGCGCGCTGGGCGTCCAGTGCCGCGACGACGTGCTCTCCCGCGCGGTGCTGCTGCCCCTCACCCACGGCGCGACGCGCCTCGCCGTCACCGCCGAGCGGGCTTTCCTCGGCGCGCTGGGCGGCGGGTGCGCCGTACCGGTAGCGGCTTATGCGGACGTGGATATGCCCGGCGGCGCGCTCTATTTGCGCGGGCGCGTGACGGCGGTGGAGGGCGATCCGCAGGTCGAGGTTGCAGATTCTTGCCCCGTGTCCGCCGAGTTCGACTCGGCGCGCGACGCGGCTCAATCGCTGGGCCGCTCCCTCGCGGAGCAGGCCATCGCGGACGGGGCCGCCGCCATTCTGGAGGCCGTTCGTGGCTGAGAGGCGGGCAGGCACGCTTGCCGGGCGGCGCGTCGTCGTGACGCGCGCCCCCCATCAGGCGGCGGAATTCGCCGCGCTGCTTGAGGCGCATGGCGCGGAGCCGGTCCTCTACCCCTGCATCGACATCGCCCCACCGGAGGACGCATCCCCGCTCGACGACGGGCTGCGCCGCGCGGCGGCGGGTGAGTTCGACTGGCTGGTGCTGACCAGCCGCAACACCGTGCTCGCCCTCTCACGGCTGCTGGACGCGCTCGGCATGTCGCCCGGCGCATTATCCGGCCTGTCGATTGCGGCGGTCGGGCCGTCGACGGCGGAGCAGTCCGCCGACCTGCTCGGCCTCACCCCGGCGGTCGTGCACGGCGAGTACGTGGCCGAGGCGCTTGCGGATGCGCTGTCCGACCGGCCCGGCGCGCGTGTATTCCTGCCCCAGTCGAGCCTCGCCCGCCCTGTACTGGCCGGGGCGCTGCGCGGGGCCGGGATGGACGTGACGGCGGTCGACGCGTACATCACCGTGATCGGGAGCGGCGGCGCGGACCTGCCCGCGCTGCTGCGCGCGGGCGGGGTCGACGCCGTGACCTTCACCAGCTCCTCGACCGTCGAGAACTTCCTCACCCGTCTGGAGGCCGAGGGGGCCGCTCTTTCCGGCCTCGACGGCGTGGCGGTGGCCTGCATCGGCCCCATCACGGCGAAGACCGCCCGTAACTGCGGCCTGACGGTCGACGCGGTGCCGGAGGACTACACGCTCGACGGCCTGGTGGCGGCGCTGGCTGCCTTCTGGCATACTCCGCCCACATCTTGATAACCGGCAAAACAGGGTAAAGCAATCCAACCATGAGCGAAGCTGCACTTTCCATTAAGCGTGAGACGATTAAGCACGGAGCCGCCGCGAACGGGGACGCTTTCCCGGCCCTGCGCCCGCGCCGCCTGCGCCGGACGGACGCCCTGCGCCGCATGATGCGCGAGACGGCGCTCAGCCCGGCGGATTTCATCTACCCGATGTTCGTCCGCCCCGGCGAGGGCATCGTCCAGCCCATCACGTCGATGCCGGGCCAGTCCCAGCTTTCCGTCGACCGGGCGGCTGAACTGGCCCGCGAGGCGGCGGCGCTCGACATCCCGGCGGTGATCCTGTTCGGCATCCCCGCCGAGAAAGACCCGTTCGGCAGCGACAACTACGCGCCGGAGGGCATCGTGCCGCGCGCCATCCGCGCCATCAAGGACGCCGCGCCCGACCTGCTCGTGATCTCCGACATGTGCTTCTGCGAGTACACCAGTCACGGCCACTGCGGCGTGATCAACACCCCCGGCGAGCCGTTCTTTAACCCGCACCTGCCGGAGGGCTACCTGCTGAATGACGCGACGCTCGACCTGCTGGGCCGCGCCTCCGTCGTGCACGCCGAGGCAGGCGCGGACGTGATCGCCCCCTCCGGCATGATCGACGGCATGGTGGGCGCGATCCGCGCCGCGCTGGACGGGGTTGGGCTGAACCACGTCGCCGTGATGAGCTACGCGGCCAAGTACGCCAGCAGCTTCTACGGACCGTTCCGCGACGCGGCGGAAAGCCCGCCCCAGTTCGGGGATCGCAGCCAGTACCAGATGGACCCCGCCAACCGCCGCGAGGCGCTGAAAGAGGTCGCACTCGACGTGGCCGAGGGGGCCGACGTGCTGATGGTCAAGCCCGCGCTGCCCTACCTCGACGTGATCCGCGAGGTGCGCGACGCCTACGGCCACCTGCCGCTGGCCGCCTACCAGGTCAGCGGCGAGTACGCGATGCTGCACGCCTCCGCGCAAAACGGCTGGACCGATCTGCGCCGCACAGCGCTCGAAAGCCTGCTCGGCATCAAACGCGCCGGGGCCGACATGATCCTGACCTACTTCGCGCTCGACGCCGCCCGCTGGCTGGCGGAGTAGCCGTACGTGCGCGCCAATCTGAACGCTACCTGGATGAAGGGATA
>CAZWUX010000176.1:6886-9408 GCA_964637665.1 uncultured Anaerolineae bacterium
TCGAGACTCGCGCTTCCTGCGCGCCAGCCGCCGCGAGCCGGTCGACGCGACGCCCATCTGGCTGATGCGTCAGGCCGGGCGCTACATGGACGCGTATCAGGCGCTTCGCCGCCGCTACGGCATCCTCGACATCATCAAGACGCCGGAGCTGGCCGCGGAAGTCACCATGCAGCCCATCAACGCCTTCGACCTCGACGCGGCGATCATCTTCGCGGACATCCTGCCGCCGCTGGAGGGCATGGGCCTCGATCTGGAATTCGTCAGCGGCGAAGGGCCGGTGTTTCACAACCCGGTGCGCGCGCCGGGCGATATCGAGGCGCTGCGCGTCCGCCCGCCGGAGGAGGCGCTCGGCTTCACGCTGGAGGCGATCCGCCTCGCCCGGCAGGAGCTTGATCCGCTGGGCATCCCCCTGATCGGCTTCAGCGGCGCGCCGTTCACGCTGGCGGCCTACGCCGTCGAGGGCGGGAGCAGCCGCAACCACGCCGCCGTCAAGCGGCTGATGATGTCCGACCCGGCGTCGTGGCGGACGCTGATGGAGAAGCTCAGCACGGTCGTGGGCGAATACCTGCTCGCGCAGGCCCGCGCCGGGGCGCAGGCCCTTCAGGTGTTCGATAGCTGGGTGGGCGAACTCAGCCCGGTGGATTACCGCGCCCACGTCGCGCCCTACACGACCCGCGCCATCGAGATCGCGCGCGAGGCGGGCGTGCCGATCATCCATTTCGGCACGAATACGAACGGGATGCTGGAAGATATCCGCGACGCGGGCGGCGACGTGATCGGCGTCGACTGGCGCATTGACCTGTCCGACGCGCGGGCGCGGCTCGGCCCGGATGTCGCCGTGCAGGGCAACCTCGACCCCATCGCGCTGCTCGCCCCCTGGGATGAGCTTAAGGCGCGCGCCTGCTACGTGCTCGATCAGGCCGGGGATTACCCCGGTCACATCTTCAATCTGGGGCACGGCGTGCTGCCTCTGACGCCGGTAGAGAACGTGAAGCAGCTTGCGGAGTTTGTGCATGAGTACACCAGCCGGTGACCGCGCATCTGAGATAACGGAGACGGACCATCCCGGCGCGCGGCCCTTCCATGTGGCCGTCGTCGGCGGCGGCATCACCGGGCTGAGCGCGGCCTACACTCTCACCAAACAGGCGGACGCGCACGGGCTGGACCTGCGCGTGACGCTGCTCGACGCCGCCGATCGCTGGGGCGGCAAGGTCCGCACCGACCGGGTCGACGGGCCGGGCGACGCTCCCTTCATCGTCGAGGGCGGCCCCGACTCGTTCATCACCCAGAAACCCTGGGCGCTGGAGCTGGCCCGCGAGCTTGGCATCGAGGATCGGCTGCTCGACACGAACGACGACCGCCGCCAGACGTACGTGCTGCGGCGCGGGCGGCCCGTGCCGCTGCCCGACGGCGTGATGATGATCATCCCCACGCGGGTCATGCCGTTCGCCCTCTCACCACTGATCTCCATCCCCGGCAAAATCCGCATGGCGTTCGACGCCATCATCCCGCCTAAACTCGATGGCGAGGACGAGACGCTGGCCGAGTTCGTGACCCGCCGCCTCGGCGCTGAGGCGCTCGACCGGCTGGCCGAGCCGCTGATGTCCGGCATCTATAACGCCGAGGCCGACCGCCAGAGTTTGCTGGCGACCTTCCCCCGCTTCCGGGCGATCGAGGAGAAATACGGCAGCCTGATCCGGGGGATGCTCGCGGCCCGGCGCGCATCGCGCCAGCGTGCGCGCGAGGACGGCGGGGGCAAGAAGCACGCCTTTTTCATCTCACTCAAGCGCGGCACGCAGGAATTGACCGACGCGCTGGTGAGCGCGCTCTCCGGCGATCCGCGTGTCGACATGCGCCTGAACGCGCCCGCCGCCCGGATAGACGCTCTGGACGACGGGATGGCGGGCCTTGTGCTGGCCGACGGCGAGCGGCTGGACGTGGACGCCATCGTGCTATCCGCACCCGCTTACGTCGCCGCCCGGCTGGTGGAATCTATCGCCCCTGACGCCGCCGAGAAGCTATCCGCGATCCGCTATGTCAGCACGGGGACCGTGTCGCTGGGCTACCGCGAAGACGAGTTCGAGCACCCCCTTAACGGGTTCGGCATCGTCATCCCGCGCAGCGAGGGGCGGCGCATCAACGCTATCACGTGGACCTCGACGAAGTTCGATTACCGCGCGCCGGAGGGCTATGTGCTGATCCGCGTGTTTTTCGGCGGGTCGCGCACCCCGGAGATGATGGAAAAGGGGAATGACGAACTCGTCCGCATCGTTCGGGAGGAGTTAGCGGACATCATGGGTGTGCATGCCGAGCCGGTGATGCGTAAAATCGTGCGCTGGGTGGACAGCAACGCCCAGTACGATGTCGGCCACCTCGACCGGGTGGCGGCCATCGAGGCCGCGCTGCCGCCGGAGATCGTCGTGGCGGGCAGCCCTTACCGGGGCGTCGGCCTGCCGGACTGCGTCCACCAGGGGCAGATGGCGGCGGAGCAGATCGTCGAGCGGCTGGCGGCGGAGGGTTAA
>CAZWUX010000177.1:0-9404 GCA_964637665.1 uncultured Anaerolineae bacterium
GTGACGGCATTTCGGAGACATGACAACCCCCAGATGGATCATTAATGGCAGCGGCAGGCCGGTTTGAACCGCTCCCGCGCCGCCGCTAGAATCCGGGTGCTGCACGCTGGCCGGTCGGATGTGGGCGGTCCCTCCGGCGTTTCCCGGACGTGAGAAACGGTATGAAGTGGATAGTAAAAAGGCCGTTCTTATTCTTGGCCCTGCTGGCGGCTGCGCTCGCCGTCGGCGGGGGTGCGCTGCTGCTGCGCCGGGAGGGCGGCCAGCCGCAGGCGCGACTCATCGCGGCGGGCGAGCTGCCCGGTGGGTTCCGGCGGGCGGATGGCCCGCGCACGTTCGACTTCCCCGCCGATCACGGCCCGCACCCGGCGTACCAGACGGAGTGGTGGTACTACACGGGCAACCTGACGACGACGGATGGTCGGGAGTTCGGTTACCAGCTCACGTTCTTCCGGCGGGCGCTTGAGCCGGTCGAGGATCGGGTAGATCGACCCTCGGCGTGGGCTACCGATCAGATTTATATGGCGCACTTCGCGATCACGGACGCGGCGGGCGGCGATCACCGGGCGTTCGAGCGCTTTTCACGCGGTGCTGCCGGGCTGGCTGGCGCGGAGGCGCTGCCGTATCGCGTCTGGCTGGAGGACTGGGAGGCCGGGCAAACCGGGCCGGGGAGCTACCGGCTGGTGGCTGAGGCGGAGGGCCTGTCGCTGGACCTTACGCTCTCCGAGGAGAAAGGGCCGGTTCTTCAGGGTGAGGATGGGTATTCGCGGAAGGGCGTCGATCCCGGTGATGCGTCTTACTACTACAGCCTGACGCGGCTCGCGACGCAGGGGTTGGTGAGCGTCGGAGATGAGACGTTCGAGGTGTCCGGCCTGAGCTGGATGGATCATGAGTTCGGCACGAGCGCGCTGTCAGAGGGACAGGTCGGCTGGGATTGGTTCTCCATCCAGCTTGACGACGGAGGCGAGGTCATGCTGTATACCATCCGGCGGGAGGATGGCAGAGTCGATCCGTATTCGCAGGGCACCTATATCGCCCCGGACGGCGAGACGACCCTTCTGCATTACACAGAAGGAGATTACACCGTCGAGGCGCTGGATACGTGGCGCAGCCCGGCAACGGGGGCGGTCTATCCGGCGCGGTGGAGGGTGCAGATCCCCGGCGAGGGGCTTGACATCACGGTTGAGCCTGCGCTCGCGGATCAGGAACTCGTCGTATCGTACGCGTACTGGGAGGGAACGGTCCACGTCGAGGGGAGACATGGGGATAGGACGGTGGCAGGCTCCGGGTATGTGGAGCTAACGGGGTATGCCGGATCGATGGCCGGGCAGTTTTAGACGTTGGCCCTCAGGCCGGAGGTCCGAGCGTTCCTCGACGCCGGGGCGAGTTAGTGCGGGGTGGGTTGACCCTCTCTGTGGGGGATGTTAGCATGAGGAGGTTGATCCCACCTCTATCAAGGAGAGCTGCCTCTCATGGCCGACACGCCGACCGGGTCTTCGACCGTCATCCTCGTCACCAACGATGGGATGGGCAAGGCGGACACCGAGCTTCAGCACAAGCTGGCCGCGACGTACTTCCGGCTGTTGAATGAAAATGATATGCTGCCCGCCGTCATCTGCTTTTACACGGATGGCGTCAAGCTCGTCTGCAAGGGTTCGCCCGTGCTCGACGTGCTGCACGACCTGGAGGAGAAGGGCGTGCGGCTCGTCGTATGCGGCACGTGCGTCAACTACTTCGATCTGGCCGATCAGGTCGCCGTCGGGATCGTGGGCGGCATGACGGACATCATCGACGCGCAGTGGCGCGCGGAGAAGGTCGTCACGCTGTAGGCGGGCTTATCCAGACGGGTGATGATAACCACCAACGGGCCTATCATCGCCCGTTTTGTCTCGCCGCCTTGTACGTCGCTTTCGTGCGCTCGCGGGCTGCCGCGTGGTCGACGATGGGCGCGGGGTAATCCTCGCCGACGATGCACCCGGCCTCGCGCTGCACGGACTCCGGCATGGCGGCGGGCATGTGGATGTACTTGCCGGGCACGGCGGACAGCTCAGGAACCCAGCGCCGGATGTAGCGGCCCTCCGGGTCGTGCTTTTCGCTCTGCCGGGTGGGGTTGAAGATGCGGAAGTAGGGCGCGGCGTCGGTGCCGGTGCCCGCCGTCCACTGCCAGCCGCCGTTGTTGGCCGCCGGATCGCCGTCGACGAGGTGCTGCATGAACCATCGCTCGCCCCGCCGCCAGTCGATCAGCAGGTCTTTCACGAGGAACGACGCGGCGATCATACGCGCGCGGTTGTGCATCCATCCCGTCGTGGCGAGCTGGCGCATAGCCGCATCGACGACGGGGTAGCCGGTCCGCCCGGCGCACCACGCCGCGAAGCCCGCATCGTCGCCGCGCCATTCCATCGCGTCATACTCTCGCCGGAAATTCCCTTCGAGCACATGCGGGTAATGATACAGAATACTGATGAAGAACTCGCGCCAGATCAGCTCGATGAGCCACCTCTCGGCGTTCTCGGCGGCAGCCTCGCCCGGCGCAGCTTGAATGGCGGCGTAAGCGGCGGCAACCGCCCGGCGCGGTGAGAGCATCCCCCACCGGATGTACGGTGAAAGCCGGGACGTGCCATCTACATCCACCCGGTCCCGATCCGCGCCGTAATGGTTGATGGGCGGATCGTCGCCCGCCGTAAACGCCGCGAGGCGGCGCAGCGCCTCGGCTTCGCCGGGTGGAAACGGGACGCCCTCCGACTGCGCCGGTTCGGCGGGAACGGGCATCGACGCGAGGCCGCCGGGTGTGGGGATGGCGGCGGGTGCGGGGATCAGGCCCAGCCCGTGAGGGGGGATAAGCGCCCGCCACGTCTGGCTGTACGGGGTGAAGACCACGTAGGGATCGCCGTCGTTCTTGCGGACGGCTTCGGGGGGGCGGGCCGTCAGACCGCCTGTCAGGGTGAGAGGCAGTCGGGCGGCGATGCGCTCATCACGCTGGCGGGCATACAGCGAGAAGTCCTCCTGCGCGTAAATGGCCTCCGCACCGGTTTCCTCGACGAGCGATGCCAGCGCATCCGCCGGATCGCCCTGCCGGACAATAAGGCGGCTCCCCGCCGCGCGGAGATCGTCCGCGAGGACGCGCAGCCCGGCCAGCATAAAGGCGTACCGTTTTTCGCTGTTATACGGCGAGCGCTGGAAGAAGGGGTCGAGGACGAAGACGGGGATGACCTGATCGGCGTGGGCCAGTGCGGCGTCGAGCGTCGGGTTGTCGTGCAGGCGGAAATCCCGGCGAATCCACCATAGCGCGGCTGTCATCCGTACCCCTCCCTGCTGGTGTGTATTGAGGCAGGGTCATTATGCGAGCCGGGTGGGCCGAGCGCAACCCGTGCGCAGGTGCCCGAAAGCGGCTCATGCTATAATGCCTGAGGCGGGATGCCACACTTGGCAAATTCGGGAGAGGCAGCATGGCGGAAACGGTCAACATCGCCGAGAAGTTCGAGCAGATCGATGGTTACTGGCAGCCGCGCATCGCCGGGGAACTCAACGACTCCTACATCAAGCTGGCGAAGCTGAAGGGGGAGTTCGTATGGCATCACCACGAGAATGAGGATGAGATGTTCCTCGTCGTGAAGGGACGGCTGTGCATCAAGCTGCGCGACCGCGACCTGTGGATCGAGGAAGGCGAGTTCGCCATCATCCCGCGCGGCGTGGAGCATAAGCCGGTGGCGGACGAGGAGGTCCACGTGATGCTGCTTGAGCCGAAGACGACGGTCAACACCGGCAACGTGCAGAACGAGCGCACCGTCGAGGACCAGTGGGTATAAGTGACGACACGCAAGCACAGGAGTTGAACGCTTTGCCATTATTGTTTGGGACCGTCGGCTCGCCGAGCGGCACGCCCCGGTCGGGGACGGACGCCGCCATCGAATACATCCGTGAGCTGGGCCTCGACGCGCTGGAGATCGCGTGGGTGCGCAGCGTCCGGGTGAAGGACGAGACCTGCGCCGGGTTCAAGGCCGTCGCCGGGGAGCAGGACGTGCGGCTCAGCATCCACGCGCCGTACTACATCAACCTGAACAGCCAGACGGCGGAAAAGATGAAGGCCAGCGACGGGCGGCTGCTGGCCGCCGCGCGGAAGGGCTATCTCGCCGGGGCGACGGACATCATCTTCCATCCGGGGTCTTATCACGGGCAGCCGCCAGAGCAGGTCTACGAGCGGGCGAAGGAGAAGCTGATCGAGCTAACCGGCATCCTGCGTGAGGAAGGGGTCGACGTGATGTTGCGCCCTGAGACGATGGGCAAGGGCGCCATGTTCGGCTCGCTGGAGGAGGTCGTGCAGCTCAGCAAGGAGATCGACGGCGTCGAGCCGTGTCTGGACATCGCGCATCTGCACGCGCGGCCCGGCGATGGCAGCTTCAACACGTATGGTGAGTTCGCCGGGATGTTTGAGCTTATCAAGAGAGAGCTTGGCGATCACGGGCTTCAGACTGTGCACATGCACATGTCGGGCATCGAATACACCGAGGCGGGCGAGCAGAATCACCTGATGCTGGCCGAGGCCGACCTCGACTGGCGGGCATTTTTGCAGGCGTGCAAGGATTACGGCGTGGCAGGGCGCATCGTGGGGGAAAGCCCAACGCAGGAGGATGATGCGCTGCTTCTACAGGCCGCCTATGAGGAACTGGTTCCGGCTGAGTGATGAAACGAGGTTAGTAGGATGGGCGAATACAGGAATTCACCCGATCTCGCGGCGTACAGCTACTATCTGGCGATTGCGTCCGCTGCGATCATGATCCTGGCTATGCTCCTGGCGTTTATCCCCATACGCTTCCTCGCGCCGCTGGTGCATATTATCTGGCTGACGCTGATCACGAGCGCCGCCGGGACGTTTCTGGCGGTGACGGCGCGCAACGAGTTCAAACGCCGCCCGCCGACGGAGGATGAGGAGCGGCACGCGCGCATCGGGCTGCGGGTGAACGCCGCCGCGCTGCTGTTTACGCTGCTGCTGGTTGTGGCCGTTCTCCTCGTGAACATGCTGGGGTTTGTTAGGGGTTGATCTCCGACTGTGCAAGCGGACGGAGTAAAACCACAGCGCCGTGAAGGATGCACACTTCGCGGCGCTGTGTATTTTTTCCAGGGTAGGGCGGCGCTCAGTCGGCGGCGGGGGCGGTCAGCGTCTTGGCTTTCTCCGCGATGGCGTCGATGAGCGCGTTGAACGGCTTCTCGAACTTGTCGACACCCTCCGTGAGAAGCTGATCCGTCACCTCATCCATGTCGATGCCGTGCGCGGCGAGGTCGTCTATCACCTGCTGGGCCTCGTCGTAGCCCTCGTCGAGCCGGTTGGCGAGCGTTCCGTGATCGAGGAACGCCTCGATGGTCTCAGGCGGGGCGGTATTGATGGTATGCGGGCCGATCAGGTTCTCCACGTACATCACGTCGCTGTAGGCCGGGTTCTTCGTGCTGGTGCTGGCCCACAGCACCCGCTGTAGGCCCGCGCCCTTCTTCGCGAGGGCGTGCCACTGGGGGGAGTTGAACCGCTCTTTGAAGATCAGGTATGCCAGTTTGGCGTTGGCGATCCCGGCCTTGCCTTTCAGGCTTTCAAGCTCGGCCTTCTCGCTGCCGCTGGCCCCGGCGATCTTCTCGTCAAGCATGTTGTCGACCAGCGTATCAACCCGGCTGACGAAGAAGGACGCGACCGACCCGATGCTGTCGATGCGCTCGCCGCGCTCGGCTCGCTGTCCCAGACCTGCAAAGTAGGCGTCGACGACCTGGCTATATGTCTCGCGGCTGAACAGCAGCGTGATGTTGATGTTCAAGCCCTTCGCGATGCACGCTTCGATGGCGGGCAGCCCCTCCGGCGTTCCCGGAATCTTGATCATCAGGTTAGGGCGGTTGACCGTTTCGAACAGTCTTACGGCTTCAGCGATGGTGTCCTCCGTCTCATGCGCGAGCAGGGGAGACACCTCAAGGCTGACGAACCCGTCCTTGCCGCCGCTTGTCTCGTAGACCGGGCGGAGAATGTCCGCCGCGCGGCGGATATCGTCGATGGCGAGGGCTTCGTAGATCGCCTCCGGCGGTTTGTCCTGCCGGGCAAGCTCCTGAAGCTGCGCGTCGTAGGCAGAACCGCTCGTGATCGCCTTCTTGAAGATGCTGGGGTTCGAGGTCAGGCCACGCACACCCTGATCGACGAGAGACTGGATCTCGCCCGCATCCAGCAGGTCGCGAGAGATGTTGTCATACCAGAGACTCTGGCCGAATTCGTCGTATAACCGTTCCAGCTTCGTCGACATATAATTGTCTCCCTTGATAATAAGCCGCATGGGCGGATTGGCTGTTCGTAACGTCATTTTACCTCATTCTACCCGCGACTTGTAAGCGTATTCTGTTACACTCCCTGCGCAAGTGGCGTCTGCCCCTCCTGGCGTTTGATCTCGGCAGGATCGCCAAGTAGACTCGTGACATGGCGGACTATATCGATCTTCAAACCATGCAGGACGATCTCAGGCGGTGCCGCCGCTGTGTGGAGGCAGATCACCCGGTGTATTCGCTGCCCGTTTTTTCCGGGGCGGCCTCGGCCCGGCTGATGCTGATCGGGCAGGCGCCCGGCGTGGCGGAGGCTGGAGACAGCATCCGGCAGCCGTTCAGTGGCGATGCCGGGGGGCGGCTGTTTCGCTGGTTGGCCCGCGCCGGATGGGATGAGGCCACGTTCCGCGAGATGTGCTATATCACCAGCGTGACGAAGTGTTTTCCCGGCAATAATACGAACGGCAGCGGGGATCGTGTGCCAACCGCCGCCGAGCGCGCGTTGTGCCGTCCCTGGCTCGACGCCGAACTCCGGCTTGTCGACCCGGAGGTCATCGTCCCGGTCGGGCGGCTGGCGATCAACCTGTTTTACCCGTCGAAAGCGAAACTGGCTGACGTCGTCGGAGAGATGACGCAGAGCGAGGATGGCCGAATGATCGTCCCTCTGCCGCATCCTTCGGGCGCGTCGCGCTGGTTTAACGATCCCCGGAACGTTGGCCGCCTCGATCAGGCCATCCACCATCTGCGATTCGCCAAGACGAGGCTCGACCTGTAATGATGCACACAGCCCAAATCGAGGCGACAAAGGCCCCCGACGGCGAGGGCAACGGGGAAAATGGCATTGAGCCTGTGGGGCGCGGGGCGCGCTGGCTTCTGACGGGGGTGTTGTTCACGGCTTACCTGCCGCTGCAAATCGTGTTTGCCGTGCCTTTCGTGATCGTCGCCATCCTGTCCGGCGGGATGCAGACGGCGGAGAACCCGGCGGCGCTGCTCGAATCACAGTTTTTGTTGTGGGCGACGCTGGCATCGGCGGCGTTGGCCGGGGCCGTCACGGTGACGCTGGCGGCGGTGTGGCCCTGGCTCTGGCAGCTCGTGTCCGGGCGGTTGATCACCTGGCGCGAGTGGTTCGCGTGGCAGAAACCGCGCTACATAAAGCTGTGGATGGTCCCGCCGATTACGCTGCCTATCCTCGTAGTCGTCGGGCTGGTCGTCGTGACGTTCTTCGGGCCGGCAGAAATCCAGATTCAGCTCGACCTGTTCAGCACACCGGCGCTGGGCGCGGCCTCGACGGTCGTCGTCAGCACGGTCGTGCCGGTGGCGGAGGAGCTGCTGTTCCGGGGGGCGCTGTACAATGCGCTGCTCAAGAACAGCTCGCCGGAGAACCCAAGTTGGCGGCGTCACATCCTGCCGTTCACCGTCACCGCGCTGAGTTTCGCCGCTGTTCACCTTGCTGCCGGGTTTGAGACGGCGGCGGCGATCATCCAGATCGTGCTGCTGTCGGCCTATCTATCGCTGCTGCGTGCCGTGACCGGCTCGGTGCAGGCCAACATCACCGCCCACGCCGTGTGGAACGTGCTGGCCGCGGTGGGTTTGTTCGCCAGCACATACGTCAACCTTCCATGAAATTGATGAAAAGAAGGGAAGGGTTAGCCCGGTGAACCCGCTGACTCTGGATGAGAGGTTATCGATCCCCGACCTGCCCCTGGCGGCTTACGTATTCGAGTATGCGGACAAACACGCCAACCGCCCGGCGCTGATCGATGGAGTGACCGGGCGGGTGATGACGTATCGCGACCTCGTGGAGGCGATCGAACGGGGGGCCGCCGGGATTGCGGCGCGCGGCTTTGAGCCGGGCGACGTGTTCGCCGTCGCGATGCCTAATCTACCGGAGTTTGCGGTGACGTTCCATGCGGTGACGCGGGCGGGCGGCGCGGTGCTGCCGCTGAACCCCCTGCTGACCGCCGACGAGATGGCCTACCAGCTGAGGGACGCCGGGGCGCGCTATCTGGTGGCTGCGCCTCCCGCGCTGAAAGCGGCCTTCGCTGCTGCCTCGCTGAGCGGCGTGGAGGAAGTTTTCGTCGTCGGCGATTGGCCGGCTGGCACGCCGTTCGGGGCGCTGCTGGACAGCGACGCTGCTGCGTCTGACGTGACGATCCACCCGGCGGATCACATCGCGGCGCTGCCCTATTCAAGCGGAACGACCGGCCTGCCTAAAGGCGTGATGCTGACGCATCGCAACCTGGTCGCCAATCTGGCGCAGCTTGAGGCGGTCGAGCCGGTGGGACCCGACGACATTCTGATCGGCCTGCTGCCGTTCTTCCACATCTACGGTCTGACCTTCGTGCTCAATCTGGCGCTCCGGGCCGGGGCAGCGGTCGTCACCATGCCGCGCTTCGAGATCGGTGCTTTTCTGGGGTTGATCGAGAACTACCACGTCACACGCGCGCCGCTCGTACCGCCGGTCGTGATGGCCCTCGCACAGCATCCGTTGGTCGACGAATACAATATGTCCTCGCTGCGGACCATTGTGTCAGGGGCCGCTCCGCTTGGGGCGGAGAGTGCCGCCGACTGCGCGGAGCGGCTGGGCTGTATCGTCAAACAGGGCTATGGTCTGACGGAGGCCAGCCCGGTAACGCACATCAACCCGGAGAATGCGGTGCGGCGGGGTGCGGTGGGCCTGCCGCTGCCCGGCACTTCCTGCCGCATCGTCGACCCGGAGAGCGGGGAGGAAAGCCCGCCGGGACAGCCGGGTGAGGTGTGGATACGCGGCCCGCAGGTCATGTCTGGCTATCTGGGGCGATCTGACGCGACCGCCGACGCGATCCGCGAGGGCGGCTGGCTGCGGACGGGTGACATTGGCACGATGGATGACGACCGCTATCTGCGCATCGTCGACCGGCTGAAAGAGATGATCAAGGTCAAGGGCTTTCAGGTCGCGCCCGCCGAGCTCGAGGCCGTGCTCGTGTCGCATCCGGCGGTGCAGGACGCCGCCGTCGTGCCCGTCGCCGACCCCGAACTGGGGGAGGCACCCAGGGCGTTCGTCGTGCGCAAGGATGATGTGGGGCCGGATGAACTTATTGCGTTTGTCACGGAGCGAGTCGCGCCCTACAAGAAGGTGCGGC
>CAZWUX010000178.1:0-9385 GCA_964637665.1 uncultured Anaerolineae bacterium
CAGCGTAATCAGCACAATCGCCGCGACCGCCGCGCCCACTCCGGCCACCTGAAGGCGCGTCATCCGCTCCCTGAGCACCAGCCACGCCAGCAGCACCGTGACCGCCGGGTAGAGCGAGCCGAGCACCGCCGTCACGTCGAGCCGACCAAGCTGGATGGCGAGCAGGAAGAACAGGTTGCCCGCCGCGTCGAGCGCGCCCGCCGGAACCAGCAGGCCCAGCGGCGCATCGCGGGGCGACATGGGGCGGCGCGCCGCCAGCATATAGGCGGCCAACCCCGCGCAGGCGGCCACCCGCCCGGCGACCAGCGGCCAGAACACGGCAGTCTCCCCGACCTGCCCCAGCGCGATGAAGAAGCCCGCGAATCCCACCCCGGCCAGCACGGCGAGGCCCAGCCCCTCCGGGCGGCCCCCCGATCCCTCCGGGCGGGAGAGCAGCCAGACGCCCGCCAGCCCGAACCCGAAACCCGCCAGTTGGAGCCGCCCCGGCAGGCCCGCCGTCAGCGCGTTGAAGACGACCGGGATGGCCGCCGTCAGCACCGCCGACACGGGCGCGACGATGCCCATTCGCCCGGCGGCGAAGCCCCGGTACAGAAACAGGATGCCGAGCAGCCCGCCCAGCCCGGCCAGCGCCCCCCAGGCCAGATCGGCGGGCGGCGGGAGCGGTTCGGCGCGGGCCAGCGCCACGATCAGGAGCGCGACCAGCCCCACGCTGAAGGCGATCAGCACCGAGCGGAAGGCGTCCACGCGGCGGGAGGCCAGCCCCCCGGTAAAGTCGCCGGTCCCCCATGCGGCGGCGGCGGCGAGCGCGAGCAGGATGGCGAGCAGAGAGGCGTCCACGGTTCCGGGCTTTCACTGAGGGTTCAGACTGGCCCTGTTATAGCACAAAAACCCGGTGCCGTGACCTGCGAGATGCCGACGATCCGCCGGGACAGCACATCGCAACCCCGGCCTGCCGACCACCGCCCGGCAGACAAAACCCTGCTCCACGGCCCGGAGCAGGGCATCCACCCTGATCGTATCAGTGGAGTTGGCTCCGCCAACTCCCGGTGGTCAACACGCAGTATTGACCTACACGCGCGCCAGCACTGTGTACAGCGTGCCGCCGGTCGCCAGCACGGCCAGGAACGGCACGATCTGGTGCAGCCGCAGCACGACCGCCGGGGCGGGCTTCTCCACGCTCAACATGCCGCCCGACGCGATCATCGCGAGGAACAACACGGCGGTGATAACCACGACGGCCAGCTCGACGGCGGTCAGCGGGGCGGCCTGGTTGGCCCGGTGCGCGATCACGCCCAGAAAGACGATCGTGCCCACGACGATCAGCTTGTGGACGGTCAGCAGGGCGGTGTTGATCGGCCTGCCGATGCGGCTCAGCGCGACGCCCGACGCGAAGATGAAGATCAGCAGCAGCCCGACGGCCACGATCCGAAAAAGCGGCGTATTCATTCCGGCTCAGTCCTTTTGTGCGTTGCCATCAACCAAATGGAAGGCGGACACTCGCCGCCTCCATCCACCAGTACGCAGGGCGCTGCGCGGGGGTTCCGGTTTTTCAGTTACGAGTTACGAGTTGCCAGTTACGAGTTGGGGACTGTGGATGAACTGCTCATCCGCCGGAGCGGCGGTCTGACCGTCTGTCGGGGTCGGCAGGCTGGGGTCGATGTTCTCATCGGGGCAGGGTGGTCTCATGCGGCCCGGACCGCCTCCCGCCTGCGCCGCAGCGCGGCGAAGGTCAGCGCGGCCAGCACGACGTACACGACGTTCCACCCCGTATAGGCCGCCAGCCCCGCCGGGGAGAGCACCCACGCGAGGTCGAACGAGGTCCACAGCGCCCCGAAGACGCTCAGGACGCCGTTGACCACGAACGCGATCCGCGCCGCCCGCTCGACGCCCCGATCCGCGAAGAAGCGCGCCGCCAGCCACGTCCCAACGCCGATGAATCCGTAGCCCCACATCTCGATCGCCCAGAAAATCGACGCCGGGTTGGCGACCGCGAACGCCGTGATGAGCGGGTCGAGCGCCGGGGAGTAATCTCGGACCAGCGCGGGCAGGTACGTCGTCTGCATGAAGTAGTTGAAGAAGATGAACGCGCCGCCGATGGCGGTGAAAATCAGGGCCAGCAGCGCCCACGTTTTCCCGGCGGCCAGCCGGTAGATCGACGCGACGATCAGGATGCTGCCGGGGATCAGCAGGAAGCCGAAGTAGAAGGGAACCGTCTGGATGAAGTGGTAGTGGACCGCGTAGACCGAGGGCCCGCTCCACGCGGGCTGGGGCGCGGTGGCCGAGATGACGAGAAATCCGAGCGGCCCGGAAAACAGCGTGCCGACGATCACCATCAGCGCGCCGAGGGAGCCAACCCGGAGCGCCGGGGCGTCCGCAGATGAGTCGTTCATGGGTCGTCATGCCTCCCGCATGGTCAGGGCTGTGTATTTCGCTGTGAATCGAAACAACCAGCGGGGGGGAAAGTTGCTGTTTGAGCAAGGCTTTGCCTTGCTCAACCGGGAGAACGGCTGCGCCGTTCTCCGTATTAGTGCGGGGTAGGCGGAGGACCGGCGCTGGCGAGACACCGGTCCCCTATAATCAACGGATGGAGTTGCGCCAGCAACTCCCGGTGCAGTGCGAAGCACTGCTACGCGCTGCTGCTACGAAGCCTGCCGCGCTTTCGCCCCCTGAAACGGCCCGCCGAACAGCGGCGCAAACACGCAGAAATCGGCGATGCCCGCCACGAGCGGCACGAGGCCGACGATTGCCAGAATCACGCCGAGGGTGCTGGCGTTCAGCACGATCAGCCCGACGACGATCAACGCGATGCCTGCCACGATGCGGATGCCCCGCCCAACAGGGCTTGCCATAAACGCTGCGAATTCCATTTGAATCTCCCTTATCTGCTCCAGCAAGTGTGAGTTGACTGCTTGACTGCTCAGTATCCTGCTTACACTGCGTTAGATGCAGCGCGGGGCCGGATCGGTTCGTCAGATATGTGTTAGATTCGGCTGGGGGTAGGGGGAATGAACCGCTCGCCCGCCGACGCGGGGTTCTGACCGTCTGCGGCGGTCGGCAGGCTAGGGGGGTGATGTGTCTATCACGCCGTCAGCGTGATCCGACCCCACTGGACGCGGATCAGCGCGTTATCCGCGCTCAATCGGAAGACGCCGCACGCGATAGGGCCTGCTGGATGTCCTCAGCTTCCAAGTCGGGATATTCCGCGAGGATGTCGTCATTCGTCTTGTCGTGCGCCACGAGGTTAACCACCAGCGAGACGGGAATACGCATCCCCCGGATGCAGGCCTGCCCGTTCATGATGCGGGGATCAAAGGTAATCCGATCCAGTTCTGTCATCACGCCTACTCCAGTTAAGCGTTCATCCTACCACCGTTCGGCAGGCAGATTAAACTCCACCTCACGCCGCGAGGCTGATCCGTGCTTTGTGCGGCATCACCCAGCCGGATCGCTTCAATCTGCCTCGGATGGCGGAACCAGTTCCTCCAGTTGGGCAATTAGCTCCGGGATGCGGAAAGCCGCCGTCTGCCACACGATTTCGTCGTCGATGCCCAGATAGTCGTGCACGATTCGGTTGCGCATCCCGACCATCGCCCGCCAGGGGATTTCAACGTGGGCAAGCTGAAATGACTCAGAAACGTGCTGGGCAGCCTCGCCGATGACCTGCAACCAGTGGGTGACGGTCACCCGCAGCGTTTCGTCGGCATCGAACGCCGCGCGGTCCGCGCTGCTAAGCAACTCCCGAACCTTGCAGGCGTGCTCCAGCATATGACGTAGATAGACGGCGTCATCCTTGCTCATACTGTACCTGCGCCGACGCCAGCACCGGCTCCCGCAGATGGGGATTGAGGGCGCGGTAGGTCACGAGGTCAACCGGACGCCCGCCGAAGAGCGCCGAAAGTTCCTGCTCGATGTCGTACAGGCGGAAGAAATCCGGCACGTGGCCTGGCTCGAATTCAACCAGCACGTCCACGTCGCTCTCCGGGCCGAAGTCCTCGCGCAGCGCGGAGCCGAACAGCGCCAGCCGCCGGATGTGATGCCGCTGGCAGAACGCCTCAAGCTTCTCGTTCGGTATCTGTATGCTCACGACGCCCTCCTTCCGCCTCTCTCCGATCATTGTATCCCGGCCCGAAATCCGCACCAAGTCAGGGATTCGCCCCCTCACGCCGCCAGGCTGATCCGCGCTTTGTGCGGCATCACCCAGCCGGATCGCTTCCCGAAGGGGCGCTCGACCACGCCCCGCTTCTCCAGCCCGCGCAGAACCTGCGCCGCGTAGCTGTACGAGAACCCCGCCCGGTCGGCGATGGCCGCCGTCGTGACCGGCGATCCGCGCTGGAGGGCCAGCAGCGCCTCGCAGAGGTCGCGCTCGGCGGGGGTCAGCGTCAGCGGGTTGATGTGCGGCTGTCCGCAGTGCGGACACGTCTCTTGCGCCACGATCCGGTCGCTCCTATTCGTCGTCCCGGCCCACGAGGTCCCAGTAATCGTAATCCCAGAATTTGGCGAGCTTCGTCTCGCTGTTGGGGTGCAGGTGATAGGCGTACTCGTCGTCGCTGGCGACGATCACCTCCTGCATCATGTCGACCGCCCGCCGGGCGGCGATGCGGGCCAGCGTCGGCGTGAGCGGCCATTCCGGCGGGATGCCGTGATCCTCCACGTCGACGAACGCCCATTCCCCGGCCTCGTCTCGATAAAATACGCGGAACACTTTGCCCGGTAACGTCACTGGCTTTTTCCCCGGTCGGATCGCCCTGAGTAAGTAACGATATTAATACATAGCGTGATTAACGGCTTCCCGATGCCTTTAGGTCGTCGAAGGTGAACGCGCCGGGGAAATCCCCAGGCGCTTTTTTCTCTTTGCCGCTCCAGCTCGCGATGTCGATTCGCAGCACAGCCGTGACGTTCAGGTCGATGTCGGTGATGGGTTCGTAGTCCACGTCCGGCTTCAGATGCGGGAAATACTTATCCAACAGCAGTTGCAGACCATGTTTGGCCTCATCGGGGTCTTCGACCACACGAAGCCGCCCGAAGACAACCACCCCGCCGAACTCCGTACCGAAATTCATGGCGCGCTTCGCGGGGAGCAGGCGGCCCATCTCGCTTGCGCTGAAACAAACCTGCGGAGCTTCCTTTGCGCGATCGTATGTGCGTCCCTTCTTCGCCCCGTGCATGTAAATGGCGTGGGCGGCCTCGTCGTAGGCGAAATTGCGCGTGACCAGAAAGGGCTGCCCGTCCTGTGCGGTTGCCATCGTGCCGAATCCGGCGCGCGCCAGAAAAGCCCTGATCCACGCATCGTCTTTGCTGCGTTCTTTGCGGCGGATTTTTGAGTAGTCTTCGAGCGTTCCCATCGTTTCCCTTATTCGGTATCCACAAAGGTATCGGGCAGACGGTGATTAAGGCTGATACCCCGCTGCCTCCGGGGCGATTCCCTTCAGCACCCGCAGTGCGCGCAGCGTCACCCATTTGTTGGGCTGCCTCTTCGGCCCGATGTCCACCCACGTCTTGCCAATATAGGCATCGTATTCCAGCGGCCAGCGTCCCTCGTCGTCCTGCTTCTCGCGGACGATGTCGAGCGCCTTAGCCAGCCGGGCGTCGCCGCCGCAGCCCAACCCGACCAGCGCCTCCACGTTCTGCAGCAGGTCGGCGACGTAGAACACCGGGAAGCTGAACTTCCACCAGTTCCGGCTCGGTTTGCCGTTATTCCTCGCCGGATAGGTGGCTTCCGCCGGGTCCGCGCTGAACAGGAAATCCACGCCCTGCTCGATGGCCCGTTCGATTAGCGGGGTGCGTCGTTCGGCGGGCCACTTGCTGAAGGCCAGCATCACCTTGACCGCGCCCCAGGCGCAGGGCAGTCTGTCGTTATACGCGCAGGCGAACCCCGGCCCACAGTTATGCGACGCGTAGAAACGCATGGCCGCATCACGCTCATCCGCCGGGGCCGCCCCTTCGCCTGTGACGCTGCGCGCCATCCACTCGTAGGCCATCTCCACACGGCGATCCTCGTAACCCAGATCGACCAGCGCCGCGCACAGGTTGCCCTGCAAACAATCGATGTTGCCGGAAGGCGCGCCGCTCCTCGTCGCGCTGAAACGCCCATCCGGTGCCAGCGCGTGATCGAGCAGGTAAGTGCACGCCCGCGCGATGCGCTCATCCTGAGCCGCCGATGCCCCAAGCTGCGCCAGCATGATGATCGACCACACCGTCGACCGGTACTTCGGGTTGTAGCCCGCCCCTGACCTGACCCAGTACCCCGCCTCGTCCATCTCGGCCAGGATCGACGCGATTGGCCCTTCCGCGTGGGCCGCTTCCCGCGCGGCGGCCAGCTCCGGGTCGTCTGCCGGGAGGTCGAGCAGATCGCGCAGCGCCAGATAGCGGACGCCCGGCGTGTCCGGCTCCAGCAGCCAGGGCAGCGGATCGCCGTTGAGTTCTTCTCGCCAGGACATGGATGTCATCGCGGTCTTCTCCGAGTTTTTGGATGGCCGGGGACTGCATCACCCGATCGTTTGCACACCCTGATCTTCAATGTTACTCACCATACCGCACAATCTCGTCCAGATACCAGTCCCACACGGCGATGAACGCCCGCAGTCGATCCTCGTCGGCGAGCGGAGCCATGTCGATGCTGGGGCGGCGGTCGATGCCATCTGCCGGAATAAAAACTCCCTCAATCGCGTTGAGCCGATCCATTAGCTCCTGACGGCGTTCTACCGGGCCAAACGGCTCGCGCGTTGCCATGTGCTGGAAGTAGAGTTCGATATATCCACTTGACCACAAAACGAAAGTGAAGTGCTTTTCGCCATTGTGGAAAAACTGTGGGACAGCAGAGCCGATTGTCTTTCCGCGCCCCCACCAGATGTTTAGCTTCCGCTGGCGCGCCCAGTCGAGCATTTGCCGCGCTACCCACACGTCGGCCTCGCCCTGCCTCTCGGCCAGGTCAACGAAGAACGATTCCTCGTCCCACTGGTGGGAGGGACCCGCCGACTTCGTGGCCTGCGCCTCCGCCGTCCGCCCGATAACGCTGGGGATAAATGACTCCATATCGCCGCCAACGTAGCGCCGGATCTCCACGCCGAGCACTTCAGTCGGGTCCATGCGCTCGTTGAGAAACTCGATGATGCGCTGAAGCTCCGGCGGGATGATGTCCGCCACGAACAATAATCGGACCTTCCCGGCGAGCAGATTGGTATGCACCGCCTCCCAGAAGCGCTCCTCGGTCATGTCCCCTTCGAGCATGGCGTCTAGCTGCTCGGCGGGGTCGAGATTGTAGGTGTCGCACCACGCATAGAACCGCTCGCGGATGAAGCCGACGGGCCAGTAGACGGTCGCGTTGGCGGCGTAGTCGAGCATCTGGCCGACGACCTCCCGCCGCAGACGGGTGTCCGCGCTGCGCTTGACCTCGACGAAGGTCGGCACGCCGTCCTGATCGAGAAACAGGTGATCGAGCGACAGGTGGCCCCCCGCCCCGGTGCCGGGAACGGCCACTTCGCGCGCGACGAGCAGCCAGCGGCGCGGCGCATCCGGGTTGATCTGGTCGCCGGGCAGGAGTTCCGCCGCCTCGGCCAGCATCCGCTGGAACAGGACCTCCTCCTTATACACTTTCTCGTGCATCTTAATCAGGTTGCCGTCTGCATCCCGCAGATAAATGGTCCGTGACATGGTTATGCTCTCCTGCGCTGGGAAGAAAAATCCGGGTAAGTTCTAGGCGGCCCGCCCGACCACCGCCAGCGGAGGCCGTCGATCCCCGGCCCGCGCCGACCGGCGGCCCGCTGCCAGACGCTCCCGCCACGTCGGCGAGAGAAGCACCACCACCGCTGCGATCAGCAGCGCCAGCGTCACGCGTTCCCGTTCCGTCATTTTGAACATCCCTCCTACCGTTACGGCGACCGTCGTACACTCACCATACCAACAAATCCCGGCAGCCGGGCGTGTAATCCATCGCACAAAAAACGGCCCCTCTCGCCGTCAGGATAGCACATTTGCGCCCCGATGTCAATAATCTATTATCTATATATGTACAACTAAGCGCACTATAAACCGGATAGCATAGTAAACAGCGGCCTGTGATGCGTTATCGACCGGAGGAGGAGACCCATGCTGCCCACCGGCGCGACCGAGGAATTCCAGCAGTGGTTGAAGGAGCAGATGAAGGCGCGCGGCTGGTCGATGCGCGAGACGAGCATCAAGGCCGGGCTGTCGGAGGGGCGCATCAGCCAGATCATGCGCGGCGACCCGCCGGGCATGGAGGTGTGCATCGCGCTGGCGCAGGCGTTCGACGTGCAGCTTGAACTCGTGCTCTACCTGGCGGGCTACCCGGTGCGCGACCCGCGCGCGGAGTACGACGCGATGGTCGGCGGGCTGGCGGACTGGCTCTCCGGGCTGCCGCTCGACAGGCGCGTGAAGCTGATCAAGGTGTTCCGGTCGATAGCGGAGTTGATCGTGGATTAGTCGATCAGTGCCGAGTGCCAAGTGCAGAGTGCCAAGTAAACCACAGTCTGTGAATGAACCACTCGTCCGCCGGAGCGAGGGTCTGAGCGGTTGTCAGGGTCGGCAGGCCGGGGGGTCGATGCTCTCACAGGCCGGATGTTGTTTCCACAGTTCCGAGATGGATCACTCGCCGAGTGTACTGAAGCAGCAAGAATCTGTTAAGTCACTAAAGGATGAGAGCGATGTCTGAAGCGCAGAAACAAACGCCAGGTTTGGAGGACCTTCGCGCCCGGCGTGAGGAGATATTGGAGCTGGCAGCGAAGTACGGTGCCTCGAACGTGCGGGTCGTGGGGAGTGTTGCACGGGGAGAGTCCGGGCCTGAAAGCGACGTTGATTTTCTTGTGACGGTGCAGGAGGGCGTGAGCATCTTCGACCTGGTCGGTCTGTGGCTGGATATGAAAGGGCTGCTGGGCTGTGAGGTGAGCCTCATCTCCGATGAGACGCCCGACGAGCGCTTTCTGAGCCGTATCCGGCAGGATGCGGTGGCCCTGTGAGCAACAAGCGCGCCGTCGATTATGTGAAAGACCTGCTTCGAGAACTGGATGACATCGCGGCTTTTACAGAAGACGGGCAGCAGGTCTTTTTCGCGGATGTTAAAACACAGAAGGCTGTGATTCGCAGCTACGAGATCATCGGCGAGATCGCGAAACGGCTTCCCCGGTCTCTTCGCGATGAGATACCGGAAATTGACTGGCGGCAGTTGATTAACTTCCGGGACTTTCTGGCCCATAACTATGATCGGGTTGCCGTGCGCTTGCTCTGGGCTGCGGTAGAGGATGTCCCCAGACTGCGCTCGGCGGTCGGAGCGATGCTGGCCGATCTGGAAGCGAATGAGAATGAGGCGTGAAGGTCGTTCTCCCACTCGCGGCTCAGATCCTTTAAGTATGTCTCTTTAGGAAACACCCTG
>CAZWUX010000179.1:0-9328 GCA_964637665.1 uncultured Anaerolineae bacterium
CCGCCGTTCAGCTTGCGGACCGTTTCCCCGGTGCGTTCGGCCATGTCCAGGCGCTGGTCGACGTGAATTTCCGGGTCGGCGAAAATGAGATCGTCGGCCTGCTGGGCGACAACGGCGCGGGCAAATCCACCCTGATCAAGATCGTCACCGGCTACCACCAGCCCGACGACGGCGAGATGCTCTTCCACGGCCAGCCGGTGAGCAACCTGACGGTCCCGAAAGCCCGCGCGCTCGGCGTCGAGACGGTCTACCAGGAGCGTGCGCTGGCGGAGCTTCAATCCCTGTGGCGCAACATCTTCATCGGGCGCGAGCTGACGACGGTCATGGGCTTTCTGGACGTGAAGAAGATGCACGAGGAGACCAACCGCCTGATGCGCGAGTCGATGGGGTTCACCTCGTCCGCCGTCTCCCCCGATTCGCTGATCACGTCGTTTTCGGGCGGCGAGAAGCAGGGTGTCGCCATCGTGCGGGCGCTTTACTTCGACGCCGAGCTGATCATCCTCGACGAGCCGACGATGGGGCTCGCCTTGCAGGAAACCCGCAAGCTGCTCGATTTCGTGCGCCAGATTCGCGCCGCCGGGAAATCCGCTATCTTCATCGACCACAACGTGTTCCACGTCTACGAGGTGTCCGACCGCGTCGTCGTGCTCGACCGCGGATCGGTCGCCGGGGAGTTCATGACGAGGGACATCACGCTCGACGACCTCATGGAGAAAATGTACCACGTCGCGCAGACAGGCAGCCTGAGCTGAGCGCACGACTGAAAGGATAGAGTCCAGATGGCATCTCGCACGGACGAACCGGCGCAGGCCGTTCAGGGAAGCGGTCTGAGGCAGGTGAATCTCGCCAAATTCGCCCGCAACAACGCGCTCCAGTTGGGTATTCTGGCCGTCTTCCTGACGATCTGGGGCATTTTCATCGCCTTCGCGCCTGACACGTTCCTCTCCCCCAAGATTTACGCCGCCTTCATGGCAACCGTGCCGCTGTTCGGCATCATCGCGCTGCCCCTGACGCTGGCCGTCATCGCGGGTGAGATGGACCTCTCGTTCCCGTCCATCATGGCGATCGGCACCGTCGCGTTTCTGGCCGTTTACAACGCCACCGAGAGCGTGTGGCTCGGCTTTCTGGCCTGTCTCGCCATCGGCGCGTTCGCCGGGCTGATGAACGGCCTGATCGTCGTCAAGATCGGCATCCCCTCCCTGATCGCGACCATCGGCACGCAGTTCTTCTGGCGCGGCGTCGTGCTCGTCCTGCGCGAGGGCAGCTCGTCCGCCACGCTGGTCGAGCCGAAAAAGACGTTTCTCGCGCAGGCGCTCGTCGGCAAGATCGGGGGCTACTGGCCCGTTCAGATGGTGTGGTTCGTGCTGCTCACGGTCGGCATGTGGTTCCTGTTGAACCGCCACCGCTTCGGCGCGCACGTCTACCTGATCGGCGACAACGTGAACAGCGCCCGCCTGATGGGCGTTAACGTGTCCCGCACGCGCATCCTGGTGTTCGTGCTGGTCGGCCTCGCGGCGTCGTTCAGCGGCCTGCTCGCCAGCCTGCACGTCAGCAACTTCTTCACCACGCTGGGCGATGGCTACCTGCTCACCACGCTGGCCTCGGTGTTCCTCGGCGGCACGTCGGTGTTCGGCGGCACGGGCACCATCTTCGGCACGTTCATTGCCTGTTTCATCATCGGCTCCATCGAGGCGGGCATCGTCGCCATCGGCCTGACCGGTTTCTGGACCAAGCTGATCTACGGCGTCATCCTGACCATCTCGGTCGCGATGCACGCCATTCTGAGAAAGCGAATGGCATAACGAATCGGAGATCAGGGGAATGAACTGCGCCGGGCCGCTGCGCCGCCTTTTCGGGGGATGGCGACGGTCGCCTCACCGGGGGGTGATGCGTCTCCCGGCGCGCTCGTCCCCACCGCCACAGGCGGATCGGCGCATCCGGCCAGAAGATGATTGACACCGCTCATCGATCTATGATATGATAGCGTTAACTGGGCCGTTACCGTTACCGATATCGGTAACATACGAGTTTTAAGCCTGAACTCACGTCGGCTTTCAACCTGTCGCCGGGGCAAACTAAACATCGCCCTGACTCACGACCCCTCTGCACCTCCCCCTGGGCGACGAATCGGGCAGGTAGTTTTTTACTCTCCTCTCACCGGTACTGATAGAAGTTCGAGCCTTCAAACCAGACGACACCCGGCTTCCCAATCGCCACCGGCAGGGTGCGTACCGCCTGAATCGATACGCGCCCGACCCCATCATCGAACGGTTGCAGCTTACCACCGCTCATCTGACACATCAGTCGGCATCACCGGAAAAAAATGCATTTCTTCCCGGGAAATGCGCGCGGCACGACAGCCGTTCTCTCAAGGAGGCGCAGATAGATAGAAGGAGAGAATAGATGACCCATAGCAGACTTCTTTCCTAGAGGAACAGAAGGAGAATAAGAAATGAAAAAGACAAAAATCCTATTTCTGATCACGTTGGTGCTCGTGGCGGCCATGATCCTGACCGCCTGCGGCGGCGCGGCAGCCCCCGCCGTCGAGGAAGAAGCCCCGGCGGAGGAAGAGGCAGCCCCCGCCGCGGAAGAAACGGGCATGAAGACCTACGAAGACCTGGTCGTAGGCTACGCTCAGATCGGCGCTGAGAGCGAGTGGCGCACCGCCAACACCGCCTCCATCAAGGAGACGGCGGATGAGCTGGGGATCGAGCTGTACTTCTCCGATGCCCAGCAGCAGCAGGAAAACCAGATCAAGGCGATCCGCACGTTCATCGCCCAGGGCGTGGATGTGATCGGCATCCCCCCGGTGGTTGAGACAGGCTGGGAGACCGTCTTCCAGGAGGCCAAGGATGCGGGCATCCCCATCATCCTCGTTGACCGCCGGGCGGACGTTCCCGAAGACCTGTACGTCACCTATCTTGGCTCCGACTTCGTCGAAGAGGGCCGCAAGGCTGGCCGCGAGATGGTCGAGCTGCTGGACGGTGAGGGCAAGGTGGTTGAGCTGGTCGGCACGGTAGGTTCCGCCCCGGCCAACGACCGCGCCAAGGGGTTCCGCGAAATTCTGGAAGAGTACCCCGACATCGAGATCATCGACTCGCAGTCCGGCGACTTCACCCGCGACCTCGGCAAAGAGGTTATGGAGGCCTTCCTCAAGAACTACGGCGACGAGATCGACGCCCTGTACGCCCACAACGACGACATGGCGATCGGCGCGATTCAGGCCATCAAGGAATACGGTCTGGACCCCGGTGAGGACATCAAGATCGTCTCCATCGACGCCGTTCGCGGCGCGTTCGAGGCGATGATCGACGGCGACCTGAACGTGACCGTCGAGTGCAACCCGCTTCTTGGTCCGCAGTTCTACGAGCTGGCCCTGAAGGTCGTCAACGGCGAAGAGGTTCCCAAATGGGTGCCCTCTGAGGAAAGCGTCTACTATCCTGATAATGCAGAAGAGCTTCTGCCTGAGCGCCAGTACTAACGCGTGACCCATACGCTTCTACAGAACCGGGAGATCACGCATCTGATCCTGTAGAAACGAGCCGAGGAGCGGCGCTGGGATGGCGCCGCTCCTCCCACCAAAACTGAGGGGTTCTTAACAGAGTTAGCTATCCCCCATCCGGGGGCTACCGAGGTGGACTATGCCGGACCCCAACAACTACGTTGTAGAAATGATCAACATCGACAAGGCCTTTCCGGGTGTGCAGGCCTTAGCGCAGGTGGACTTCTTTCTGAGGCGCGGCGAGATTCACGCCATCATGGGCGAGAACGGTGCCGGGAAATCTACCCTCATCAAGGTGCTGACCGGCGTCGAGCGCGCCGACACGGGCGTCATTAAGCTCAATGGCAAGGAAGTGACGGTCAGGTCACCCCAGCACGCTCAGCAGCTTGGAATTAGCACAGTATACCAGGAAATAAATCTGTGCCCCAACCTGACGTTAGCGGAGAACATATTAATCGGGCATGAACCCCGCAAGCTGAGGAACATCGACTGGTCCACGCTCAACACCCAGGCCAGAGAGATTCTCCGTCAGCGGTTGGATATCGATGTCGATGTGACGCACACGCTGGAGTCCTATCCGGTCGCCATCCAGCAGTTGGCCGCCATCGCGCGGGCGCTGGTGATTTCGTCGGCCCAGATCCTCATTCTGGACGAGCCAACGTCCAGCCTCGACGCCAGCGAAACCGCGACGTTGTTCCAGGTGATGCGCAAGCTCAAGAGCGAGGGCGTCGCCATCGTCTTCATTACCCATTTTATCGATCAGGTTTACGAAGTCGCAGACCGGATCACGGTCCTGCGCAACGGGAAGCTGGTCGGCACGTTCGAGACGGACAGCCTGCCGCGCTTTGAGCTGATCGCCAAGATGATTGGCCGCAGCCTCAGCGAGTTTGACGAGATGACCGCCATCAAGCTCCGCAGCGGCAAGAGCGGCGAGCTTCTCCTTGAGGCCGACGGGCTGGCTCAGAGCGGCTCTATCGAGCCGTTCGACCTGGAGCTGCAAGCCGGGGAGGTCGTCGGCTTCGCCGGGCTGCTGGGATCGGGCCGCACCGAGATCGCCCAGTTATTGTACGGCGTCGAGAAGCCCGATCACGGCACGCTCAAGGTCGACGGCAAGGTCGCCCGCCGGTTCTCCCCGCTGGCCTCCATCGAGCGGGGCGTCGCGCTGTGCCCGGAGGACCGCAAGGACGCGGGCATCCTCGAAGACCTGACCGTCCGCGAGAACATCATCCTCGCCCTTCAGGCCAACAACGGCTGGTTCAACTTCCTCAGCAAGCAGAAGCAGAACGAGATCGCCGATCAGTATATCAAGGCGCTGAACATCGTGACGCCGTCCGCCGAGCAAGAAGTCGGCAACCTCAGCGGCGGCAACCAGCAAAAAGTCATCCTCGCCCGCGCGCTCGCTACGAATCCAGAGGTCCTGATCATGGACGAGCCAACACGCGGTATCGACGTGGGCACGAAAGCCGAGATACAAAAGCTGGTTCTTTTGCTCGCGGAGGAGGGGAAAGCCTGCGTGTTTATCTCCTCCGAGCTTGAGGAAGTGCTGCGGTGCAGCCACCGGATCGTCGTCCTCAGGGATCGGGAGAAGGTTGCCGAACTCTCCGGTGAGGTTGACGAACACACCATCATGCACGCCATTGGAGGTTAGGCATGTCCAACTCAGAAATGCTGTGGAGGCGCCTGCGCGACAATAAAGTGCTGTGGCCGGTCGTCATTCTGGCGCTGATTATGCTCTTTAACGCGATCTTCACGCCGGGTTTCTTCCAGATTCAGATCAAGGACGGCCACCTTTTCGGCAGCCTGATCGACATTCTGAATCGCGGCTCGGTGCTGGCGCTGCTCGCCATCGGCATGACGCTGGTCATCGCTACCGGCGGCGTCGACCTGTCCGTCGGGGCGGTGATCGCCATCTCCGCCGCGACGGCGACCGTGCTGATCAACCCGGCGCTCGCTCGCGAGCTGATCGCCTCCGACCAGCTCGTGCAGGACGTGACCTACACGCCCATGTGGCTGCTCATTCTGGCCGCGCTGGGGGTCGCCACGCTGTGCGGCCTCTGGAACGGGTTTCTCGTCTCGCGGATCAACATCCAGCCGATGGTCGCCACGCTCGTGCTGATGGTCGCTGGGCGGGGCATCGCCCAGTTGATCACGCACGGCCAGATCATCACCGTGTACTATACGCCTTACTATTTCATCGGAAACGGCTTCCTGCTCGGCCTGCCTTTCACGGTCTTTATCGTGATAGTCGTCTACCTGATCGCGTGGTTGATCACGAGAAAGACCGCCATCGGGCTGTTCATCGAGTCGGTGGGCATCAACTCGACCGCCAGCCTCTACAGCGGCATCAACGAGAAGAACGTCAAGCTGCTGGCCTATGCGTTCTGCGGATTCTGCGCCGGGATCGGCGGGCTGATCTACAGCTCCAACGTCCAGAGCGCCGACGCGAACAACGCCGGGCTGTACACCGAGCTTGACGCCATCCTCGCCGTCGTCTTCGGCGGCACGCTGATGACGGGCGGGCGCTTCTCCCTGATGGCGAGCATCATCGGCGCGCTCGTCATTCAGGCCACCACCACGACGATGTACGCGCTCGGCGTCCCGGCGATGGCCGCCTACGCCGTGAAGGGGTTGGTCGTGCTGATCGTCGTCCTCGTCTACTCCGATCAGGTGCGAGGGATGATAGGAAAGCTCTTCGAGGGTGCAGGTGGATTAGCCGTCCAGAAAGGGCCGCAGACATGATGTCCCTGATGTCAAAGGTGAAGATCGATCGCCGCTACGTACCGCTGCTGGTGACCATCCTGCTGTTCATCATCGGCTACGGCTATGGTGCGATATCCTACCGGGGGATGCGTCAGCCGCAGGTGTTCCTCAACCTTCTGGACGACAACGCCTTCCTGCTGATCACCTCGATAGGCATGACGTTCGTGATCCTGTCGGGCGGCATCGACCTCTCGGTGGGGGCCGTCATCGCGCTGACGACGGTCGCGTCCGCCTCCCTGCTGGAATTTCAGGGCTGGAACCCGTTCGTGGTCATCGGGCTGATGCTGCTGATGGGGGCCGCGATGGGCGCGGCGATGGGTGCCATCATCCACTACTTCAACGTACAGCCCTTCATCGTGACGCTGGCGGGTTTGTTCATCGCCCGCGGCTCGTGCTTCTTCATCAGCCTGTCGGGCATCACGATCACGAACGAGTTCTACCGGCAGATGTCGCTGGCGCGGATCGCCCTGCCCTTCTTCGAGCGGGCCTACATTACGATCAACACGGCCATCGCGCTGACCGTCCTGCTGGTCGCCATCTATCTGGCCCGCTTCACGCGGTTCGGACGCACCGTCTACGCGATTGGCGGCAACGAGGAATCCGCCCTGATGATGGGCCTGCCCGTCGCCCGCACGAAGATTCTGGTCTACACGCTCAGCGGCTTCTGCTCGGCGCTGGCCGGGATCGTGTTCAGCTTCTACCTGCTCTCCGGCTACGGCCTCTACGCCAACATGCTGGAGCTGAACGCCATTGCCTCGGTCGTGATGGGCGGCACGGTGCTGGAAGGCGGATCGGGCTTCGTGTTCGGCACGCTGTTCGGCGTGTTGATCAACGGCCTGATTCAGGTGCTCATCATGTTCAACGGCAAGCTGAGTTCGTGGTGGACCCGCATCGCCATCGGCGTGTTGACGCTCGTATTCATCGGCATCCAGAGCCTCTTCACCGAAAGCAAGAAGCGGCGGATCGTCATGGCGAAGCGCTCCGCGCGTGAGAACGGTCACAGAGGCGCGGTGGTGGCAGCAGAGGATGACGACGGGGCCAGAGCGGCCCCGGCGAGCGCATCGTCGAAGTGAAGCGTCCGTGACTCCGGTATGAGACTCACCCCCACACAGGAGGAGGAGTTCTAGATGTCAAAGAAATGTGTAATCGCGCTTCTGCTGCTGGTGGTCGCCGCCACCGCCGCCGGTTGCGGCGGAGGCGGAAGTGGGGGCGCTGCTGCCTCGACGCCCACCCCTGAGGCCGTCGAGGGCTGGGCGCTCATCCCGATCAACGTCGCCGAATCCGGCGGCGGCGTCCGCATCGAGTTCGCGGCCCGCAACGACTCCGGCGGCTGGAGCATGATGGAGGCCACCGTCGAGGAGGGCGACTCCCTCGATTTGAGCGGTGGGGGCGCGTGCAGCACGGTGCAGGTCAGCACGGGCGGCCATTACCTCCCGCCTGGTTTCCAGATGCGCGGATATCTCAACAAACAGGGCGAGGTTCAGACTCTCTATGTGGAATGTGATGCCGGGGACGTGAGCGGCAGCACCCTGACCATCCCCTACCGCTTCATTCTGGGGGATTACGACTACTACGCCAAAGGCGAGAGCGAGTACAAGGGCGAGCTTGAGGTCGACCTGTCGCAGGTCGCCTCGGACCTGACCTACCCCGCCGCCTCGTCGACGCTCGAAGTCGACGTGCAGCCCTTGCACGATCCCATCATCGCGCTGAACAAGTGCGAGCTGACGCTGGTGGATGCGACCCGCACCGACGAGGGCTTCACCTTCAACTGGACGATCTACAATCCGGGCGAATACGGCACGCTGGTGCACATCGGCAGGCCGCCCGTGCTCGGTGACGACGGGATCGTGTACAGCGCGTGGATCAGTCCCGACTTAGTCGAGGTTCCGATAGCCGGATCGGAGGAGACGGTCGAGGTCGAGACGCAGTCCCCGGTCCCGCCGGACGTGGGAGCGCCTTATCTGCTGGTCAGCGTCGAGGAGAAGCGCGAGCGGCTTTTCACCGGCCATCTGCTGGACCTGAGCGGCGTCGAGTAAGCGTCACCGCCGCAGCGGTTGTTTTTTTCGGGGTGGCGGCAGCCCCGCCGCCCCATCATCATGTTTGCCTGCGGCCAGCGCAGCCTGGCACATTTCCAGCGAGCGGATTTACCCGGCTCGACCCGCCGAGCATGATGGTCGGATGGCCAACAGATGCCATCTTACGGTAGTATCTCATGCAGCGTACATTCACAAACTTCATTCCATTGCAGGTGATGCCACATCGGCGCACAGCCGTACGACGTTTTCCTGCCTGTGCGTTCGACGGACTTTGCCATAATTCTTACTGATATCAGGGCATTCTTTATGAAGAAAGTCACCATCCGGGAAGTAGCCGAGGTCGCCGGTGTGTCGGCGATGACCGTCTCACGCGTGCTCAACGACCGCCCCGACGTTTCCTCCCAGACCCGCCAGCGCGTCCAGCAGATCATCGACGACCTCGGCTACCGCCCCAGCGCCGTCGCCCGCAGCCTGATTCAGGGCGAGAGCCACACGCTGGGCATCGTCGGCTTCGGCCTTGAGTATTTCGGCCCTTCCAGCACGCTCGTCGGCATCGAGCGTCAGGCCGCCGAACTCGGCTATTCGCTGCTCGTCAGCCTGATGCACAGTCTGGAGACCCGCCGCGAGGTCCAGCAGGACATCCTCGACAACCTGCTCTCCCGTCAGGTGGACGGCATCATCTGGGCCGTGCCCGAACACGAGAACAACCGCGACTGGCTGTGCGCGCAGGTCTGCGACCTCGCCACGCCCGTCGTCTTTCTCAACATGGAGCCGCGCGCCGAGACGACCGTCGTCGCCGTCGATAACTACATGGGCGGGCGGCTGGCGACCGGGCACCTGCTCGATCAGGGCTACACCCGCGTCGGCCTGATCACCGGCCCCCTCACGTGGTGGGAGTCCCAGCAGCGGCAGCAGGGCTGGCGCGACACGCTCGAGGAGGCCGGTCTGCCCTGGGAGGGTCTCCTCGCGGAAGGCGACTGGTCGGCGGCCAGCGGCGCTTGCGGCGACTCTATGAGGCGCAGCAGGATGG
>CAZWUX010000180.1:0-3406 GCA_964637665.1 uncultured Anaerolineae bacterium
CCCACCCCCCCGTCGTGGGGGCTACGCCTCAATGGGGGGTGCGCCCCCCCAACGCCACCGTCGGCCTCGCTCAAAACCGGGCAGCTTCCCCTCGCGGGGTCATCACCTGACGAAGAAACTCGACTGGGCGGCGATGCAGGCTGACGCCCGGCACACGCACGTGCCGGACATGCACTCGGAAATGCCTGCGAACGAGAAAGCAGCCCGGCTGGCGTGGCTGCGCGATCTGATCGGCGAGTGGGATCGGCGCGACTGGATCGCCCTCGCGCTGTTCGGGCTGGCGGTCCTCATCATGACGTGGCCCCTTCTGCGGTACTTCGCGGACCGGCTTCCCGGCTGGGACCGCGATATCCTCAGCGCGATGTGGCAGAATTGGTGGCTGAAACAGGTCGTGTTTCACGGCCAGCCGCCATCTCACTCCCTTTACCTGTTTTACCCGCAGGGGCTTGATACCACGCTGCAACCCCGGCGCTGGCCGGGGATATTCACCTGGCTGCCGCTCTCGTTCGTCTTCGGCGACATGGGGGCCTACCAGATCAACGCGTGGCTGGGGCTGTGGTTCAGCGCGGCAGGGACGTATCTTCTCATCCGCCACCTGACGGGGAACCGATACGCGGCGTGGGCGGGTGGGGCGTTCTTCGCGTTTTATCCCCAGCACTTAGAGGACGCGCTCTCCCAGCCCAACACGGGCAGCGTCCAGTGGATACCCGTGTTTTTGCTGGCGCTCGTGCTGCTGCTCGAGGCGCTGGCGGAGCGGCCCCGTCTGGATCGCCGGGTGCTGGCATTAATCGGTGTGGCGGCGGCTGCCGGGGCGATCAACGCTTACATCAACCTGAAAATATGGGTGCTGGCCGCGATTCTGGCCGCTCTATACGCTGCCGGGGCAGCTATCACGAAAGGGCTGTGGCGGCGGGCGTCGTTCTGGGGAGCGGCGGGGCTGCTGGCGGCAGCGAGTCTTCTGCTGGCGGCGCCGATCTATCTCCCTTACCTTCGGACGGATTTCTTCCTCGACGCGGTGCAGCAGTATGAACCTGCCGGTGGCGCTGACCTGCTTGGCTTCGTTCTGCCGGGAAAAGGTCTGACGCCTTTGACGCCGATCCCACTGGCGGATGCGCTCGGCATGGACTTCAGCCGGTGGCGCGAGGGCTTCTTCTACGTAGGGATGACGACGCTCGCGGCCAGCGTCGCGGCGTTCGTGGCGCTGGTGCGCCGCAGGCCCCGCGAGCTGCACTGGTTTTTTGTGGCGGGTGTGCTGTGGGCGCTGAGTCTGGGCACGTTCCTCGTGATCAACCGGCAGGGATACGAGCATCTTCACGGGCCATATGCGCTGCTCGACCAGAACCCGCTTTTTCAGGGGCTGCGGAATCCCCATCGCTTCACGCTCGTGTTTGCGCTCGCGTGGGCGGTGATCGCAGGGTATGGTGTTGACGCCATCATGGGGTGGCTTGCGGCGAGAAACTGGCCGATGCGCGGCTTCGGCATCGCCTTCGGGGCGCTCCTGCTGCTGGAAATAGCCATTGTGCCGATCCGCGTCCAGTACTACGACGTGCCGGATGTCTATGAAGGCAAGCTGACGCTGGAGGATGGGGCGATCATCGACCTGCCGATGGGCCGCCAGGATTCCAAATACTACATGTATTTGCAGACCGTTCACGGGCACCCCATCGTGGAAGGGATGACGGCTCGTACCCCGCCGGGAACGTATGATTATATCCAGGGGAATCCGCTGCTCAGCCGGTGGCAGGAGGGAGAGCCGCCTGCCTGCGAGGTTGACGTGGTGGGGTCTGCTGAAGCCCTGCTTGCAGACGGATTCCGGTACGTCGTCGTGCACAAGCAGATCATCGGCGTGAGGACCGAGGTCGATGCGTATCTGGCCTACTTCGCGGACGTAACCCCGGTGTACGATGATGGAGTCGTCAACGTGTACGAGCTTGCGTCGCTGGCCGCCCATCCCCCCTGCGCGGAGCAGTGAGCGATCCGGCGGCTCAAGCGTATATTCTCCCTGCACCCCACTTAGAATTGAAAGGACCGCGACACTGTGAAAGACCTCATCGGGCGGCTCAGCCAGCAGCTTGGGCTGGATCGCGCCCGCGTCGAACGCACCACCCGCCTCTTTGACGACGACAACACGATCCCTTTTGTCGCCCGGTATCGCAAGGAGATGACAGGTGGGCTGGACGAGGTTCAGCTTGCCGAATTCCGGGCGCGGCTCGACGCGCTGCGCAGGCTCGACGACCGGCAGAAGACCGTCCTGCGCTCCATCGAGGAGCAGGGCAAGCTCACGTCTGATCTGGCGGAGGCCATCGAGGAGGCCGAGACGCTCCAGCAGGTCGAGGACCTGTATCTGCCTTACAAACCCCGGCGGCGGACGCGGGCGCAGATGGCGCGCGAGCGTGGGCTGGAGCCGGTCGCGGGGTGGATTCTCGATCAGGCGGTGTTCGATCCATCTGCGCGCGATGAGGCCGTCGAACCCTATCTGTCGCCGGAGGTCGAGACGGCGGAGGATGCGTGGCAGGGGGCCAGGGACATCGTCGCGGAGGTCATCGCCGAGGATGCGCGCTGCCGCGAGGCAGCCCGCCGCCTGACGTGGAATCGTGGCTCGTTATCGGTGGCGGTCGCCGCGCCGGACGACGATCCGAAGCGCACGTATGAGACGTACTACGCCTTCGAGCGCGGCCTGCGCGACCTGAAGCCGCATCAGGTGCTCGCCGTCAACCGGGGTGAGGGGGAAGGAATACTCCGCGCCTCGGTTGATGTGTATGACGAGCCGATCCTCAGGGGGATTGGTCAGCTTTATGCGCCGGATGATGCGTCGCCGCTGGCTGACGATCTGGACCTCGCGGCGAGGGATGCCTATCACCGGCTGATCGGCCCGGCTATCGAGCGCGAGGTCCGGCGTGATCTGAAGGAGCGGGCGGATGAGCACGCCATCGACGTGTTCGCGACGAATCTGCGCAATCTGCTGCTCGTGCCGCCGATTTCAGGGCATGTCGTGCTGGGGGTCGATCCGGGGTTCCGCACCGGCTGCAAGCTGGCCGTTGTCGACGAAACCGGGCAGGTGCTCGTGACCGGGACGATCTACCCGCATCCGCCGCAGCGCGAGTGGGAGGCGGCGCTCGATGCGCTGGATCGGCTAATCACGCAGCATGACGTGAGTCTGATCGCCGTCGGCAATGGGACGGCCAGCCGCGAGACGGAGGAATTGGCCGCCGCGCTGATCGACCGGATAGAGGCGCGGGGTGGGCGAGAGGTGCGCTACCTGATCACGAGCGAAACGGGGGCGTCGGTCTACTCGGCCAGCCCGCTCGCGCGTGAGGAGCTGCCCGATCTGGACGTGAGTCTGCGCGGTGCGGTGAGCATCGCCCGGCGCGTGCAGGACCCGCTGGCTGAACTGGTCAAGATCGAT
>CAZWUX010000180.1:3416-9272 GCA_964637665.1 uncultured Anaerolineae bacterium
CGATCCGCGCAGCATCGGCGTGGGCATGTACCAGCACGACGTTGACCAGACGGCGCTGGCGGACGCGCTGGCGTGGGTGACGGAATCGGTCGTCAACGCGGTGGGCGTCGACGTGAACACGGCGTCCCCGGCGCTGCTCCAGTACGTGGCCGGGCTGGGACCGACACTGGCCGGGCGGATCGTCGCGCACCGCAACCGGTATGGACCCTTCCCCGCCCGTGAGACGCTCAGGCGCGTGAAAGGCATCGGGGCCAAAACGTTCGAGCAGGCGGCGGGTTTCCTGCGCGTGCCCGGCGGAGAGAACCTGCTCGACAACACGGGCGTCCATCCAGAGAGCTACCCGGCAGTCGACCGGCTGCTCGACCTGGGCGATATCAACATACACGACCGCGACTTCCCGCAGCAGATTCGGGAGCTTGAGGAAACGTGGGGCGCGCGGGAGCTGGCCCCGGAGCTGGGGATAGGGGAGGCCACACTGCGTGACATCCTTGCCGAGCTAAAACGACCGGGCCGCGATCCGCGCGCGGATGCGCCGCCGCCCATCCTGCGGCGGGACGTGCTCACGATGGAGGACCTCAGGCCGGGGATGCGTCTGCGCGGGACGGTGCGTAACGTGGTTGACTTCGGTGCGTTCGTCGACGTGGGCGTCAAGCAGGATGGGCTGGTCCACGTCTCGGAGATGGCGAATGAGCGGGTCGACTCGCCCTACGACGTGGTGGGGGTAGGGGACGTGATCGAGGTGACGGTGCTGAACGTTGAAATCGACCGGGGGCGCATCGCGCTGTCCATGCGCTGAGAGGGCTGGCAGGCAGCCTCGATCCTTTCGGGCAGGATTCGGGCGTAGCCCCTTCATTCAGGTTGAATTTGGTGATATAGTCAGATCGACGATCGTCGATCTGGAGTAGAGAATTGACCTGAAACCTGCGCAGATAAAGTGAGGTGCCCCTTGAGCTTCATTACACGGCGCCAGGAAGACAAGCGCAAGCTCGAAATGATCAAGCAGCTTGCCAGCGCGGACCGTGAGGCGGCGCTCGATGCGCTGTCTTTCATACGGGCGTATGGCTGGCTGTATGATGGCACGCTGGTCGGGGTCAATCTTGCCGGGGCTAACCTGTCAGGCGGCGATCTGTCCGGGGCCGATCTGCGCCGGGCCGTTCTGGCGCGGGCCGATCTGCGTGGGGCGGATATCAGCGAGGCCGACCTCGAAGGGGCGGATTTTTTCGGCGCGAACCTCGAAGGCGCGAACCTTACCATGACGAATTTGCAGGGAGTCTATCTGGCTGCGGCCAACCTGCGTGGAACCGGGCTGACACATGCCGACCTGCGCCTCGTGGAAGGTCTGGTTGGTGCGCATTTGCCGGACGGGCAGCTTTACGACGGGCGCTACAACCTGCCGGGCGATCATGATCCGGCCCGGCTCGACGTGGGCGATCGACCCGATGCCGCGTCGATGGCGGCCTGGTACGGCGTGACGCTCGAACAGTACCTCGCCGGGCAGGCGTGGGCGAAAGAGAACGACTGAGAGCCGCGCGCTGATCGCGGCTGCGGGCTTACTGGTTGGCCGTTTGGTCCGCCCCGCCGCTGGGGACGCTTTGCTGAGCCTGCCACGCCGACTCGTCGGCCAGCTCACCGCCGTCGATATCCGCACCTGTCAGGTGACGGCCCTCGTCGAAGTGAAAGACCGCTTCGGCGCGGGCAAAGGAGCGCGGTCCGACGATGGTCTTGTAGGTTTTGTAACCACCCTGAGCGTCGTCCGGGACGAACTCGTGCTGCGGGTTCAGCCGGAGCTGTACGATCTCACCTGAGCGATCCAGCCGGACATAAACGTACACTCCGGAATCGGCCCGTTCCTGGCGGTCGCCCCCGCCGAAAAGGTTCTTTAGAAACCCCACGTTATCCCCCATTGTGATTGAGAAGACTCTGGCTCAAGCGTAGCGCAGCCCTCCCGTCTACGCCAGCGGTGGCGGCACTGGTGGCGTCAGAAAAAGAGACAGGCCCGGTTGTGAAGCCGGGCCTGTGTTTACTATCAGGGGGTGGGCGGGCCGTAGTTCCCGCTGAACAGCATCTCCAGCATACCCGGATGGGCGCCGAACCACGCGCTTTGTGCGAGGGCGAAGACGGCGAGCAGCGCCGCGCCTATTCCAACTCCGGCGGCGATCTCGCGCCAGCGCCGCTCGCGGATCAGCCGGTAGCCCACGTAGACGACGGCCAGCGTCATGAGGATGTGGCCGATCTGGGCGATCAGGTTGACCCCTTCCCAGCCGAAGGTGAACAGCCCCGCCGTCCCGTAGCGCAGCATCATCATGGCGGCGGCGGACAGGATAATCGGGCTGGCGAGCGCGTAGCCCAGCACAAACAGGGCGATGCCGGGCGCGCAGGTGTTCATCATCAGCCAGCCGACGATCCCCACCTTGAGCAGGACGAAGAAGGCGTAGGTCGAGTTAAGCGCGGAGAGCGTGTTCAGCCCGGCCAGCGCCCAGCCCACGACATCGCGCTCGAAAGGCGCATCGACCGCCGCGCTGCGCACCTCTGTGATCCGTTGAGTGGCCTGCATAGCAGCCTCCTTATCCCGACCCCATTATTTCGTGACCGGGAACTGGACTTCGGTCACGTAACCGTCCGGCCCTTCGGCGTCGTCCGGGCCGTGCAGGTAAATCTCGCGGTTGGGGCCGGATACCGCGTAGCCGTTCCGCTCGATCCACGCCATGAGGGCGGTGTAAGCCTGCCCGATGGTGTCATAGCTCCCCCGGTGGATGCACGTCGCGGCGCTGCCGCCGGGCAGCGTCCGCACAGTGACCCGGCCCCCCGCTGGCGCATCGCCGTCGATGGGCACGCCCGCCTCCGCGTCGACATCGGCCTCCCTGTATTCCGGGTCGTGATAGATGGCGAGCGGTGGACCCATTGGGCGGATCCCGTGCTGGCCTAGATAACCGAACAACTCGCCGTACAGCATCCCAACGTCGGCATACGTGGGGATCGTGCCCCGGACCGATGCAATCTTCACCGGGTCGATTTCCTTCAGTACCACTTCGTAAGCCATGTCATCTCCCTGTCTGATCTGCTCCAGACGGGCGGCCACGCGCGCCAGCCGCTCGCGCTCCTCGTCGAGCGCTGCCTCGATCTCGGCCTGCCGGAGGCGGAACATCCCGCGCATCTCGTCGATGGAGAGTCCCTCGTCCAGCAGTTGCCGGACCTGATCGAGCGTGAAGCCGAGGTCCTTGAGCGCCAGTATCCGGTTGAGCCGGTCCATCTGATCGGCGGTGTAGGTCCGGTACCCGGTGAACGGGTCGACCTCCGCCGGGGTCAGCAGCCCGATCTGGTCGTAGTAGCGCAGCGTCTTGACCGTCACCCGTCCGAGCTTTGAGAAATCACCTATCTTGAACATCAACACCTCTCCGCGCGGTTGTCTGTCAAATCAGAAGGCCCTTCTGAACACCAGTATGCACTCTCCGGTGAGGGGAGAGTCAAGCCCTGTACTCAAAATTGGCCTATTCCGGGCGTTTTGCCCCCGATGCAGGGCCTATCGCGCGCCGGGGTGGCAGGATGGCGAATTGCCGCTTAGAATCCGGGCCTGCATTCCGTTGTCAGGCAGTGGAGGGACGTATGAGGAATCTCCTCGTTACCGGCGGGGCCGGTTTCATCGGCAGCAATTTCGCCCGCTACATGCTGGGCCGCTACGACGATCTGACCGTGATCGTGTTCGACAAGCTGACCTACGCGGGCAACCCGGACAATTTACGGGCGGAGCGCGACGATCCGCGCTTTCGCTTCGTGCAGGGTGACATCGCCGACCACGAAGCGGTGGCGGGCGCGCTCGCCGAGCATAAGATCGACACCGTTGTCAACTTCGCCGCTGAGACGCACGTCGACCGCAGCATCCTCGACCCTGATGCTTTCATCCAGACGAACTCGGTGGGGACCTATGTGCTGCTCGACGAGAGCCAGCGGCACGGCGTGGAGCGCCTGCTGCACGTCAGCACGGATGAGGTGTACGGCTCCATCGCCGAGGGGTTTTTCAAAGAGGGCGATCCGCTGGAGCCGAACAGCCCCTACGCGGCCAGCAAGGCAGGCGGCGACCTGATGACCCGCGCCTATCACACGACGTACGGCATGAACGTCGTCGTGACGCGGGGCAGCAACACCTTCGGCCCCTACCAGTACCCGGAGAAGCTGCTGCCGCTGTTCATCACGAACGCCATCGACGACGAGCCGCTGCCCCTGTACGGAGATGGGCGGCAGGTGCGCGATTGGCTGTTCGTGGAGGACCATTGCTCCGGCATCGATACAGTGCTGCGTCGCGGCCTGCCTGGCGAGGCGTATAACCTCGGCGGCGAGAACGAGCGCTATAACATCGACGTGATCGAGCAGATGCTCGACATTCTCGGCAAGCCCACCTCGCTGATCCGGCACGTCGAGGACCGGCCCGGCCACGACCGCCGCTACGCGCTCGACAACACGAAGCTGCGCGCGCTGGGCTGGGCGCATGGCGCCACCTTCGACGAGGCGCTTGAGCGCACGGTCCGCTGGTACGTCGACAATGAGTGGTGGTGGCGGGCGATTAAGAGCGGTGAGTTCCGCGAATACTACGAAAAACAGTACGGCCAGCGGCTGCGAGGATAGACGATTTGAGGCGGATCGGGCGGCTTTCTCATCAAGGTATCCGGCGCGTTGGGCTGGCGGCGATCCTGCTGATCCTGCTTCTCGCGGCCTGCGGCGGTGGCGCATCGCAACCGGGGGGCGGCTCTGACGGTCAGGAACCGGAGTCGGCGGCAACACAGGCGGGCGGACCGGCTGCGGCGGACGCGGTAACGCCGACCGAAGTGCCTGTGCGGGAGGTCGTGCTGTGCGCGGATCACCGGCCTGAGTCGCTGTTCGATGGAGCGGACCTCGTGGCGGCGGCGATCTGGCGGCTGGTATCGCCGCAGGCTGCCGTGTTCGGAGCAGATTATACTGCCGAGGCGGGCGATCTGCTGACTGCGCTGCCCGATGAAGCGGAGGGCACGCTGCGCGATGCCGGGGATGCGCTCGTCGTGACGCTTCAATACCGGGATGACCTCGTCTGGTCGGATGGAGAGCCGTTCGACGCCGCCGATGCGCTGCTGGGTATGGCGCTGCCCGCGCCGGGCGGCCTCATGTCCGCGCTGGAGCCGGTGTCGGCCACTCAGGTTGATGACCACACGCTTGAGGTCAGCCTGCCGCGCGATGCGAGCTACCCCTACGTTCCGCCCCAGCCGCCGCTGCCCGCCCACCTGTTCGACGACGCGGCGGCGCTGGACGGCGTTGACCCGTCAGAACTGCTGGCGGTGGCGCTCGGCCCCTATTATCTGGCTGAGGACGCGGGCGGCGAGATGCGCTTCGAGGCAAACCCGAATTATCCCGGCGATCTGGCCGTTGGCTCTATCCGCCTGCGCTTTGTAGACGATCCGGCGGCGGCCCTCGATGACGTGACGAGCGGGGCCTGTGATCTCGCGCTCGACGGCGCGCTCTCCGCCGAGCAGATCGGCGAGCTGCTGGATGCCGAGTCCGGCGGGGCGCTGCGGGCCTATGTGCGCCCCGGCCCGGTATCTGACCAGCTTATCCTGAACACCTACCCGGTGGGTACGGGCCGCCCGGCCTATTTCGCCGACGTGCGCGTCCGGCAGGCCGTCGCGCGGGTGGTTGATCGCGCCGCGCTGGTCGACGATCTGTGGGGTGGGGCGGTCCCGGTCATGGATGGCTGGCTGCCGCCCGATCACTGGGCGTATCCGGCGGATGGGGCGCTCACGGCCTACAGCGTCGACGCGGCGGGGGCGGGCGCGCTGCTCGACGCGGCGGGCTGGCGGGATGAGGACGGCGACGGCGTGCGCGAGTATCACG
>CAZWUX010000181.1:0-4486 GCA_964637665.1 uncultured Anaerolineae bacterium
CAGGATGCGCCGCAGGTCGGGGTGCCCGGCGAAGCGGATGCCCATCAGGTCCCACGCCTCGCGCTCCTGAAACTCCGCGCCGGGCCACACCGGGACGAGCGACGGGATCACCGCCTCGTCACGCGGGGCGCGCGCCTTGAAGGTCAGCGCCTTGCCCTGCGCCGTCGTGTTGTAGGCGTGATAAACCATCTCGAAGAAGCCGTCTTCGAGGTAATCGACGTAGCTTGCGTCGGAGAGCAGGTCGAAGCCGAGGTCATCACGGATGCTCGTGGCGATCTCGACGAGGCGGCTGCCCTCCACGACGAGGCCCTCGTAGCCCTCGCGCGTGTCCTCCGCGATGGCGTCGGGGAACTTCCCGCGCAGGAACTCGACGGGGTCTTTCGTCCGGGTGCGAGCCGCGTCAGGGGTTGCGTCGGTCATGGCTTAACCTGCCTCTTCGCCTTGCATACCTTCTGTGATCGTTTCTTCGAACGTGCCCGCCCCCAGCCGCTCGGCGGGGTCGCGGTTCGGATCGGTCGCGCGGGCGATGAGCGGCGCCTGCCGCGTGTCGATCAGGTCCGGGCCGAGCACCGGCTCAGGGATCGGCTCGCTGTCGCCCTTTCTGTACCAGGGCACGGTCCGCACGCTCTGGCGCTCGATCTTCTCGTGCAGCGTGATGAAGCCGTTCAGAAGCGCCTGCGGGGTCGGCGGGCAGCCGGGCACGTAAACGTCGACGGGGACGAACTTATCGACCCCATCGACCACGTTGTAGCCTTCCTTGAACGGCCCGCCGCCCGACGCGCACGCGCCCATCGAGAGCACGTAGCGCGGCTCGGCCATCTGGTTGTAGAGCTTGACGATGGTCGGGATCATCTTCTTGGTGACCGTCCCGGAGACGATCATCAGGTCGCACTGGCGCGGGCTGGGGCGCATGACCTCCATCCCGAAGCGGGCGGGGTCGTAGCGGGACGCGGCGGTCGAGATCATCTCGATCGCGCAGCAGGCCAGCCCGAACAACATGGGCCACACCGAGCGGGCGCGGCTCCAGTTATAAATACGATCCAGCGTCGTGATCGCGACGTTGGACCGCAGTTCCTCCGGGATGGGATAGTCAGGGTTGTTCAGACCGTGGTAGTCAGTGGGTGGCAGGGCCATAAAAACGGTGGACCTCCTCGACGCTGCACCCGCGTGGGCGGGCGGGCAGGGCGGCGCTTGCCGCTCGGGTCCGCCGCACCGGATCGGTGGCGGGAGCGGATCATCGCAAATGGTTGGTCGTGCTTGCGGCACACGGATGTGCCTCTACGGTATCCGGGGATGCTGGCTGCGGCCACCGAGATGGATACCGGGAAACGGCCCCAGCCGCACCCGCCAATGGTACACCGCGCACCCGCAAAAATCAAGCAGGTCTGCCGGTGCGAGGCTTCACAAATCGAATTTAGTATATCGATCTCTGGTTTATCCTGCCAGAAGTGACGCGCTTACTCCGCCCTCTCGAAGCGCGTCGTGCTGGCGTGATCCATCACGACGACCGGCGCGGAGGTATCCACCGTCGCGACGAGGTCATAGGCCATCGCGCCCGTGACGCGCACAGGCACCATCTCTCCGACGGGCAGTTCCCCCTCGACGACCACCACCCCGTCGATCTCCGGCGCGTCGCGGTACGACCGCCCGACGCTCAGGCCGTCGTTCGCCCCCTCGACCAGAATCGGCAGCGTCCGCCCGACGAAGCGCTGGTTGCGCTGGTGGGAGATGTCCTGCTGAACCTGCATCAGCAGATCGCGGCGCGATTCCTTCACGTCATCCGGCACCTGATCGGGCAGCTCGGCGCTCGGCGTGCCGATCTCGTAGCTGTAGGTGAAGACGCCCACCCGGTCGAAGCGCATCTTCTCGACGAACTGCATCAGCGTCTCGAACTCCTCGTTCGTCTCGCCCGGATAGCCGACGATGAACGTCGTGCGGATGGCAATGTCGGGCATCGCGCGGCGCAGCTTGCCGACCGTCTTGTGCACCCAGTCGACGTTGGCCGGGCGGCGCATCCGCTTGAGCGTCTCGCGGTGGGCGTGCTGGAGCGGCATGTCGAGGTAGGGCACGACCCGCTCGTTCGACGCCATGACCTCGATCATGCGGTCGGTGACGTAGCCGGGATAGGCGTACATGACCCGTATCCACGGCACGTCGGGCGCGGCGTCGAGAATCCGTCCGAGCAGGTCGGCCAGCCCGTCCTTCAGGCCGATGTCGTGGCCGTAGTCGGTCGTGTCCTGCGAGATCAGGATGATCTCCTGCATCCCCATGTCGTTGAGGCGGGCCGCCTCTGCCGCGATGGCCTCCGGCGGGCGGCTGACGTGCGTGCCCTTGATGGCCGGGATAGCGCAGAACGCGCACGGGCGGCGGCAGCCGTCCGCGATTTTGAGGTAGGCGCTCGCGCCCTGCACGGCGGCGCGCAGCACGCCGCGCTCGTCGGTGCCGACCGTCGCCGCCTCGTCGGGCAGGTGGTACAGCGGCTCCGGGTGCGCCCGCCCGCGCAGCCCCCGGATCAGGTCTAGGATGTCCATCCAGCGGCGGGTGCCGATCACGCCGTCCAGCCCCGGCACCTCCTCGGACAGCACCTTTCCGTAGCGCTGGGCGAGACACCCGGCGGCGATCAGCAGTTGGTCCGACCGTTTGCCCCCGGCCAGATCGCGCAGCGCGTCGATGCTCTCCTGTTTGGCGGCGTCGATGAAGCCGCAGGTGTTCACGATCAGCACGCTGGCCTCGTCAGGCGAGGCCGCGCCCCGGTAGCCCTCGCGGCCCAATAGCTGGGCGATGCCCTCCGCGTCCACCAGGTTTTTCGCGCAGCCCATGTTGACTAAATAATAGGTATGTTGATTAACCACTGTGCCGGGTTCCCCTCACAGGTCGCGTCTTACGTCGGTCGTCAGTTCGTGGGTCGATGCGGTATAGAACCGCTGCGCGGTTCTCCGCTCTACGGCGGCGCGGACCGCCGCGCGGAGCGTGGCTACGGCTCCTGAGTGGGCGGCGGGGCAAACGTGGCAGTCGGCTCGCCGCCGGGGGTGGGCGTCGATTCTGCGTCGTCGCCCGGCCCGGCGCTGCTGCCACCGGAGTCGGCGGGCGGCTCCACCTCACCGTTGGGGGTGAACATGCGCACGACGACCTCACCCCGCTCGCCGAGCGGCCCGATGGCCTGCCCGTTGACGGTCGCGTCCAGCCCTGCGCCGTTGCCCGCCCGGATGAGGACGCTGTCCTCACCCTCATAGAGCAGCACCTCGCCCACCTGCGCCTGGCCCTCGAACGCCGTCTCGCCGTCGACCTCGACCCGCACCCACGACCGCTGATCCACGTCGATGCTGAGCACGACCCGCCCCGCAACGGACGCCGCCTCGATGGCCTCACCCGCCTCCGCGCCGGTCGCGGCGGTGGGGAAGGGCGTCGGCTCGCCGCTTTCGCCGTTCCCGGCGGTCCCGGCGTCAGGGCCGGGGGTGGCTTCCTCTTCCGGCGTGTTGATCAGCGCCTCGACGGGAACCTGCGTCGCGCTGATGAGGGCCTCGCCGCTGATCTGGCTCAGGCGGTTCGTCACGAACCAGACGATGGCGGCGAAGGCGACTACGAGCGCAGCGGCGGAAAATATGTTCGAGCGCACGGTGCGCGCCGCCGGGCTGCGCTGGCGGCGCTCTCTGGCGGGCGGCTCCTCCGGCGGAGGGGTGCCCATCTCGTCGAACAACGGCGGCGGGGGCGGGGCGGGCTGGCCGACCAGCCCGCGCGGAACGCCCGGCCCGACCCGCTGCGAGGTCGGGATGAACGTCGAATGGGCCAGACGCGGCGGGGGCGGCGGCGCGAGCGGCGGTAGTTCGGCCTCGACCGGCTCCTCCTCCGGCCCGGCCTCGTCGTCCGCTTCGACCACGGCCTCCGCCTCGACCCCCTCCGCCATGTCTTCGGCGATGGCGTCCGCTTCGAGCATCGCCCCCTCGCCCCCGGCGGTTTCAGCGTCGGCTTCCGGGGGGAGATCGTCCACCGGACTATCCACATCCCCCACGCCCACGTCGGACGCTTCCCCCTGGAGTCGTTCACCTTCCTCGACGGCGAACGGCGGGGTCGCCCGCGTGCCGGGCGGCGGATAGGGGGCGGGCGTCTCGGTCAGGCGGGTGACCGGGCGCGGTGTATGGCCCATCGCCGCATTGAACCGGTCGACGAGGTCATCCGCATCCAGCCGGAGGAACAGGGCGTAGTTCCGCAGGAAACCCTTGGCGTGCAGCTCGGAGGGCAGCACGTCCACGTCGCCCTCCTCCAGCGCGCGCAGGAACTTTAACCGGATGCGCGTCTGCGCCTCGACCTCCTGAAGCGAGAAGCCCTGCGCCTCACGTGCGGCGCGCAGCGCCTCGCCGACGGATTGCAGATCGCCGTCAGCCACGTTTCCCTCCACGTAAAGAGCCACCGGCCTGCGTAGAACCTACGCGCCGCTGGCTCGCTCGAACTCAACAGGACAGGCTCATTCCGTCACACGGCAGCGCCG
>CAZWUX010000181.1:4586-9225 GCA_964637665.1 uncultured Anaerolineae bacterium
CATCCTCGCGGTGGACGACGACCTTGACGGTGGGCGATAGACCGCTTGCCAGCCGCACGGGAACATGGAACGTGCCCAGCTCGCGCAGGGGGCGGTTGCCGACGCGCCGGGAGTCGATGTCCAGCCCGATCTCCTCCTGAAGCCCGGCGGCGATCTCCGCCGTCGTGACGGAGCCGTACAGCTTGTTGTTCTCACCGGCCTTCACGCCGAAATAGAGCGTCAGCCCTTCGATCTGCCCGGCCAGCTCTCCCATGCGATCCCGGCGATCCTCACGCCGCTGTTCCGCGTTCTGGCGCAGGTTCTCAAACTGGCGCAGGGCGCCGGGCGTCGCCTTGGCGGCCATGGCCTGCGGGATCAGATAATTGCGGGCGAAGCCGGGCGCGACATCCACCACATCGCCCGCCACGCCGTGATTGTAAACGTCCTCGAGTAGCACGACCTTCATGTTGGATTACCTTCTCGTATCATTCCTAGCGGGTACCATCAGGTTATCTTACCCTATTGTAGGGCGACCATCAACCTTGAGTCACAGGGAACGGGGCGGCCAGTTTACGGCGATTTTACGAACCGGGTTCTAACGACTTTTATTTGACGAAATAGAACTTGCGTTCTATCATTAGAGATGCGTATCTCAGCGCTGCGAGCGTCGAGGGTTGTTGCACATTCATGTGCCATACTGTACACTACCTTAATCTTACAGAACGCTCGCACAAGTTTCGAAACAGAGACTAAGGAGCGTCCGCACATGCCCGATGATGGCCGCCTGGCCTCACTCGATAAAACGTTAAAAGAATTAACCAAGCGTTTTGGCGACGGCGCGATCATGCGCCTGGGAGAAGCGTCCCATCTTAACGTGGACGTGATCCCCACCGGATCGCTGTCTTTGGACATCGCAACAGGCGTCGGCGGCATCCCACGCGGACGCGTCACCGAAGTATATGGGCCTGAATCGTCGGGCAAGACGACGCTATGCCTGCACATCATCGCGCAGGCACAGCGCTGGGACGGCATCTGTGCGTTTATCGACATGGAGCACGCCCTCGACCCTGTTTATGCCGAGCGAATCGGCGTCAACATCAACGACCTGTATATCAGCCAGCCGGACACCGGCGAGCAGGCGCTCGAAATCGCCGAGGCGCTGGTGCGCTCCGGCGCGGTTGATATCATCGTGCTCGACTCGGTGGCGGCGCTCGTGCCGCGCGCCGAGATCGAGGGTGAGATGGGGGATGCTCACGTCGGCCTCCAGGCCCGGCTGATGAGCCAGGCGCTGCGTAAGCTCTCCGGGGCGATCAAACAGTCGAACACGGCGATGGTCTTCACGAACCAGCTTCGCATGAAGATCGGGATCATGTTCGGCAACCCGGAGACGACGAGCGGGGGCCGCGCGCTGAAATTCTATGCCAGCATGAGGCTCGACATCCGGCGTATTCAGGCCATCAAACAGGGTGGCGAGGTGATCGGCAACCGGACGCGCGTGCGCGTCACCAAGAACAAGGTTGCCGCCCCCTTCCGTGAGGCCGAGTTCGACATCATGTATGGCGAAGGCATCAGCTATTCTGGCGACCTGCTCGATCTGGCGAGTGAACTCGGCCTGGTCGAGCGGCGCGGGTCGTTCTACCGGCTTGCATCGAACGAGGAACTACTCGGCCAGGGACGCGAAAACGCTAAGGACTTCCTGCGGGATAACCCGGACGTTATGGAGGAGCTCGATCAGGCCGTGCGTGAGGCCTACGGGCTGCCCGTACTGGGGCCGCCCGCCGAAGAAGAGGGCTAGCTCTCTCCTCGAAAACGACCATCCGACCCAGCGCGCGCTGACCGCCACAGGCGGGTAGCGTCCGTTACTGCACATACAAACTAACGTGTACCAGAGGCGCTTCCACGCGCCGCGCTGGGTACTGCTGAGCTTTTTTCGAGCAAACCGCCCTCTACCAGCACCGGACCGCCCGCCGACATTTTCACGACGGGGCGGCCAACCGGCAGGGCAAACCGAACAGGTCTGATCGCCAGCGCCTTTCGGGCTGCCCCTCATCTCCTGGCAGAGGCAGGATCGCAAACGGGATGATGCGCGGCCCCCGTCGATCGGGGAAGCCGCACGTTCAACGGATTCGGTCACGGCCCCGACTCACGCGAGTCCGGGCTGTTTGCAGACAACTTCCTGCCGGGACGCAGGTTGAAAGAGCTTTCGCAGGCCAGCAGCCGTGGATTCGCCACGGCTGTTTTGTGTTTCTACCAGCAGACTGAGCAGGCAGAGTAAGGCGGCGACGGTAAGCGATGGGTGGGACGATCACAGCACTGGTCGTTCAGAAGCGCAACAAAGAGCGGGTCAACGTCTACCTCGACGGGGAGTTCGCCTTCGGGCTGGCGATGATCGAGGCGCTGAAGCTCAAGAAGGGCCAGCAGCTCTCCGACCAGGAGATCGCCCGCCTCAAGGCGCTGGACGAGATCGAGGTTGCGCACGAACACGGCCTGAAGTACCTGTCGTACCGCCCGCGCTCGACCGAGGAGGTCCGCCGCAATCTGCGCAAGAGCAAGCGCGGATTCAGCGAGACGGCCATCGAGACCGCCATCGAGCGGCTGGAGCGGGCCGGGCTGCTGGACGACGCGGCGTTTGTCCGCTTCTGGGTGGAAAACCGGGAGCGGTTCAAACCGCGCAGCCGCCGCGCGCTGCGCTACGAACTGCGGCAGCGGGGCGTGCCCGACCGCGCGATGGACTCCATCCTCGACGAGGTGGATGAAGCGGACGCCGCTTATCGCGCGGGCGAGGACAAGGCCCGCCGCTATGCACAGGCGGACGAGGAAACGTTCCGCAAGCGGCTGAGCAGTTATTTATCACGGCGCGGCTTCTCGTACGGAATCGTACGCGAGACCGTGGACCGGATATGGAGTGAAATGAACGCCGAACCCGAGGCATCGTCAGATGCCGATTTGGAACAGCATGGGGAGGCCTGACACATGATCATAGGGAGTTGGATCGTTTTTATCGCCGTGCTCGTCATCGGACTGGTGGTGGGCGCAGCCGCAGCGTGGCTGTGGCACACACGGATCGAACGGACGAAACGCATCGCCGCCGAGCAGGAGGCGCAGAATCTGATCGTCATGGCGCGCCACGAGGCGGAGGAGATGCTCAGGCAGGCGCGTGAGGAGATTTCCGAGCTGCGCGAGATGGCCGAGAAAGACCTCAACCGCCGTCGTGAGGACCTCAACCGCGAAGAGGACCGGCTCCAGAGCCGCCACGAGCAGCTTGAGACGCGCGTCGAGCGGCTGGAGGAGCGCGAGGCGCGGCTCAACAAGCGGCAGAGTTCGCTCGACCGGCAGCGCCACCAGATCGACAAACTGAAAGCCGAGCGGATGGAGGCGCTGGAGCGCGTCGCGGAGATGACGCGCGACGATGCGCGGGAGCACCTGCTGGCGATGGTCGAGGAGGAGACGCGCAACGACATGGCGCGGCGCATCCGCGAGGTGGAGGACGAGCTGAGCGTCGACGCGGACCGGCGCGCCCGCGAGCTGATCGCGCTGTCGATCCAGCGCGTCGCGTCGGACTACGTGTCGGACGTGACGGTGTCGGTCGTGCCGCTGCCCAACGACGAGATGAAGGGCCGCATCATCGGGCGCAACGGGCGCAACATCCGGGCCTTCGAGCAGGCGAGCGGCGTCGACGTGATCGTCGACGACACGCCGGAGGCCGTCACGATCAGCAGCTTCGACCCGGTGCGGCGCGAGACGGCCCGCCGCGCGATGAGCCACCTCGTGCTGGACGGGCGCATCCACCCGGCCCGCATTGAAAAGGTCATCGAGGACGCAGAGAAAGAGGTCGAGGAGGCCATCAAGGAGGAAGGCGAGCGGGCGGCCTACGACGCGGGCGTCAGCGGGCTGAACCGTGAAGTCATCCGTATGCTGGGCCGCCTCAAGTTCCGCACGAGCTACGGGCAGGAACAGCTTGCCCACGCCATCGAAACGGCGCGGCTCGCCAGCGTGCTCGCCGCCGAGCTTGGCGCGAACGTCGAGATCGCCAAGATGGGTGGTCTGCTGCACGACCTCGGCAAGGCGATGGACCACGAGGTCGAGGGTACGCACGCTCGCATCGGCGCGGAGTTCTGCCGCCGCTACGGCGTGCCGGAGCCGGTCATCAATTGCATCGAGTCGCACCACCACGAGGTCGAGCAGGAGGTGGTCGAGGCGATCATCGTCGAGGCCGCCGACGCGATCAGCGGGGCGCGGCCCGGCGCACGGCGCGAGAGTCTGGAGAACTACCTGAAACGCGTCCGCACGCTGGAGGACATCGCCAACTCGTTCGAGGGCGTGCAGAAGAGCTACGCGCTTCAGGCCGGGCGCGAGGTGCGGATCATCGTCAAACCGGAGGACATCGACGATCTGGCGGCCATCCAGCTCAGCAAGGGCATCGCCAAGCAGATCGAGGAGACGATGCAGTATCCCGGCCAGATCAAGGTGACCGTGATCCGCGAGACGCGGGCCATCGACTACGCAAAATAACACACCGGCCTGATTTGCACATCGCCGCCGGGGTACACGAGGTGCGGGCCGCGCGGCCCCCACCTTTTTTACGCCGGAAGAGCGGTTCATCACCCAGTCCCGGTTTTACGCCGCCCCCCCCCCCGGTATAATGAGATCAGGTTTTCTT
>CAZWUX010000182.1:0-5180 GCA_964637665.1 uncultured Anaerolineae bacterium
CTCGCCGACGCCGGGCTTGTCGCGCAGGACGAGCGACACGGTGGCGGTCGACACGCCGCTGGCGCGGGCGATGTCGGCCAGCGTTACCTTTTTGCCGGAGCGAGAGGGGGCGGGGGCCATAGGGCGATCCATAACTAAAAAGTTTAAAAATAGAGCGCCCCGATGATAAACCAGCAGCGGGGCAGCGTCAAGCCCCGTGTGGGACGGGCTGGCCTGAGGGTGTTTCTTAAATATTTTAGTAAATATCTTGACATGCTTGAGGAATCGGCTTATTATTTAGCTGCCACACAACCAGATGTAACGATATCTTCGCGGCTTTCCTCTTACCGGTATGACGCTCAGGCCGCCGGCTTCGCGCGGCCATCGCGCTGGCGCTGCCCGCGCCCGCCCTTTTATTTGGCCCACTCTATATAAAATTTTTAGTAAATCTGGATACGAGGTTGCGGACTTGGCACGTGCAGCACAGGCGTCCCTCACCATCAAAGGACAGGCGCTCCCCAACATCCCGTGGGAGGACCGGCCCGCCGGCAGTGACGCGGTCGTGTGGCGTTACAGCGGCAACCCGATCATCCCGCACGACCTGATCCCCACGTCCAACAGCATCTTCAACAGCGCGGTCGTGCCCTACCGGGACGGATTCGCGGGGGTTTTTCGCGTGGATGACACACGCCGGGAAATGCGTCTGCACGCCGGGTTCAGTCTGGACGCCCTCCGCTGGACGCTGGCGCACGACCGCATCCGGTGGCAGCCTGACAATCCACAGGCATCCGAGATCAACACCTTCCAGTACGGGTATGATCCGCGCGTCGTGTGGATCGAGGACCGGTTCTACATCACGTGGTGCAATGGCTATCATGGCCCGACGATTGGGGTGGGCTACACCACCGACTTCGAGACGTTCTACCAGATGGAGAACGCCTTCCTGCCCTTCAACCGCAACGGCGTGCTGTTCCCCCGCAAGATCAACGGCAAGTACGCGATGCTGAGCCGCCCCAGCGACAACGGGCACACGCCCTTTGGGGATATCTACTACAGCGAAAGCCCCGACATGGTCCACTGGGGGCGGCACCGCTACGTGATGGGGGCGACGGATGGCTGGCAGCAGACGAAAATCGGGGCGGGGCCGGTTCCGGTGGAAACCAGCGAGGGGTGGCTGCTGATTTATCACGGCGTGCTGACCTCGTGCAACGGCTTCGTGTACAGCTTCGGGGCGGCGCTGCTCGATCTGGACGAGCCGTGGAAAGTGCTGTACCGGGGAGAGCCGTATCTGCTCGCCCCGCAGGCGCCCTACGAGCGCGTGGGCGACGTGCCGAACGTGGCCTTCCCGTGCGCGATGCTGACCGATGCGGAAACCGGGCGGGCGGCGATCTACTACGGCGGGGCGGATACCGTCGTGGGCGTGGCGTTCGGCACCATCGGCGAGATCGTGGAATTCGTCAAGGCGAACTCGAAAATCTGAGGGCCTGACGGCGTCACCGGCGGGCGGTTAACCGGGGGGAAAAACATCTATGTCGGGTGGAATTTCCAAAAATGGGGTTGACTCGCGAATAAAAATGTGGTTACAATGGATTTAGTGACTGGGAGCGCTCCCAAAGGCGGGGCGGCCCTGACCCCACAGGACGATTACGTGTCAAATCTGACGCTCGAAGACATCGCCGAAAAGGCCGGGGTATCGCGTTCCACCGTGTCGCGCGTGGTGAACGACCACCCGCACGTGCGCCCGGAGGTGCGGAAGCGAGTCTGGGAGGTGATCAAGAGCACGGGCTACCATCCGAACGCGGCGGCCCGCACGCTCGCCTCACAGCGCTCGTGGATGATCGGCCTCGTGCTGCCGCGCAGCGTCAGCTCCTTCTTCATCGACCCCTATTTCCCTCATCTGACACAGGGCATCGCCCAGGCGTGCAACCAGCACAACTACACATTGAGCCTGTTCCTCGTCAGCACGAAAGAGGACGAGGAGAAAATGTTCCCGCGCATCTCCCGGCGGGGGCTGCTGGATGGGATTCTCGTGCAGGCGGGGCAGATCGGCGAGCAGCTGATCGACCGGCTGCTCGACTCGAACATCCCGCTGGTCATCGCGGGGCGGCCTTCCCAGCCAGAGGGCGTCAGCTACATCGACGTGGACAACATCCGCGCAGCCTGTGAGGCGGTCGAGCACCTGATCGCGCTGGGCAACCAGCGCATCGGGACGATTGCCGGGCCAGCCAAAAGCACCGTGAGTCTCGACCGGCTGGAGGGTTACAAAAAGGCCCTGAACGCGCATGGCCGCGCGGTGGACGAAAGGCTGATCGTAGAGGGTGATTTCACCGAGCAGGGTGGTTATCAGGCCATGCGGCGGCTGCTGGCGGCCAAGCCCGACGCGGTCTTTGCGGCGTCGGACATGATGGCGATCGGCGCTATGCAGGCCGTCCGCGATGCGGGCCTCAGCGTACCCGATGACGTTGCATTTGTTGGGTTTGACGATCTTCCACTCGCAACCCGCAGCATCCCCCAGCTAACCACCGTCCACCAGCCCGTCGTCGAGTTCGGCATCAAGGCCGTCGAAACCCTGATCGACCTGATCGACTACGGCATACAACCAGCACGCCGCGTCATCATGGAAACGGAATTGATCATTCGCGACTCCTCCGGTGCGTAGGAGGGTCCGGGCAGCGCTATGGCGATCTTTTTCTCTGCGCTCTGGCTGGGAGCGCTCCCAAAAAACAACGATCCGCACACTTCTGGCGGGAGGAGGTAAGGCATATCCGACAAAACAAACGCTTTAGCACTTTCGTCTCTATCGTTTCAATCACCAAGGAGTTGAAGATGAAACGCACAGTGACTGTTTTGTCCGTTTTGATCGCGTTGAGCATGGTGCTCGCGGCATGTGGCGGCGCGGCTGTCCCGACGGATGTGGAGGGAGCCGCCAGTGAGGCGGAGGCTCGCATCGCCGAACTGGAAGCCCAGTTAGCGGATGCCGAGCAGGGCGCCGTCAGCGAAGAAGAGATGGCCGCGCTTCAGGAAGAGCTGGCGGCGGCGCAAGCTGAGGCTGAAGCGGCGATGGCCGAAGCCGAAGCAGCGGGGGAGGAAGCTCCCGCCGCGCCAGCCGGTGAAGCCTTCGTGCGGAACGAAACGCTTTACACGAGCGGCACCCAGTGGGGCCCGCCGTCGACGTGGAACCCCTTCGTGCTGGGCAACTACGCGATGGGCACTATTGGGTTGTGCTACGAGACACTTTTCCTGTATGACCCGCTGGCCGACGAGTACATGCCGTGGCTGGCCGAGAGCGGCGAGTGGACCAGCGACACGGTGTACGAGCTCAAGGTCCGTGAGGGCATTAACTGGAGCGACGGCGAGCCGTTCACGGCTGCCGACGTGAAGTTCACCTTCGAACTCGGGCAGACGGCGGCGCTCTCCTTCAGCCCGCTGTGGGACTGGCTCGACTCGATCGAGGCAGTTGACGACTACACGCTCCAATTCACCTTCAGCGATCCGCTCTACCAGGAGTGGGCGAACTACCTGTACTCGATTGCGATAGTCCCCGAGCACCTGTGGTCCGACATGACCCCGGACGAAGTGGCGACCGGCATCAACGAGAACCCGGTTGGCACAGGCGCGTACCTGTACGAATCGCACGATCAGGACCGCATGATCTGGGTCAAGAACGAGAACTGGTGGGCCACCGACTTGCTCGGCCTCGAAGTCGGGCCGACGCGGATCGTCGACATCGTCAACGGCAGCAACAACGTGGCACTCGGCATGGTTTTGCAGGGCGACCTCGACCTGAGCAACAACTTCCTGCCTGGCGTGGCGACGCTGGTGGACGGTGGGTACGGCGTTCAGACGTACTACCCTGAACCCCCGTACATGCTCTCCGCCAACACGGCGTGGCTGATCATGAACAACCAGACCCCGCCGATGGACGACCCGGCGTTCCGCCGCGCGATGGCCTACGCCGTCGACGTGAACCAGATCGTCGAGGTGGTCTACGGCAACATCGTGCAGGCCGCCGGACCGACTGGCCTGCTGCCCATCTGGGATGAGTACATCGATCAGGCTGTGGTCGACGAACTGGGCTTCTCCTACAATCCTGACGAGGCCCGCTCGATCCTCGCCAACGCGGGATACGTCGACACCGACGGCGACGGCTTCGTCGAGGCCCCCGATGGCTCCGCCATCGAGCTGTCCATCATCGTCCCGAACGGCTGGACGGACTGGATGGAGTCGATCCGGGTCATCAGCAACGGCGCTCAGGAGGTCGGCATCAACCTCCAGCCTGAGTTCCCGGACTACGGTGGCTACCTCGATGCGCGCCTGGGCGGCACGTTCGAGATGGCTATCGACAACCAACCGCAGGCGAGCAACACGGTCTGGACGTACTACGACTGGATCTTCCAGAACCCGCTGTCGTCCATCGAGACGATGGGCAATGGCAACTATGGTCGCTATGACAACCAGGAAGCCTTCGACCTCGTGGTGCAGCTCGACAAGACGCCGGTCGGCGACGTCGCGGCGATGCAGGCGATCACGTCCGAACTCCAGCGCATCCAGCTCACCGACATGCCGCTGATCCCGCTGTGGTACAACGGGCTGTGGTCGCAGACCAGCAGCGCGGTCTGGCAGAACTGGCCGACCTCGGCAGCGGACACACCCAACTACCTGCCCTGCACCTGGCGCGGCTACTGGAACATGGGCGCGATCCTGATGCTGACGGAGATCGAGCCTGTTCCTCCGGCGGAGTAACAGCATCGAAACGTATTCACTTCTGGGCATGGCCCGGTCAAGTGGATAACCTTGTAGGGGCGCAGCCATGCGCCCCTACATCCCCCACCTAAGACCGCCCCGCCCCTCTATCTGGCTCGCGGGAGGGACGTTTTCTCAGACTTTTTTTGAAAAGGAGGCGACGTGAGACGCTATTTCGGGAGGAAACTACTCATCTATGGCCTCACGTTTTTCCTTGCGGTGACGATCGACTGGCTGATCCCGCGCTTCATGCCGGGAAACCCCGTCCAGACCATGCTGGCGCGGGCCGGGCTGCGGGCAGAGGCCTCGGAGCGGATGTACACGTATTACACGCAGGCGTTTGGCCTCGATCTGCCCATCTGGCAGCAGTATGTGAACTTCTGGAAGGCCCTTTTTCACGGGGACTTCGGGACGAGCGTGTTCCTGTTCCCGACGCCGGTCATCGACGTGATTAAACG
>CAZWUX010000182.1:5190-9224 GCA_964637665.1 uncultured Anaerolineae bacterium
ATCGGCCTGCTGCTCCCGGCGATCCTGCTCAGCTGGTGGACGGGGAACAAATTCGGCGCGTTCGCGGCGCGCTCGGAGCGGCTCGACAACACCGTGCTGCCGATCGGCTATATTCTGACGGCGACGCCTTATATGTGGCTCGGTATTTTGCTGGCGTGGGTGCTCGGCATCGTGTTCGACATTTTCCCAATTTCGGGCGCTTACAGCTACGCGCTGAGGCCCAGCTTTTCGCTGCGCTTTTTCGGCAGTGTGCTAACCCACTGGTTCCTGCCGTTCGCCTCGCTGTTCCTCGTCATGTTCGGCGGGTGGGCGATCGGGATGCGGAACATGATCATTTACGAGCTTGAGGCGGATTACTCGCATTATCTGGAGGCGCTGGGAGCGCCTCGCAAGCTCATCAGGAAGTACGCATTCAGGAACGCGATCCTGCCCCAGCTTACCGGGTTGGCGCTTCAGCTGGGCGTGATCGTGGCGGGGGCGCTCGCCACTGAGATCGTGTTCTCGTACCCCGGCATCGGGTATTTGATCCTCCAGTCCATTCAGAATCAGGATTACTTCCTGCTTCAGGGGTGCTTCCTGTTTATCATTATCGGGGTGCTGCTCGCCAACTTCATCATCGACATCGCTTACGTACTCGTCGATCCGAGAACACGGGCAGGGATGCAGGGAGAAACGGCATGACAACGGCAACGGTGACCAAACCGGCAGCAGATACAGTACCGGTGAAGCGGAATGAGTTCCTCTACTTCGCGCTGAGGAATACCAAGCTGAGAGTGGGGCTGATCATCGTCCTGTTGTTCGTCGTGCTGACGATCGTCGGGCCGTTGTTCACGGAGTTCGAGCCGAACGCGTACGTCGGCCCGCCGGCCCAGCCGCCCTCGTCGGAGTACTGGTTCGGCACGACGACGTTCGGGCAGGACGTGTACACGCAGTTCGTCTATGGGCTGGCCTCGACGTTTCTGGTGGGCATCGTGGGCGGGGGGATCGGCACGCTGATCGGCGTGGTGGTCGGCTTCGTGGCGGGCTACCGGGGTGGCTTCGTCGACGAGCTGCTTAACATGCTGACCAATATCGTGCTCGTGCTGCCCACGCTGGCGATCCTGCTGATCATCGCCGCGTATCTCGAAGTGCGAGGCGTGCTGACGGAGAGCATCTTCATCGGGCTGACCTCGTGGCCGTGGGCGGCGAGAGCCATCCGCTCGCAGACGTTCTCGCTGCGTACGAGGGACTTCGTCGACCTGGCGAAGCTGAGCGGGATGCGGCCCATCAAGATCATCTTCTCGGAGATCGCGCCGAACATGATGTCGTACCTGTTCATGACGTTCATCCTCCAGTTCGGAGGGGCGATCCTCGCGGCGGCGACGCTGGACTTCATCGGCCTCGGCCCCACACGGGGAATCTCGCTGGGCTTGATGATGAACAGCGCGGTGTTGTGGAGCGCGCTCCAGCTTGGCATGTGGTGGTGGTTCATTCCGCCGGGACTGGGGATCATGGCGATCGTCGGGGCGATGTACGTGATGAATGTGGGGCTGGACGAGGTGTTCAACCCCAAGCTGCGGGAGATGTGACGCCGTGAGCTTACAAGTAGACAACCTCACCGTTTATTACCAGACCCTCAAGGGGGATGTCAGGGCGCTGGAGGGGGCGACCTTCACGCTGGAGGACGGGGAGATCATGGGGTTGGCCGGGGAATCGGGCTGCGGGAAGACGACGCTCGGCAACAGTCTGATCTACATGTCCGCCCGGATGCGGTACATCGACGGCTGCGTGACGCTCGACGGGGAGGAACTGCCCATCTGGGATCAGAAAGAGATGGTCGACTTCCGGTTCAAGGAGGTGTCGCTCATCCCCCAGTATGCGATGAGCGCGATGAACCCGACGCGCAAGATCGGCAAGATGACGGCAGAACTTCTCGAGTCGAGAGGGATGGACTACCGGGAGATTCTGACGGAGTTGAGGCGGCGGCTCGACCTGGTGGGGCTGTCAGAGGACGTGCTCGACATGTACCCCATCGAGCTTTCGGGCGGCATGAAGCAGCGTATGGTGATGGTCATCTCGACGCTGCTGAACCCCTCGCTGCTGATCGCGGACGAGATCACGTCGGCGCTCGACGTTTCGACACAAAAGGCCGTCTCGGAGATGCTGGTCGAGTTCCGCGACCGGGAATTCGTGAAGAGCATGATCGTGATCACGCATGACATCTCGATCCTGTACCAGATCGCGGACACGATCATGGTGATGTACGCCGGGCAGCTCGCGGAGAAAGCGCCGACTGAGGTGATCATCAACTCGCCCCGGCATCCGTATACGAAGATGTTGATCTCGTCGCTGCCGAAGGTGGGCGTGAAGCGTTCGGAGGAAAAACTGGAAGGCATCCCCGGCAAGCCGCCGCTGCTGCTCGATCCTCCGGTCGGGTGCCGCTTCAGGGACCGGTGTCCGCTCGCGTTCGAGAAGTGTAGGGAGGCCCCGCCGTTTCTCGAAATCGAGAAAGACCACTTCGTCGCCTGCTGGGAGGTATTCAAGTCGAATGCTTAAACTCGAAAACGTCTCAAAGGTCTACCGGGTGGGCACGTTCGGCGGGAAGGAACTGCGCGCCGTCGACAACGTCAGCTTCGAGGTCGGGGTTGGAGAGGTCGTCTCGCTGATCGGGGAGAGTGGCAGTGGAAAAAGCACGATCGGGAGGATGATCCTGCGCCTCATCGAGATAACCGAAGGGTCGATCACGTTCAATGGCACGGAGATATCCACGCTGAAGGGGGGCCAGCTCAAAGAATACTACCGGCACGTACAGGGCGTTTTTCAGGACCCGTTTAGCACGTATAACCCGATATTCAAGGCAGACCGGGTTTTCAGCAACGTGAAGGATGAGTTCTTCCCGGACGTGGGTGAAGAGGAATGGCAGGAGAAGGTCGAGAGTGCGCTGCGATCGGTTGGGCTGAACCCGGATCACGTCTTGAACAAGTTCCCGCACCAGCTAAGTGGTGGGCAGCTCCAGCGTTTTCTCATCGCCCGCGCGCTGCTGCTGGACGTTGAGTTTCTGGTGGCGGATGAGATCATCAGTATGCTCGACGCGTCGACGCGCATCGACGTGTTGAACCTGTTGGCGGACCTCAAGGTGCGCGGCCTGTCGATCCTGTTCATCACGCATGACCTCTCGCTGGGTTATTACATCAGCGAGCGGGCGGTGATCCTCTACCGGGGGTGCGTGGTGGAGATGGGCGCGACGGACAAGATATACGATAACCCGCTGCACCCCTACACGCGGATGCTCATGGCGTCGGTGCCCCGGTTGGACAAGAAGTGGGAGGAAGTCGACGCGGAGATCGCGCTGGATGGGAAAAAGGCCGGGGCGACCGGGGGCTGTGTGTACTACGACCGGTGTACAGCCGAGGGTAAGGATGAAAGCTGCATGGAGCGGCCCAGGTTGATCGAGGTCGCGCCCGATCACTTCGTGGCGTGCAGTAAGCTGCCGGAGGCGGCGGGCCGGGAAGCTGCCGCGATGGCGGAGTAGGCGATCCCCCGTCCGGGTTTCAGGCGGGCGGGAGGTAGACGCATCGCCCCGCCGTTAACCACACGCCGGGCAGCCGGGAGCCGCCCCGGCGTCGTGTGACGAGCTTTTCATCATCAAAAATCAGTGCGCGGTGGATGGGTCGTTCGATTTTATTTTTTAGCAGGGCTGGGAGCGCTCTCGGATTGGCCCGCGCTGCGGGCCGCCGTGAGAATCGCCCGCCGATAGGAAGACCACATGCCTGAGCCGTATCAATTCCCTGATGATTTCACGTGGGGCGCTGCCACGTCCTCGTACCAGATCGAAGGGGCCTGGGATGAGGGGGGAAGGGGCGAGTCGATCTGGGATCGCTTCGTCCACACACCGGGACACATCGCGGATGGATCGACGGGTGACGTGGCCTGCGATCATTACCACCGCTACAGGGAGGACGTGGCGCTGATGAAGCATCTCGGCCTCGACGCGTACCGTTTCTCGGTCGCGTGGCCGCGCATCGTGCCGGAGGGGTGGGGCGCAGTCAACCGGG
>CAZWUX010000183.1:0-9221 GCA_964637665.1 uncultured Anaerolineae bacterium
GACCGCGCTGGAGGAAGGCGAGTCATTCGTCGTCGAGATGCGGTCAGCCTACGACCGCCGCCGCCGCCTGATCGTCGACGGCCTGAACTCGCTGGCCCTGCCCACCTTCGAGCCGCGCGGCGCGTTCTACGCCTTCCCCAACGTCGAGGCGTCCGGCCTGGACGACACGACCTTCGCCGAGACGCTGCTCTCTGAGGAGAAGGTCGCCGTCGTGCCCGGCACCGCCTTCGGCGCGAGCGGCGCGAACTTCGTTCGCTGCTCGTACGCGACGGCCACCGAGCAGATCGAGCAGGCGCTGGAGCGCATCGAGCGTTTCATGCGGCGTCACGGCTGATCGACCCTGGTTTATCCACCGCGAGTCGCATTCCCTCGCCCCGTCAGGAGGTCCGCCCGATATGCCGTTTGGCCGTAACGTTTACCTCGTCGCGCTGCTGATTTTCATCGTCCGCGTCATCAGCATCACGCTGGCGACATGGCGCTTCCTGATCATGGGGCGGGCGAACAAGCTGGCCGTCATGGGGATCGCCTTCGTCGAGGCCCTGACCTTCGCGCTGACCTTCGGCGCGGTCGCTCAGGACCTCACCAACGTGTGGAACCTGCTGGCCTACTGCGGCGGGTTCGCCGCCGGGACGTTCGTCGGCACGACCATCGAGCAGCGGCTCGCTCAGGGCTTCGCGACGGTCCACGTCATCTCCATGACGAAGTCGCTCGCCATCGTCGAGGCCGTCCGCGCGGCGGGGTTCGGCGCGACGCGCACCGCTGGCGAGGGCGGGCGCGGGGCCGTCGGTCTGATCTTCATCGTCGTGCGCCGCAGGGACATTGACATGGTGCTCGACATCGTCGACGACATCGATCCCAAAGCCTTTATCACCATCGACGAAACGCGCGCCGTCTCACGCGGGTTTCTCGGCTATGGCCGGAGCTAACGCCCATGCCCGATTCGCCTGACCCCATTCCCCGCGTCGACTATGGCGCCATCGCCGCCGACTACCACCGCCGCTACGAGGCCAACTCGATGCCCGGCATCGCCGCCTGGCTGACGGCGCTCGCACTGCGTCGGGCCGATGCCCGCGTGCTGGAAGTCGGCTGCGGAACGGGCCGCTGGCTCGCGGAGCTTCGCCCGCACGCCGGGTGGATCGCCGGGCTGGATCGCTCGCCGGGGATGCTGCGCCACGCCCGCGTCGAATACGGTGCGCTTCCCCTTGCCTGCGGAACGGCGCGGCGGCTGCCCTTCCCACCCGCCTCGTTCGACTTCGTGCTGAGCGTTCACGCCCTGCACCACTTCGACGATCCGGCGGTTTTCACGCAGGAGGCCGCGCGCGTGCTCCTGCCCGGCGGGCTGCTGGCCGTCGTCGGGATGGTGCGCCCATCCTCCCCGGATGACTGGTACGTGTATCAGTATTTTGAAGGGTCGTACGAGCTGGATCGCGCCCGCTACCCCGCCTGGGATAAGCTGATCAACTGGCTGGTGGATGCCGGGTTCGACGCAGTGGAGGGCCGCGTCGTCGAGCACGTCGAGCGCAGTTTCACGGGCCGCGAGGTGCTCGACAGCCCATTTCTGGCGAAACACGCCACCTCACAGCTTACGCTACTGAGTGATGCCGCCTACGAGGCCGGGATGCAGCGCATCCGCGAGGCGGTGGCCGCCGCCGAGGCTGCGGATGAACCGCTCGACTTTCCGGTCTATCTCCGCATTCGGATGGTCATCGGCACGCTTCCAGGGTGATGAAAAGCTGGAGTGTGCATCCCTAGTTTGCAGCCCTGTTCGACGGTCGTCGGTCCGGCGGTCGATGCGCTCCCCGACCGACCGCGCGCGATCAGGCCGTAGGCGGCCCCGCCTCTCTCGCCTCACTTCTCTCCTCCCCGTTGAGAACGGTTCTGCCATTCTCACAAGGAGAAACGCGCCGCGTTTCTCCACGTCATGAGGGAGAGGTCAGGGGGCTTTGTACTGCGGCTGAAAAAATTGGACAGATTCGGCCTGTGGAATCTGATAAGAAAAGCCGGGGCAGTGAATCGCCCCGGCTTTTGCCCTATTCGACGGTCGGCGGCCCGGCGGTCGATGCGCGTGTCGCCCGCCCGCGTGCAATTAGCCCGTAGACTGCCCCGCCCACTGCTCCCAGCGCGGCGTAGATCGCCAGCGCACCGCACACGCCGATCAACACGATCAGCGGGAAAAAGCCGCGAAACGGCCCGTACGACGGCAGCCCCGACATGACGAAGGCGTCACTGAACATATTTATCATCGGCGCTAAGGTAATGATCCCGCTGATGATCGTCATGACCACGCCGACGACCAGCAGCGCGAGCGCCCCGCCGAGCGCCATCCGGCCCGCGTGCGGGGCCATGCCATTGCGCTGCGCGAAGAAACCATACCCCGCCCCGATCACCGCGACGAGCAGATAGCCCAGACACGAGGCGCATACGCTGTAGACCCAGTAGCCGGTCGGGATCGTCTCCATATTGGCAGGTATCTCGCCCGGCGCGGTCCCCAGTACCAGCGCGTTCACGCCGTAGCCGCAGCCCGCGATCAGGATCGTGGCAGCCAGCCCACCGCCTATCGTCTTGAGCAGCGCATTCGTGTCGAGCGTTTTCTCGTTCACCGGCCCGCCCTTTTCGTTTAGAAGCCTTCCAGACGCGATAGATCGGCGATCCCATCCGCCAGCCGTACGACGTGCTGGAGCAGCGCCAGTCGATTCTCGCGCACGGCCTCGTCCTCGTGCATGACGAGCACGCCGCCCTCATCCGCCGGGGCGAAGAACCCCGAAATGGCCGGAACCATCGGCTCGAACGCCGTCAGCAGATCGTCCACATCCGCGTCCGGGCCGATCTGATCGGCGGCCTGCTTGTACGCCTTGTACAGCGCTTTCTCGGCTGGCTCCTTGAACGACCTCGGCTTGAGGCTGTACTCCTTCTCCTGCCCGCGCGTGATGCGCGCGCACCGGGCGTAGGCGTCGAGCAGGTCCTCCCAGCCCTCGCGCAGCGTCCGCTCGCGAAGCTGGCGGCAGGCCAGATACGCCTGATACGGGTTGTGCGCCTGCTCGGCCAGCACCGCCGCCACGACATCGTACGGGTACAGTTCCCTCAGCACGCCTTCCAGCCTCCCCCCGATGAAGGCCAGAACCGCCCCCTGCGCTTCTGCCGTCACGAACGACCCGCCGAGTTCCTGCGTATACCCCATCGCCGCCCACTCGACCGCCTGCCTCAGGTCGAGGTCGATCTCCCGCTCGATCAAAATCTGCACGATGCCCAGCGCCGCGCGGCGCAGCCCGTAGGGGTCCGCCGAGCCCGTCGGCTGAAGCCCGACCGCGAACAACCCCACGAGGCTGTCCAGCCGGTCGGCCAGCGCGATCGCGATCCCTCCGGGCGTCCGGGGAAGCGCATCCCCCGCATGGCGCGGGCGATAATGCTCCTCGATGGCCTGCGCCACGTCCTCCGGCTCACCACTCGCCAGCGCATATTCCCGCCCCATCAACCCCTGAAGCGATGTCATCTCCACGACGAGCTGCGTCACGAGGTCGGCCTTCGCCAGCCGCGCGGCCCGGATGGCGTGGTCGAGCGCGCCGTCCTCGTCGATGCCCAGCGCGACGCCCAGCCGCGCGGTCAGCCCTTCGAGCCGGGCGGCCTTGTCGTAGTACGAGCCGAGGTCCTCCTGAAAGGTCAGCGATTCGAGGCCGGACACGTACTCGGCCAGGCTGCGCTTCCTGTCCTCCGCATAGAAGAACCTCGCATCCGCGAACCGTGCGCGGATCACGTGCTCATTACCATTGATGACCGTGTCCAGATGCTCATCATCTCCATTCCGCACCGCGATGAAATACGGCAGCAGGTCACCATTTTCGTCGACGACCGCGAAGTACCTCTGGTGCTTGCGCATGACGGTCGTCAGCACGATGTCCGGCAGGTCGAGGTCATCCTCCGAGAACGCCCCGATCAGCGCGGTGGGCCGCTCGACGAGGTTCGTCACCTCGTCCAACAGGCCGGGGTCATCCAGCACCTCCCCACCCACACTCTCCGCCAGCACCGCGATCTGCTCCACGATGGCCTCCCGCCTCGCGTCGTGGTCGACGATCACGCCCAGATTGTCCATCGCCTCAAAGTAACCCGCTGGGCCGTCGACCTCTATCTCCGGCGAGGCCAGCGGGCGCGTGCCTCGCGTCGTCCGCCCGGCGGGCGCACCCGCATACTCGAACGGGACGACGCCCTCACCCAGCAGCGCGACGATCCAGCGGATCGGGCGCGAGAACGCCGTGCCCGTCCAATTCCAGCGCATCGACTTATCGAAGCGCAGCGCCGCGATCAGGCCGGGCAGCGCCTCCGCCAGCACATCAGCCGCCGGGCGACCCTCCTCCCGCACGACGGCGGCGACGTACTGCCCCCCATCGACCTCGACCTCCTGCAAATCCTCGACCGCCACACCCTGTCCCCGCGCAAAGCCGAGCGCAGCTTTCGTCGGCTCCCCGTCCTGATCATACGCCGCCTTGACCGGCGGCCCACGCCGCACGGATTCCTCCGCCCGCTGACCGGGGGCCAACCCCTCCACCGAGACGACCAGCCTTCGCGGCGTGCCGCCCACCACGAACGATTCATAATCCAGCCGCGCGTCATCCAGCATGTCCGGGACGAGCGCCCCCAGCTGTTCCAGCGCCACGTCGAGGTCGGCGGCGGGCAGTTCCTCCGTCCCGATCTCCAGCAGAAACGGCGCGGGTTCGTCCGGGTACGGCCCCGCCTCGATCGTCGGCAGCTCCGGCGCGGGGATGACGGCATTACCTGTCTCCTCATCCACGCTCCAATTTTCCGGCAGCCACGGGTATTCGAGCCTCCCCCTCTGCGCGACGTACGCCTCCGCCACCCGCCCCGCGAGCCGCTGCATCCGCTTGAAGTACTCCGCCCTCTCCACGACGCCGATCGCCCCCCGCGTGTCGAGCACGTTGAACAGGTGCGAGCACTTCAGCAGGTAATCGTACGCTGGGATGACGAGCGGCGGCTCCTGCCCCAGCGCCCGCAGCGATTCATTCTCATACGTGTCATACACCTTCCTCAGCGCATCGACATCCGCCACGTCGAAATAATAGACGCAGTGCTCGATCTCCGAGGGCAGGAACACCTGCCCGTAGGTCACGTCGCCCACCCAGTTGATGTCCCACACCGCATCGACGCCCTGAAGCGCCAGCACGATCCGCTCTAACCCGTAGGTGATCTCGACCGATACCGGCTGGAGCGGCTGCCCACCCGCCTGCTGAAAGTACGTGAACTGCGTGATCTCCTGCCCGTCGAGCCACACCTCCCAGCCCAGCCCCCACGCGCCGAAGGCCGGCCACTCCCAGTTATCCTCCACGAACCGGATGTCATGCTCGCGCCTGTCGATGCCCAGCGCTTCGAGGCTCTGCAGGTAAAGCTCCTGCGGATTGCCGGGGTCGGGCTTGAGGATCACCTGATACTGGATGTGCTGCTGCATCCGGTTGGGGTTGTCTCCATAGCGCCCATCGTCGGGCCGCACCGACGGCTCGACGTAGCCCACGCGCCACGGCTCCGGGCCGAGCACGCGCAGCGCGGTCGCCGGGTTCATCGTCCCCGCCCCGACCTGCACGTTGTACGGCTGCCAGATCACGCAGTCGTGCTCCGCCCAGAATTCCTGAAGCCGGATGATCACGTCCTGAAACGATAGCGGTTTGCTCACGGGCCGTTTTTCCCTCCACAGCAGCGGTGCGATTTGCTGGCGCGGATGCGCCGCGCCGCCCGTCATTTTAACACGCCGGGGGTGGATTGCGAGAGGGGAGCGTCCGGGTTCCGTCCGGTTTCTGTCCGAAAAGCCGTTCGTCTGCGCGGCCTGCTCCTGCACGCTGGGGGCGTAAGCCTCTTACGTGTCAGGAGCAGGCCCTATGTCAACCGAGCCGGGCGAAGCCCTCATTCACCAGTGTACGTGCCGCATCCGGGTATGCTGCCCCGGCGCGGATCTGGATCAGGGGGATACGGCCCGCCGCGCCGCGCAGATCATCACGCAAAACCGGCGTCGGATACCGGGGGATCATCCGACCGATCCCGCGACTGGCGTGCCGGACGCCTACGTCGACGCGGTGCTCCGCACCCTGTTGGCGGAAGGCCCCCGTATCGCCGCGCTGCGGGCAGGCGACGACGTGGCATGGGCGGCGATGCTCTCACTGGTCGCCCGCCGCGTCCGCGCCCGCCTGCGCCACATTTACGTCTCCGGGGCCTATCTCACGCCGTTCGACGACCTCGCCGACGACCTCATGCTGCGCTGCACGGCGCGAGTCTGGGAGCGGCTGGACGCTTACCCGTTCGACACGCCGCTCGACGCATGGATCAGCCGCTTCGTGCGCTACGAGGTCAGCGCCGCGCTGCGCAAGGCCGCCTTCCGCCACAATGCACGGGCGCGCTCCCTGGACGCGCCGCTCACGCGCTACGCGCCGGACTCCGCCTCTCTGGGCGACCTGCTGCCCGACCGGTGCGCGGTCCGCCTCGCCGAGCGGCTGGACGCGCGTCTCACCATCGAGGCTGGGCTGTCTACCCTGCCGCCCGATCAACGTGAGGTAGTCCAACGCGGGCTGTCCGGCCAACCCGTGTCCGACATCGCCCGCATTATGGGCCGGACGCGCAACGCGGTCTACGTGCTGCGCCACCGAGCGCTGTCAGCCCTGCAAGACTTCGTCACACTAGTTTAACGAGGGTTCAAAGGGGCTCCGGCCCTTTGCGGAGGTGTGGGGGCAGCGCCCCCACATCAACCTGCGATTTGCCCCTAACGGCGTGCCACCGATCCGGGCGGGTGGTATACTGTTGGCGCGATGGAAAACGAGATGCCCGTCCCGCCCCCCGAAGAATCCCCGCTGGCGCAGGAGCTGCGCCGCCGCAGGCCCCCCGGCCCCGACTGGCTCCCGACGTGGGAGCTGGCCGCGCTGGTGGTCGGCGATCTGCTGGCCTGCATCGTGTTCGCCGCCATCGGACACGCCAGCCACAACGTGGGCGATCAGGGCGGTCTGATCGCCGTGCTGAACACCGCCGTTCCATTTTTGCTGGCATGGCTGATCGTCGGGATGGTGCTGGGACTGTATCGCGGCACGGCCCTGTACCCGCTGGGCCGCGTCGTGTGGAAATCCCTGCTGAACGGCCTGATCGCCGGGCCGCTCGGCGTCGCATTCCGCGCGATCTGGCTCGGACACCCTGTGATCTGGACGTTCGTGCTCGTCGGGACGCTGTCCAGCGCACTGATCCTTACGCTGTGGCGCGTCGGGTGGTCCCGCCTGCGGCGGCTCTGGTGGCCGGAGCTACCATAAACAGGCTGAGTAGATCATTCAATCGACAATATTGGTAGAGGCGTCGGGATGCCAACCGATTACGAGAAGGTCTATCAACAGAAGCGCCATGCGCTGGGCGATCCAACGCAGGCATTCGTGACCTTCTTCGACCAGTATGACGGGCAGAACGCCGACGTTTTGGACGTTGGCTGTGGTCAGGGGCGCGATGCCTTATTCATCGCCCGCCGCGGTCATCGCGTCGTCGGCGTCGATATTTCTACGACAGGCATTGCACAGTTGCTCGAAGATGCGCAAACTGAAGGCCTCAACATCGAAGGGATTGTGGCCGACCTGCGCGACTTCGAGCCAGCTGGTAAATATGACGTCGTCGTCATCGATAGAACCCTGCATATGTTAGAGGCGGATGTGCGCCTGGGTGTGCTGGAGCGGGTCTGCCACGCCGTTCGAGAAGATGGGTTTGTGCTGATTGCTGACGAGAAATCCAACCTCACCCGGATGAGGGAGTTTTTCAAAACGGACGGCCATCACTGGACAACCCTGAAAGATAGGAAAGGCTTCCTGTTCCTACAAAAACGCGCCCCTTGAGCCATCATGAAGCCGTGAAACGTTCTGTTCGGGGATTAGCCTAGACTGGAAACCGCGCCTATGCCTGACCCAATCCGCCTGCTGCATTTCGCCGATGTCCACGTCGGCATGGAGAACTACGGCAAGATCGATCCATCGACCGGCATCAGCAGCCGCGTGATGGATTTCCTGTTCCGCATGAACGAGATCTGCGAGTACGCCGAGGAGCACGACGCCGACCTGATTATCTTCGCCGGGGACGCATTCAAGACGCGCCAACCGAATCCCACCTACCAGCGCGAGTTCGCCCGCCGGGTCAAGCGTCTGGCGAACCAATGCCCCGTCGTGCTGCTCGTCGGCAACCACGACATCCCCTCGATGACGCAAAAGGCGTCGACGGTTGAGATTTTCCAAACGCTCGACGTGGAGGGCATCACCGTCGGGCGCACTGATAAGCTCCACCTGATCGAGACGAAGCGTGGCCCTGTACAGGTCGCGACCGTGCCCTACCCGATGCGCCAGCGACTTCTGTCCGACCTCTCGACACGCGGTCGGGGCATCTCCGAGCTTGACGGGCTGCTGCGGCAGGAGGTCGACCGCATCATTCACGGCCTCGCCGATCAGGTCGACCCGGACATCCCGGCGGTGCTGACCGGCCATTTCACCGTGTCCGGCGCGCGCATCGGCTCCGAGCAGGGCGTGATGCTGGGCCGCGACGTGGCCGTGCTCAAGAGCACGGTGAGCGACCCCGTGTGGGACTACGTCGCCCTCGGCCACATCCACTACTATCAGAATATGAACCCCGGCAGCCACCCCCCCGTGATCTACAGCGGCAGCATCGAGCGCATCGACTTCGGCGAGGAGGGCGCTCCGAAGGGTTTCTGCTGGATCGAGCTGGAGCGGGGCCGCGCGGACTGGCAGTTCGTTGAGGTGAGCGCCCGTCCCTTCCTCACGGTCCGCTGCGACGTGCGGAATTCCGCCGACCCGACCGGCGACATCGTGCGGGCTATCGCCGCCCACGACGTGACGGACGCCGTCGTGCGGGTCATCATCACGACCTCTCAGGAGAACGAGCCTCTGATCCGCGACCGCGACATCCTCGACGCGTTGGCGGAGGCCGCCTACATCGCCTCCATCCAGCGCGACGTGGAGTACCCCGTCCGGCGGCGGCTCGGCACCGACAACCCCGAAACGCTCACCGAACGCGAACTGCTGGAGCGCTACCTGATCGCCAAAGAGGTCAGCCCCACCCGCATCGAGCTTCTCAAAGAGCGCGCCGAGGAGATTTTCGGCGAGGGCGGCGGCTGGCCCGAATAGCGTGGTCGCCTACCTCCCCTTCCACTGCGGATCGCGCTTTTCGAGGAAGGCCCTCATCCCCTCCTTCTG
>CAZWUX010000184.1:0-9220 GCA_964637665.1 uncultured Anaerolineae bacterium
ATCCTCTCGCCGATCGATAACATCACCGTGGACGAGCCGCTCACCTGGCAGAACATAGACATATTCATCGACGAATGGCAAAAGCACAGGTAAAAACCTGATGACTTCCGCGCGACTACTGGGGATAGATGTCGGCACGTCCAGCGCAAAGGCGGTACTGATCGACAGCGACGGCAGCCAGCTTGCCGCCGCCAGCCGTGACCATGCCACATACAGTCCGGCGCCTGGCTGGCAGGAACAGGCTGCTGAGGACTGGTGGCGAGGGAGTTGTGAGGCCACTAGTGAGGTGCTGGAACGCACCGGCACAGCGCCCGATCAGATTGCCGGGCTGAGCCTGAGCGGTCAGGGGTGCGCCTGCCTGCCGGTCGATAAAGCTGGCAACCCCCTGCGGCGAGCACTGATCTGGACTGATGCCCGCGCGGCAGCGCAGCAGGCCCACATCCGTGAGGTGTTCGGCAAGCGGCTGGGCGACGTTACGGGAAATGACATTTATGACCAGCCTGAGCCACGTATGATGTGGCTCAGGGACAATGAGCCTGCCGTCTATCAGCAAACGGCATGTTTCATGTCCACCGCCAGCTATCTGCTGTACCGCTTTACCGGGAAGCAGGCGGCGAATACGTCCGACTGGGGCTTCCACCTTGCGCTGGATCGAGAGAGTCAGGATTGGAATCAGGAATTTCTGGACGGTGTGGGCCTATCCCATGATAAATTCCCCGATCTGTACATGCCGCATGAGATCGTCGGCGGGGTGACGGAGGACGCCGCCCGTGACTGCGGCCTCAAGCCGGGGATTCTAGTGGTCGCCGGTGGGCAGGATGCGACAGTCGCCGCGCTGGCAGTCGGCTCGCTTGAGCCGGGGCAGTCCGTCTTCATGCGGGGTACGACCGATCTCTTGAGCTTCTGCACGGAGCGGGCCGCTTATCATCCAGACCTGTACACAACGATTGCCGCCCTGCCGGGGCTGTATATGCGCTACGATATGAAGGAAGTCGTTGCTGCCGGGGGCAGCAACAGGTGGCTGTCGTCCATTCTTTACGGGGAGGCGACCGGCGAGCGTTTTGAGGCGATGAATGCGCTCGCAGAGGACAGCCCGCCTGGTGCGGGCGGCATCCTGTATTTGCCCTATCTGCTGATATCCACCAACCCCGACCCGGAGCGAGAACGCACAGGTGTGTTCTTCGGCTTAACGACGGCCACCAGCCGGGGTGACCTGTGCCGCGCGGTGATGGAAGGAACGGCGCTGGCCCTGCGTGAATCCATCGAGCGCACAGCACTTGCCGGAATTGAAACCAGCGAACTTCGCCCGACGGGTGGCCCAACGAAAAGCGGTCTCTGGAATCAGATCACCGCCGATGTGACCGGGCTGCCAGTGCTGCTGTCTTCCGCGAGCGCGGGGGCGGCTTACGGAGCTGCCCTGCTAGCCGGGTTGGGGGTGGGCATCATCCCAATGGATGACGGCTACGAGACGCTGCGTTCGATGATCGATCTACGGGAGCGCTACGAACCGCGTACAGAGGTGCAGGCAACATATGAGCGAGCCTATGCCGCTTTTGTGGAACTGGCTGAGGCGACCAGCGGTATCGTGACGGGTCTCAAGCGCAGGGGTATATGAGCGAACAATACCTGATCGGCGTGGATGGGGGTAAAACAAAGACGGTATGCCTTCTCGCGGATAGAAACGGGCAGGTGCTTGGAGCAGGGCGGGCGGGTTCCAGCGATAAGTACGACGTTCCGCTGGCACAGGCGCTTGATGCCATCTCAGCCTGCGTGCGGGAAGCGGCTCGACAGGCCGGGGCGTCGCTGCCGGTTTCAGCGGGTTGTTTCGGGCTGGCAGGCGCCGACTGGCCTGAGGATTTCGAGCAGCTAGAGAAGGGGATCGCAGCGCAGAATCTCGCCGAGCAGATTGTCATCAAGAACGACATGCACATCGCACTTCATGCCAACGTGGATCATGGAGTGGTCGTCTCAGTAGGCACACATACGGCGTCCGCCATCCGCACACCTGTAGGAGAGGAATGGCACGCGGGCTGGTTCGCCGTCGAGGGGCCAGGTGGTGTATCAGCCGGGCACCGGGTGCTGTGGGCGATCTTTAAGGCAGAGGATGGGCGCGGTGATCCCACCTGTCTGCGTGAACTTGTGCTGCGGGCAACGGGCAAATCCGACCCCCGGGAACTCCTGCGTATGCTGTCGCGGGGCGAAATCGACGACGCATTCCTTGCGTCGCTGACCCCGCTTCTGTTCGAGGCGCATTACCAACATGCAGATCCCGTCGCTTCTGACATCATCGCCGAGCTTGGCGGGGAAGTGGCCGAATGGGTGATCGGGCTATTATCCCGCTTCGATCTGCTGCAAGCGGATATTCCGGTGGTCTTTTCTGGCGGGCTGTTTAAGGGATCGGGCGATCTGCTGCGTGAGTCGGCGGCGGCGGCGGTTCACCGGCGCGCGCCCCGAGCACGGTTACAGTCTGCCCGGAGAGAACCTGTCATTGGTGCGCTGGTTTATGCTTATGAGCGAATGGGTATCACCGTAGAACCGGCGCTGATCGAAAAAATCGAATCCTCAGGGCCTGACGCGTCATTTTTCAGTACTGCCTGAGCGGTTTTACTGACACATTACTTGTCGCTTTCAGTAGGATGTAGTGAAATAAGATCGCCGCAAGACTATAGATGGCAAAGAGAACGGAATGGAGGTTGGTATGACCACGGATCGACAACTGGAAATCCTCTATCATTTAGCGGTAAATGATGAAATGAACGTTCAGGAGCTCAGCGAGGTTCTGGACGTATCAACTTCCACCGTTCGCCGCGAGCTAACGGCGATGGAAGAAAGCGGCCTGCTGGTGCGCACGCATGGGGCCGCCCGCCCGCCCACTCCCGTTCGTTACGATCCGCCCTACGAAAAACGAGCCGCCCAGCAGGTCGCCGAAAAGCGCCTTATTGCACTTGCCGCCCGAAGCCTGGTCTCTGAAGGGATGGTCATCGGGCTGATGGGGGGGACGACCTGCACCGAACTGGCCCGGCTGCTGCGCCCCGTCGAGCACATCACTATCGTGACCAATGCGGTTAATGCGCCACTCGAGTTGATGGGGCTGTTAGATAAACGTGTCGTCGTGACAGGAGGGATGCTGAACTACAACTCCTACGAACTGGTCGGCGGACAGGCTTTGCAAAGTCTGGAAAACATCCACCTTTCACTCGCCTTCATCGGTGCATCGGGTATCAGCGCTGAGTATGGTATTTCGATTTCCGATGAACCGGAGGCCTCCGTCGCGCGAGCCTTCAAAGCGGCTGCGGATAAAGCCGTCGTGATTGCCGACCACACCAAAATCGGCAAGACAACCTTTGCCCGGCTTTGCACGCTTCCAGAGATCGATCTGCTGATCACCGACAATGGCATCACTGCCCAGCAGCTCAAAGACCTGAAAGAGGCTGGCCTGAACATCATGGTCGCTGAGCATCAGAACTAGACTGCCCTCATGAGCATCGCCGACTTCAACATCGAACATGAGGCAGCATGAAATCGCTGGATAAGCCGATCCAGATTTTGATCCGGTTACGCAGCGAGGGACAGCACCCGGTGACGCTGCTTGCAGTCTGCCTGAATTCGGTAACGGAGACAGTCGTCAAGGTGGCAGCAGACCACAGTATGCCGATTTTGTTTGCCGCAGCTCTGAATCAGGTGATCGCATCCAACCTCACCGATTCGCTGCCAGTCTTCGAGCAGTTCTCGTGACACTGCCCGCGCTGGGGATCGACCTCGGTGGGACCAACCTGCGCTTGGGGCTGGTCACGCGGCGGGGCGAAATGCTCCAATTTGCCGCGCAGCCGGTAAACTGGTCCCTTTCGCCGGATGACATCGTCGGCCAGATCGCGAATACAGCCCGATCCTCAGGCTACCTTGAGAGGGCTGCCGGGGTGGGGCTTGCCATCTCCGCGACCATCGTGGCGGGCGCCGTGATCGGCGAGGGCCTGACCACACTCCCCGGCTTTGCGGGGTATCCCATCGGCGAGCGGCTGTCAGCCGCGCTGGGTAAACCTTGTCTCATCGAAAATGACTCAAACTGTGCGCTGCACGCGGAAGTGTATTTTGGCGCATTAAAAGGCTATGAGCATGGTCTGCTGATGACACTGGGGACAGGAATCGGCGGCGGATTGCTGCTCGATGGGAAAATCCGGCGTGGACCGCATACCTCCGCAAATGAGATCGGCCTGACACTTGTCAAACCACCCTGGGTGGAAGAGTACGAGCCGATTGAGCGGTTCGTTTCGCCGGGGGCGCTGGGCAAACGCTTCGGCGATGAGGATATACACCTCTTCAGGCTGGCGGCGGAAGGGAATGAGAAAGCGCAAATCCTGCTTGACGAGATGTTTGAGCAGGTCGGCGTGCTGATTACGAATGCTCACCTGCTGCTCGATCTGGAGATCGCCGTGCTGGGAGGTGGACTGGCGGCGGTGGGTGAGCCGCTGAGAGAAGGGGTGGAGAGGGCCGTGCGTAGGCTGTGCCCTCCTGCGTATCTCTTCGGGTTGAAGGTGGCGCTGGGTGCGCTGCCCGCTGATGCTGCGGGGGTTATTGGCGCTGCCGCGCTGTGGCACCAGAGAGCGGGGCTGGTGTAGTTAGGCACGTAAAAAACTGTCAAGTAGCAGGGGACGATCATGGACAACTCACTTTATACAGATATCAATTCTCAGCCGGACAACCTACAGCAGGTCATCGAGCATCTTTATGGGCCGGAGCGCAGAGCACTCGAAGAGGCTGCCGGAACGCTTCACCCTCAGAAGCCCATTGTCTTTGTTGGCATGGGCAGCGCGGCGTATCTCAATATGCCTGCCGAGTACTATCTCAATGGACAGGGGCGCTATGCCAGCACCGTCTACGGGACAGACGCATTTTATTCGATGCTGCCTGTGCTGAAGGACGCGAACGTCGTCATCAACTCGCGTTCGGGTGAAACAGTAGAGATCGTGCAGGTCAGCCGTGCGCTCGCCGAAGCAAACATCACCTTCACTGCGATCACCAACGAGCCGGAGAGCACGCTCGCTCAACTGGCCGACCATGTAATATGGGTGAACACGAGAAAAGATACGCTTGTATCGATCAACATTGTGACGAGCATGATGCTCGCAACGCTGGCCTTCGCTGCCTTTGCAGTAGGGCAGAGCGGAGCACTGCACGAGCAGATGGTGACACTCCCTGGCTTGATGGAAAAGCTGCTGGCGGCGTCATGGGAGAGGGCGGACGAGCTTGCCGAATTCTTCAGCCCGATCCGGCCTATCTATCTGCTTCATCGTGGACCGGCAAAGGGCGCGGCTTACTGTGGGCGGCTAGTGCTCGAAGAGGTGGCCCGCACCCCGGCGGTTACACTGGACGCCGGTGAGTTCCGGCAGGGGCCAATCGAGGTGGTTGACCAGGCTTTCGGCACAGTGATTTTCGTGCAGGAGGGCAAGCAGGGTGAGCTGAATCGGGCGCTGGGCGAGGATATTGTCGCGAGCGGCGGGCGGGTGTTGTTCATCAGTGACAGGGAGCGCAAGGTAGGGGAGAGTACGCTCTCCTTATCGTACGGGACCCCGATAGGCCCGCTGAGCCCTGTTCTTGAGGTCATACCCACTCAGGTGCTTGCCTACAAACTGGCTGAAGGGCAGGGGGTCGAACCCGGCCAGGTCCGCTACATCTCAAAGGTTATTACGAATGAGGTTGGCATCCCTAATCAGAGTGGGAGGTAATGGCTGCCCGGTTTGTCTGAACGACATACGCTCCAGCAGGCAGCAGTCTCGCAATACCTATTCAGGTGGTTGATATCTATCCGGAGGCCAGATGGACGCTCGAACAGGGAAGAAGATTCGTAAAGGACACCTCTTCAACCAAAACAGCGGGCGGACGTTGATCGTTGCTTACTCGCATGGACTGCTGATGGGCCCTGGCCCCGGTTTGCGCACACTGGCGGACATGCGGCGGGTAACCGAAGCTGTGCGAGATGCCGACGGGCTGATGATCGGCCCTGGGATGCTTGGCCTTCTGGAAGATGCTTTTGTCGGTCGTGCGCGCCCATCACTGATCCTCCAGGTGGATTATCAAAGCTTCAGCCGCGCAGTACTGCCCTATGAACAGGCGACAACAGTCGAAATTGCCACCATTGAGCAGGCGGTCGCTGCTGGCGCGGATGCCGTCATGACCTATATGTACATGGGATATGCCGACCCACTTCGCGAACGTGCCGAAATTGAGCGGAACGCTCGGCTGGCGCGAGCCTGCGAGAAGTGGGGGATGCTGCTGCTGATTGAGCCTCGAAGCGCTCGTGAGAAGTCCCATCCGGAGGACAAAACTGATCCCGATGTGATGGGGATGTACTGCCGTGTTGCGGCTGAGCTTGGTGCCGATCTTGTGAAATGTATCTACCCGGGGAGCCGCGAGGCCATTACCCGGATAATCGAGGGATGCCCTGTCCCGCTGCTGCTGGCAGGCGGTTCCAAGACAGGTGATCCGGAAACTGCGTATAACCGCGCCCGTGAAGCTGTGGCTGCGGGTGGGGGTGGATTGGTCTATGGACGCAATATTTACGAAGCAGAAGACCCCGCGCGAGAAGTAGCACGTTATCGGGAGATCGTTCATGGTGAGGGGGCATAGCCCACTGTGACGCTTTGGATCGGTTAGAGAAAAGGAACAATCATGGGTTATCGATCTTCCCCACGACCGCAATACGACGGACCTGCGCACATTCCTTACGAGAGCATAACACGCTATCTGTGGGGCGATAAAGAGGCCAACCGCGTGGCGGATTGGATCTATATTTCGAACGAGAATATCCACCAGATTGTGTATGGGATGGCCCAGGGCGGATGCTACACGCACTCAAACGATTTCCGCACGATCTTCGGCGCGGATGAGGTCATGATCGTCGTGAAGGGGCAGTTTGCGCTTGCTAACCCGGAGACCGGTGAGGTCGTGCGCCTCGATAAAGGTGATGCGGTATTCTTCCGAAAAGATACATGGCATCACGGGTTCAACATCGGGGAGGGGGAGGTGCGTGTGCTGGAATACTTTTCGCCGCCCCCACTCCAGGGGACATCAGGCGCATACGCACGGAAAAAACCTATGCTCCCCAGAGAAGCTTGGCGTTACGTCCCCGCAGAATACGAATCGGAGTGGCCAATAGCTGCGAAGGGCGGCCTGGAACGCCAGACGCTCCATAAGCTGACAGACGAGAATCTGCTCTGGACGATGCAGGGACACAGGTCCCCGACACTGGTAGGTCTGTACGCGGATACCCAGTATCTACGCGCCGGGCGCGTCGACCTGCTCCCCGGCCAGCAGACGGATGTCGAATCGCACGGCGGCGATGAGAGCATCTATGTTGAGAGCGGTACGTTGTTCATCCACCTTCTCGAACAGGACGGCCCCGACTGGTTTGAGCTGGCCCCGCGCGACGGATTTTATATCCCCGCAGGCACGAAGCACGAATACCACAATCTGGCTGATGAGCCAGCCCGATTCTACTTCGGCGTGGCACCCAATCAATGAGCGGGGACACCATGCCCGGCTATAAGATGTACGTTTCCGGGGAGTGGGTCGACAGCGAATCCGGCGCACGTATGGACGCGACGAGCCCCTCGACCGGTGAGGTGATCGGGACGGTGCCAGAGGGAACCCGCGAAGACGCACAGCGGGCGATCCGCGCAGCGAACGAGGCATGGCAGGTGTGGGCGCGCCAGTCGCAATTTGAGCGCAAGGCGATCCTCGAAAATACTGCCGACATCATACGGGAAAGACGGGATGATCTCGCAAACATGCTGACCCTCGACCAGGGCAAACCGCTGTACGCGGAAGCGTACGACGAGGTCGATGAACTGGCCGAACACTTCGAGATGGCGGCGGCTGAGGCGGTGCGATTGGAAGGCAGGATCATGCCCTCCATCGATTCCAAAAAACGTGTGCTCGTTCAGCGAGTGCCGCGAGGGGTTGTGGCCGCCATCACACCCTGGAATTGGCCGTACACGATGCCTGCGGAAATCCTCGCCCCGGCGCTGGCAGCAGGGAATGCCGTTGTCTGGGCCCCGGCCCCAAGCACGTCGATCTGCGCTGTCAAACTGGCGGAGTGTATCGTCGATGGGGGCGTGCCGCCCGGCGTATTCAACATGCTCACCGGGCCGGGGCCAGTCGTCGGCGATGAGATTGCTTCACATCCCGGCACTCATGCAGTGGGCTTTATCGGCTCTATCAAAACCGGACATACGGTCGCCCGGCGCGCCGCCGGTAAAGAGCTTCTGCTTGAGCTGGGTGGCAACGGCCCGATGGTCGTGCTGGATGACGCCGACCTGAAAGCCGCAGCAGAAGCGGTGATCTCAGGCTGCTTTCTGTGTGCGGGGCAGAGCTGCAGCGCAAGTGAGTTGATTCTGGTGCATGAGTCCGTCCGGAAAGCCTTCGTCGAGCACGTGCTGGAGGCGCTGGAAAGACAAGTTCGTGTTGGCGATCCGTTCAAGCAGGGCACAACGATGGGGCCGCTCAACAACGAGGAAACTGCCGCTAAAGTTGAAGCGCATATCGGCGATGCCCTGTCCAAAGGCGCAGAGCTTCTGGCGGGCGGGAAACGCGCTGAGGGCTATCCTACCAGGCTGTTCTACGAGCCGACGGTTCTGGACGTTGTCACGGGCGAAATGCAGATTGCCAGAGAAGAAACGTTTGGGCCGGTCGTACCCATCTACCCGATCCGCGATGATGCAGAGGCGATCGAGATCGCCAATAATCAGAAGTATGGGCTGACATCGGCGGTTTTTACGCAGGACTTAAAGCGCGCCCTGCGCTTCTCCGAAGCGATACGTTCAGGCACAGTCGTCATCAACGATACGACAAACTGGTATGAGATTCACATTCCCTTCGGCGGAAGCGCGGGCTCGCACAGTGGTATTGGCCGGGTGGGAGGGCGTTTCGCCGTCGAGCGGTTTACGGATCTCAAGACCATTTTCTACTCTCTGTCCTGACACCCGGCTCCGTTACTGCAACCAATCGAGGCTTTGCGGATACGTATTACCCATTCGCGCAGCTTTCGGCTTGAGGACGGTTAGGTTTTTCGCCGCCGTGCGATCCGTCACGCGCATCCGCGGGGGGCAAAAAAGCACTCATCCCGAACCGCTCCACGCTTCGTGATACGGTTCGGGATGAGTCTTAGTCTGTCGGGGCGGCCGGACTCGAACCGGCGACCTCTGCGTCCCAAACGCAGCGCGCT
>CAZWUX010000185.1:0-2868 GCA_964637665.1 uncultured Anaerolineae bacterium
CCCAGATTGTCGAAGCCAAGCTGGTCGATCATGCGCATCGCGTCGGCGGCTGTGTTGATCAGGTCAGAGACGTAGTGGTTGACCGGCTCTATCCCCAGACGGATGTCGACCTGCCGGGCGTACTCGCAGACCTGCCCGATGCTGTCGGCCAGCCGATCCCAGGCGTCCTCGACCGTCTGCCCGTAGAGGGTTTTTTCGGGCACGACGAGCAGCACCGGGGAGCCGAGCAGCATGGCGTTATCCATGCACTCTTTCATGTACTGGACGCTGTCCTCGCGGACGGTGTCGTTGGGGCTGCTCAGCGTGTACGGGTAGCGGTGGAACGCGGGCAGGAAGGAGCTGACCTCCAGCCCCTCGTCGGCGGCAAGCTGCCTGAGCGCCCTGAGACCGGCAGGGGGGATATCCGCCCGGTAGACGTGCGGACGCCCGCTCCAGATGTCGATGCCGTCGAAGCCCGCCGCCGCCGTCCGGCGGATGGCCTCGTCGATAGGGTAGTTCAGGTAGACGCCGGATGTGTTGCCAATTTTCATACGCAGAGTCCTTTACGGAAGGGGCGGGGCGGTCGCCTTCGCCTCGCGGATAAGCTCAATGTACATCGCGACCTGACGTGTGACCCACCCGACGCCGTGCTCCTGAACGGCGGCGTAGTCGAAGAAGTTGCGCGCGCCGGAGATGGCGCAGGCCCCGCAGCGGATGAACTCCGCCGCGTTGTCCGGCCCGATACCGCCCGACGGGATCAGGTTGACCTCCGGGAAGACCATCTTGAGATTGGTCATGTATTTCGGGCCGCCGAGCGCCGCCGGGAAGATTTTTACCATGTCGGCCCCGGCCTCCATCGCCGTCAGAACCTCGGTGGCGGTGAACGCGCCGGAGTAGCACGCCGCGCCGTAGCGGTTCGCGGTGGCGATCACCTCCGGTTTGACCGTCGGTGAGACGATCACGCTGGCCCCGGCCAGTATCGCGGCCCGCGCCGTAGCCGCATCGAGCACCGTTCCGGCGGCGGCCAGCATCTCACCGCCAAACTCGCGCTCGATGGCTGTGAAGTGATCGAGCGCCCCCGGCGTCGTCATTGTGATCTCGACCAGCCGCGCTCCACCCTCGCGCATCGCCTCGACGTAGCGCAGCAGGTCATCCTCAGCCTTGATCTTGATCGCGGGCAGGATGCCCGTCGACTTGGTCCAGCGAACGGCCCGCTCGCGCAGGTTCATGTCGTCAGTCATCGTTCCTCTATCACTCATCGTTTTGTAATCAGAGAGTAGTCGTCCGCCAGCAGCGCGTCGACCTCGCCGGGGGAGAGCACCGCCACGTCGCCCTCGACGGTGTGCGCCAGCGCGCACAGCGCGTCGCCGAAGTCAAGGGCGCGCTGCGGATCGCCGTCCCGGTCGAAGGCGTACAGCAAACCGGCGAAAAACGCGTCGCCCGTGCCGAATCGATCCACCACGTCGAACGCGAACTCCCGCCCGGTGAACACGTCGTCACCGAACAGCGCCGTGCTCGACCACGCGCCGCGCCGGAGGCCTTGCATGTGGCGGTAGGTCAGGCACACGACCTCGCACCCGAAATCAGCCCGGTAGGCGCGCAGCAGATCGCCGTCGCTTCCGCCGTAGCCGAAGATATCCTCCGCGACGGTCCGGTTCGTCACGAGAATGTCGACGGAGGGCAGCATCTCGCGGTAAAGGGCCAGCGCCTCAGCCGGGGGCCACAGGCTGGCGCGGTAGTTCACGTCGAAGCAGAGCGTGCAGCCCGCCTCTTTCGCCGCCCCGGCGAACGCCAGCGCCGCCCGGCGGCAGCCGCCGCTCAGACCGGGGAAGATGCCGTCGACATAGGCGTATCTGGCCCCCTGCAAAATCGCGCCCCAGTCGAAGTCGTCTTCCGTGATCGTGCTGGCGGCGCTGCCCGCGCGGTCGTAGATATGGACCAGCGGGCGGGGGGCGGCGCTGAACTCGACGAACACTATGCCCACCTTGTCGCCCTCGCGGCGGACGTGCGACATGTCGACCCCATAGCTCGCCGCCAGCGCATGGGCGAGAAGGCCCAGCTCGTTATCCGGCAGCTTCGTCAGAAAGACGCTGTCCATGCCCAGCACCGCCGTGTTGGCGGCGATGTTGAACTGCGCGCCGCAGGGCCGCACGTCGAGCGACGACGCGCGCCTCAGCCGCTCGAAACCGGGCGGGGCGAGGCGCAGCATCATCTCGCCGAGGGAAACCAGCCGGGTCATGTCGTCTAGCTCATCTCGCCGAAAACGGTGCAGGGACCGCCGTCGATCTGGTCGACGAGCAGCGGCGCGACGATGACGGTCGTCAGGCCGCTCAAATCCTGATCGAGGTTCATGTCCTCGATCACAATGAAGCGGCGGCCCTCGCCGCCCAGCAGGACGTGATGGGCCTCCATCGTCTCGTCGAGGTACTCGATGCACGACAGCGAGGGCACGTCCATGCCCAGCCCGCGCATTTTTGGGAAATTGTCGCGCAGGAAGCGGGCGCTCTCGACGCCGAAGCCGGGGCACTTTTCGCTGTAACGCTCCGGCTCGTCCCGGCGGACGCCGCCGTAACCGAAGCGGAACAGGAGCAGATCGGCGTCCTGCCCGGCCTCGACGAACGGCTCCAGATGCTCCGGCTGGACGACCACGCAGTCGTCGAGGGGCAGGTCGAACACGACCGGGGCGGTAAACACGAAATCGCCTGCGTCGAAGTCGGACAGGTTATATCCATCCGGCATGACGTGGTAGGGCGTGTCGAGGTGGGTGCCCGTGTGGCTGGTCAGCTTCAGCATCGTGACGTTCGCGCCGTCCGACTCGATCTTCAGGAACGGCTCGCGCTGGATGGCTGGGATGGCGGGCGGGCCGGGCGCGTTCGGCGCGAGCGGATA
>CAZWUX010000185.1:2878-4135 GCA_964637665.1 uncultured Anaerolineae bacterium
CGGATAGCCGAGGAAACGGTACTGCGTCATGATCGTTCTCCTTCAATCAGGCGTCAATCGTGGGCGCTGGGCTGCTCCTGCCCCTTGTGCCCATCCTGTTTAAAATCGGTCAGCCAGTCGCCGTCCCACAGGCTGGGGAAGGCATTCTTGCGGTAGGGGTGATCGGCGATCACGTCCTCGTCGATGTCGAGACCCAGCCCCGGCTCGTCGCTCAGCACGAGTTCGCCGTTCTGGATCGGGTTCCATCCCCGCACGAGCTGGCTGCGCCAGGGCACATCGAACGTGCCGAAATCCTCCTGAATCATGAAATTCGGCGTGCTCACGTCGAAGTGCAGCGCTGCCGCCAGCGCGACGGGGCCGACGGAGCAGTGCGGTGCGACCTGCATGTCCTGCGCTGCTGCCATCGCCGCAATCTTCTTGCTGATGGCGATGCCGCCGCAGTGGGCGATGTCCATCTGGACCACGTCGGCGGCGCGCAGCGCGATCAGCCGGTAGAAATCGGCGAGCGTGTAGAGCCGCTCCCCGGCGGCGATGGGGCCGTCCACCCGCTTTTTTACCTCGGCCAGCAGGTCGATGCTGTCCGCCGTGACCGGCTCCTCGGACCACGTCGGATTGAACACTGCCAGCCGGTTGATCATGTCGATGGCCGTGCCCACCGAAAGCCGCCCGTGATATTCGAGCAGCAGACCGATTTCGGGTCCGACCGCCTCACGGATTTTTGCGACCATCTCCACCGCGAAATCGGCTTCCTCCGGGCTGAGCGTCTTCCACGCGACGCCGAACGGGTCGAATTTCAGGGCGCGGTAGCCCTGTGCGACGGCCTCTTTCGCCATCTCGGCGTATTCGCGCGAGTCGCGCGCGCCGCCGTACCAGCCGTTCGCATAGGTCGGGATGCGCCGGTGGTAGCGGCCCCCGATCAGCTTATAGACGGGCTGTCCGCAGGCCTTGCCGATGATATCCCACAGGGCGATCTCGATGCCGCTGATCGCGGTCAGGATGGTCGAGCCGCCCTGATACTGATCGCGGATCAGGTCGCCGATGACGGCTTCCACGTCGAAGGGGTCACGGCCAATCACCCGGTCGGCCACCCACTCGTGGATGAGCGTCTCGACGGTCTTTTCCTGCCACTCAAGCGACGCCTCGCCGATGCCGGTGATCCCGCCGTCGGTGTGCAGCCGTATGAACAGGTAATTGCGAAGCCCTGCGTTGGCTAAGAAGGTCTCGGTTCGTGGGAATACATAACTATCGGATGGCGCA
>CAZWUX010000185.1:4145-9107 GCA_964637665.1 uncultured Anaerolineae bacterium
CTCGACCTGTGTGATTCTCATTTTTTCCCCAACCAGGCATATTGCTCATCGTCAGCCGCAGCAGGATCGAGCGGCAGAGAAACGGGTTCCCGGCGGTGCATCGAGAGGTGGGCGGCCACGTTAAGCTCGTAGGCGTAGTACCCGTCCCAGCCCGTGACGACCGGCGCTTCCGCGCCCCGGATGACCTGCAGGAAGTTCTCGATCATGCCCATGAAGCCGCCGAACTCCTCGTCGAAGATCAGCGTGTTGGGGATGACGGGTTTCCAGTGCTTGGCCGGGCCTTCCTCCTCGTCGTAGAGAATCAGTTCGTACTGATCCTCGACGGCCAGCCAGCATTTGTTCCCGTAAACCTCGACGCGCTCCCAGGGCTTGAAGCTCAGCGCGGTGGCGCTGGTATACACGCTGCCGACCGCGCCAGAGGCGAAGGTCAGGGTGATGGCGATGTTGTCCACCGGATAGCCGAGCTGGTTGCGGTCATACTGGTTGACGCCCGCCGCATACACGGTGCGGACGTTCCCCATCAGGTAGCGGGTGATGTCGAAGAGGTGGATGGTCCCCTGTTCCAGCAGCCAGACGTAATCATAGCCCAGGTTGAACTTGCCGACGTAGAGCGCCGGATCGCTCACCGGCCCCTCGTCGACGAGCTTTTTGGCCCGCCGGTAGGGCGGCGAGTAGCGCTTGTTCGCCACCGTCATGATGGGGATGTCGTTTTCATCGGCCACGCGGCACAGTTCCTCCGCGTGGACCAGCGAACGGGTGATGGGTTTCTCGATCAGAACGGGCAGACCTCGTTCAAGGCAGGCCAGCGTGTGCTCGTAGTGCAGGTCGTCCGGCGTCGCGACGATCACGCCGTCCAGTTCCTCGTGATCGAGCATCTCGACGTAGTCGGCGTACCAGCGGCAGCCGTACATCTCCGCCACGCGCCGCCCTTCACGCTCGCTGCGCTTGACGACCGCCACGACTTCGACCGGCTCCCAGATCGTTTTCAGCCGCCAGATGGCGGGCAGGTGCTTGGACTGCGTGACGCCGCCCGCGCCGATGATGCCCAGCCGGACGTTCTGCCGGGTGGCCCGCTCCTCGTCATAGCCAACGCCGTAAACGTCTGCAAGCTCGAATGCTTTCTTCGCTGGCGTGTGTCCGTAGGTGTCTTCGAGCATAGAAATTCCCTCTCAAGCGGATGGTAGGGGGGAATCAGAGTCGTATCCCAATAAAAATCATCTCACGCTGCCTCAGCCGCCTCGGATGGGACCGCCGCCGAAGCCTGCGCCTGCCGGAGCAGGCGGCGGCTGGTGACCTCGAAGAACAGGGCGAGCAGAATCACCAACCCCTTATAAAACAGGAACGACGCGTCACGCAGGCCGAGCGTGCTCAGGCCATTGTTCAACAGCGCGAGGAAGATCACGCCGAAGACAGTCTGCCGCAGGCCGCCCTCACCGCCGGTGAGGCTCGTACCGCCGATGATGACCGCCGCAATCGCGTCAAGCTCAAGCCCGAACACGGCGTTGGGCTGGGCTGCGCCCATGCGGCTCACGGTGATGATCGACGCGATGCCGACCAGAAATCCGCCGAAGGCGAAGATGCCGATCTTGTAGCTGTCGACCGGCACCCCGGCCTGGCGGGTGGCGACCTCGTCGCCGCCGAGCGCGTATGTGTAGCGCCCCAGCCGCGTCCGGTTGAGCACGATAAAGCCGAGCAGATAGGCCAGCACGACGAGGATCATCGGCGGGGAGATGATGTCGAAAAAGCGCCGGTTCATGAAGCCGACGAACGAACTCTGGATGACGATGGAGTCTTTCTCCGTCAGCGCCAGCGCCAGCCCGCGCGCCCAGATATAGGCCGCGAGCGTGACGATAATCGGGTTGATGTCGAGCTTCGCGATCAACGTGCCGTTCAGAATGCCGATGGCGACCGCCGTGACGATGCCGCTCGCGAGCGCGAGGGCGATGTTACCCGTATCGCGAAAGACGATCGCGATGATCACCCCGGCCAGCGCGATGACCGACGCCGGGGACAGGTCGAGCGCAGTCGAGATGATGCCGAAGGTAACACCGACGGCGACGATGGCGAGGGCGGCGTTCTGCTCCAGCACGTTCTGGAAGTTCGAGAGGGTCAGGAAGTTGTCGTTCAGGATCGCGAACGTGACGATCATGACGATGGTCATCAGCAGCAGGCCGTAGGTCTGGAGGACGTGGGCGGCTGCCGTGCGAATACTGCGGGTTGGTGTTGTCTGATTCACCACCTTATCCCCTTTCCCGGCCCCGGCTGAGCTGATCGAGCACAGCCGCCGTCAGGATGATGAAGCCGGTGACCGCGCGCTGGTAGTGGGCGGAAATGCCCCGGATGGTCATGTAGTTCAATATGAGACCGACGATGATGGCGCCGAGGATGGTCTTCTCGACCCGGCCCACGCCGCCGGAGAGGCGCGTGCCGCCGAGGATCACGGCGGTGATCGCGTCGAACTCAAGCCCCTGACCGACGCCGGGGCTGATCGCGCTCAGCCGGGCCGACATCAGGATGCCGCCGATGCCCGCGCAGAAGCCGGAGATGGTGTAGACGAGTATCTTGACGCGGTCCACCGGGATACCACATTGGCGGGCGGCGACCTGGTTGCCGCCGACGGCGTAAATCTGGCGGCCAAACACCGTCTGCTTCATGAGCACCGACGCGATCACGTAGAACAGGAGCATGATCACGGCAGGCACCGGGATGAACAGCCACGACTCCGATTTGATGTACTGGAAGAACGGCGCCCTGACCCACAGCCACGAGTTGTTGATCCACAGGATCATCTGCCCCAGCCCCCGGATCATGACCATCGCCGCCAGCGTCACGACGACCGGGCTGATCTTCGCCTTCTCGATCATCACGCCATTGATCAGGCCGACGAGCGCCGCCGACAGCAGGCCGACCAGAATGGCCGGGATGGTGGGCATGATGCCGTTGAAGATCAGCGAGTTCATGACCGCCCCGCTGAACAGGACGACCGACCCCACCGACAGGTCGATGCCGCCGATCAGGATGACCAGCGTCATGCCGACCGCGACGATCCCGGTGATGGAAATCTGCCGCAGGATGTTCTGCATGTTGGGGATGGTGAAGAAGTGGTCGGTCGTCAGGCTGAAAACGGCCACCAGAATGACCGCGACCAGCACCGTCCCAAACTGGCTGAACCACCCGCGAATCTGCTCAGTTGATTGCAGTTGTAGTGCTTGCTTCGGCTGTGTAATCGCCATCGCCCTCTACACCCTCTACACCTTCTTTATGATGGTTGAGTACGGCTCCCTGAATGGCCGCCAGCAGCGCCTCCTCGGTCGCCTCGTGCTGCGCGAACTCGCGCGCCAGCTTGCCCTCGCGCATGACGAGAATCCGGTCGGAGATGCCCAGTATCTCGGTCAGTTCGGGCGAGATGACGATGATGCCCCGCCCCTCAGTCGCGAGAAGGTCGAGGTAGCGGTATATCTCGGCCTTCGCGCCCACGTCGATCCCGCGTGTCGGCTCGACAAAGACGAGCACCTCAAGGTCGCGGAGCAGCCAGCGTGCGAGGATCGCTTTTTGCTGATTGCCGCCGCTGAGCGTCCGAACTCTGGCGTCGGGCGTGCTCAGAATCACGTTCACCCGGTCGATGAAATCCCGCGCCGCGCGCCGTTCTGCCCGATTGGCGATGAACGGGAACACCAGCGAACGTTTGAATCGGAGCAGGGAGGGCATCGTGATGTTCTCTTTGACACTCATGTCGAGGAACAGCCCTTCTTCCTTCCGGTTTTCGGTCAGCAGACAGATACCGTGCGCGATCGCCTCCTGCGGAGACGCGAGGTGGATCGCCCGTCCATGACGCCGGACGGTCCCTTCATGCGGCAGCAGCCCGAACAGGGCGCGGGCCAGCTCGTTCTGCCCCGCGCCGAGCAGCCCGGTGATGCCCAGAATCTCGCCGGACCGCAGCGCGAAATCCACGCCCTTCACCCGGTCGCCGACGACCAGATTCTCGGCTTCGAGCAGCACGTCATGCGCCTCGCCCTTCTTAGCCCCGTCGATCTGCCGGTAGAAGCTCTCAAGCTCCTGGCCGATCATCGGCTCGATCAGGTCTTCCTCCGTCGTGTCCGGGTCGATGACCTGAACTTTCACGACCTTACCGTTGCGGAGGATCGTGCCCCGGTCGCAGTGTTCGAGAATCTCTTTGAGCCGGTGCGATATATAAATGATGGCAATGCCCTGCTGTTTGAGCCGCGCCAGAATCGCGAAAAGGTGCTCGGCGTCGCGCGGCGCGAGGGCGGCGGTCGGCTCGTCGAGAATGAGTATCTGCGGCTTGAAGGAGAGCGCCTTGGCGATCTCGACGAGCTGCTGCTGGGCGAGGGGGAGCTCATCGAGCCGCTGGTTAACGTCGATGCTGATGCCAAGCTGATCGAGCACCTGCCCGGCTTCGGCCTGCACCTCCGTCTCGTCGATCATGAAGCCGCCCGGCTCCTTGCCGAGAAAGATGTTCTCGGCGACCGTCAGGTTGGGGAGCAGGCTCAACTCCTGATAAACGATGGCGATGCCGCGTGCGCGCGCCTCTCGCTGATTATTGAATGAGACTGGCGCGCCGTCGATCAGGATTTCGCCGTTCGTCGGCGCGTAGTCCCCCGCCAGAATTTTCATCAAGGTGGATTTCCCGGCGCCGTTCTGACCGATGACGGAGTGAATCTCACCGCGATTGGCGGCAAAATCCACGTCGTCGAGCGCCAGAACGCCCGGAAAGCGCTTCGTGATGTGTCTCATTTCGAGAATGGGACGGCCCTGGGTGGCTGCGTTCATATGTTGGCCCCGTTCATCCCTGAGTGTGTGCGGGAGGCGGGTTGAACCCGCCTCCCTGCGATACAGCGGTGTGGCTAGTTGCCCATGTACATGTCGATGAGTTCCGGCAGCGAAAGCTCGAACTCAAAGTTCTCCATGTCCTCTTTCTGATCCTGCGCCAGTTTGAGGATC
>CAZWUX010000186.1:0-8975 GCA_964637665.1 uncultured Anaerolineae bacterium
CTCGATCGCGAGCATGACGCCCTCCGGCTCGCGATCGAGCCTGAACCGGACGCCCACCCCGGTAAGCCAGTCGTCCAGATGGGCAGCCAGCACGGGCGCGGCGACGATGGCGAACGTCGCCACGTTCCGCCCCGCCAGCAGCGCGCTGTAAGCCGTCCCCGCCACCATGACGCCATTTCGCCAGCCCAGACGGCGGGGCGAAAAGCCGACGGCGATAAACGTTCCCAGCAGCAGCCAGATGAACGGCCAGGTCTGCGGCTGGTGGAAGTTGGGGGAAGCCCATTCCTGAATGAAGGCCCGCAGCACGCCGATGCCGACCGTCTGGAACGGGTAGAGCAGCATCTCTGGACCGTAAGGATTCACGCTCACCGCCACCGCCGACACAAGCCCCACGACGGCGATACGTCGTGCCGGGGCCAGCCGCTCCCACAACACCCGACTGCGCTCAGCGGCTCCGCGCGTTTCCGGGATGTCCTCGAACACCCAGCGCAGAAATTCGCCCAGCAGAGACAGCACCATGAGGATGAACCCGATGGCGAATCCGCCGTGCAGGTTGGCCCACAGGATCATGAGGGCGGGGATGATCCACAGGCGGTCTACCCCCCGCTCGAAGAACAGCCACAGCAGATACAGCACCACTGCGCTCAGGAAGAAGGACATCATCTGCGGGCGGGCCGTCCAGAACACCGCCGCAGCCGCCGCAGCCAGCACCAACACGAACGCACTGACAAGCCCGTTCGCCCGCATCTGCGGATAGACGAACGCCATGCCCGCGACGGCCAGCACGGCGGTGTACAGCGCCAGCCCGGCATCGCCCAGCGCGGAATACACACCGTACCGCACGATCTGAGACAGCCACGACTGGTTGAACCAGGGCTCGCCGTAGCGCGTCTGCGAGAACAGATCGACGCGCAGCAGCGCTCGATGGCTCACCTGCCACTCGCCAGCGCGCAGATGCCAGAACGTGTCGGTGTCCACCGGCGCGCGCACGGCGATCACGAAGATGCCGACGAAGGTCAGCAGCGCCACCAACCGGCGCAGCGTCAGCCAGCGCAGTCTATTCCGCATACGCGGTTTGCTTGCTCGCGATGAAGACCGTCAATTTCCCAGGCTCCAGACCAGAAACCAGAGCAGGTCCGCGCCGACCCATGCCGGGCGGTTACGGCGTTATGCTACAACAGACAGGCGCTTGCGACCAATGGGGTGATTCATCCAACCGGACGGCACACAGCAGCCTGGCACAGCGGGCGCTTCGCGGTTTTTAGGGGAACAGGGGGATGCTACACATCGACCGGCCCGGTCACGTCGCCGGATTCGGCTGCGTCGCCGCACGTCGGCAGGCGGGAGCCGCGCGCGAACAGCCGCCGCCAGAAGAGACGAAGCACGGTGTAAACGGCGCGGTAAATCTCCTCCTCGGAGATTTTCGACTTACCCCGCTTGCGATCCTCGAACCGGATCGGCACCTCGCCAATCACGTAGCCTCCGCGCTGAACCATGAACAACAACTCGACGAGGAAGGAATACCCGCTGCTGAATATGCAGTCGAGCGGCAGCGCTTCGAGCACCTCACGCCGGTAGCAGCGAAACCCGGCGGTGGCATCCTGCGCGCGCAGCCCCAGCAGCAAACGCGCAAACGCGTTGGCCCCGCGACTCAGGATGCGGCGGCTCAGGGGAAAATCAGGGTTCGATCCGCCCGCCGTATAGCGCGACCCGATCACGAGGTCGGCCCCGGTGCGCCCCGCCTCGACCATCGCCGGGATGTACCGGGGGTGGTGCGAGAAGTCGGCGTCCATCGTTATGATAAAGTCCGGCTGGTGCTGCAGCGCCAGAGCAAACCCGGCCAGATAGGCCGTGCCGAGGCCCAGCTTGCCGGGTCGGTGGAGGACGCGAACGTGGTCGTGGTGCTCGTCTGCCAGCCGGTCGGCCAGCTCGCCGGTTCCGTCCGGCGAGTTGTCGTCGACGACGATAATGCCGGTATCAAGCGGCAGTTCGAGCAGCATCGGCACGAGCAGCCGGATGTTCTCCAGTTCGTTATAGGTTGGAACGACGACGAATACTTCGGGCACGAAGTGTCTGCCTTCGGCTGGGGATCGAGTCTGTGTCATAAACGATGTGAGCAGTCAGCTTGCGCTCCGGTTGAGGCCGCCGATCAGAGCGCATGGTTCCCGACTATATCGAGATCACCTGCGAGCGTCAAGCCCGCTCCCGGCATCGCAGCGGCGCTCAGAAGGGGTCACGCAGGGCTGAAAAATGTTCGCTCGCCACTGGTGAATATGTTACACTCCCGCACATGGAAAGACTCAGACATAACAACATCATCTTCTACCGGTTCAACAGCCTCCGTCACCTTTCGGGACTCAACCACGCGATCTTCACACGGCGTGGCGGCGTAAGCCCCTCGCCTTTCGATTCGCTGAACGTCGGGGCGACGGTCGGCGACGCCTACTCGAATGTGCAAGCCAACCGGCAGCGTATGGCCGACGTGCTGGGCATTCACGAAGCGGAGAGCCGCACCGTCTGGCAGATTCACAGCGCTAACGTGATCGCCGTCCGGCAGGGCGAGCCGCCAGTCTCCCCCCCACCCCAGGCCGACGGCATCATCACGGGCGATCCAGACGTGCCGCTCGTCATGCGCTTTGCCGACTGCGTGCCGATCCTGTTTTACGATCCGGTACAGCGCGCGATCGGGCTGGCCCACGCGGGGTGGCGCGGCACGGTGCAGGGCATCGGCCCCGCCACGCTCAGCGCGATGCAGAGCGCATTCGGCTCCCGTCCGGAGGACATCGTGTGCGGCATCGGCCCGGCCATTGGGCCGTGCTGCTACGAGGTCGGGCCGGAGGTCATCGCAGAGGTGCGCAACGCGTTCCCGCATCCCAACGGCCTGATCGTCCCCCCGGCCAACGGCGGGCGATCCCACTTCGATCTGTGGGCGGCCAACGAGCGGGCGCTGCGCGAGGCGGGCGTCCGCAGCGTGGAAGTTGCCGGACTGTGCACGTCTTGCCAGAACTACGAATTCTTCTCACACCGGGCCGAGGCCGGGCGCACCGGGCGGTTTGGCGCGATGATCGTCATGCAGTATAAGGAGGCGGCGTGAACCCGTCGGCCCGGCAAATCGAGCAGAATATCGCCGAAGTTCAGGCCCGTATCGAGGGGGCGGCGGCGCGGGGCGGGCGAGATAGTGCTGATGTAACGCTCGTGGCCGTGACAAAAACTCACGGCGTGGATACAGTGGTCGCCGCGTTCGAGGCCGGGATGCGACATTTCGGTGAGAATCGCGTAGAAGAAGCTGAGAGCAAGATACCGGCGGCGCGGGAAGTTCTGCCCGCCGGTGCAACGTGGCACATGATCGGCCATATCCAGAGCCGCAAAACGCGTGACGCAGCGCCGCTGTTCGACTGGTTTCACTCCATTGACCGCTACAAGATCGCCCGCCGCCTCGACCTCGCTGCCAGTGACCTGAACCGCACGCTGCCGGGGCTGATCGAGGTCAACGTCAGCGGCGAGGAGAGCAAATACGGATTCGATCTGTCGGCATGGCCGGAGGACGCGGATCAGGGAGAGCGGTTTTTCGAGCAGGTTGGGCGTATGCTGGAGCTGCCTGCGCTCGATCTACGAGGGTTGATGACGCTGGCCCCCTACACAGAGGAACCGGAGACGGTAAGGCCGATCTTCCGGCGGCTGCGCGAGCTTCGTGAGACGCTGCGCGAGCGATTCCCTGAGCGGGATTGGCCGCACCTCTCGATGGGGATGAGCGCCGACTATGAGGTGGCCGTCGAAGAAGGGGCGACCATCGTGAGGATCGGGACGGCCCTGTTCGGCCCGCGCGAGGTTTAGACGCACGCCCGGCCCTGACATCTAGCAGAAAGGCAGATTAACGCGTGATTATTACCACTCTGTTTCAAATCCTGAGGCTGCTGCTTCAGATTTACGAGATCATCCTGCTGCTGCGCGTGCTGCTGTCGTGGTTCCAGATCGACCCGTACAATCCCCTCGTGCGGATTCTCTACACGCTGACGGAACCTCTGCTCCAGCCGATCCGGCAGATTCTTCCACCGGCAGGCATGATGGATTTCAGCCCGCTCGTCGCATTCCTGCTTCTCTTTGCGCTTCAGAACGTGCTCAGTATACTGGCAGCTAGCCTGTAAGCGGGTACACCCGGAGAAAATGAGGGACCATGTCAAAGCGTGAATTCAGGGTCACAGATGCATCACGCGGAGCGGCCCTCCCCGTCCGGGTTATCCCCCATGAAAGGCGCACAAAGCTGATCGCCATCGAGGAGGATGGCACACTCGCCTTACTGCTCTGCACGCCGCCCTCCGGCGACCAGAACGAGCAGCTTGTCGATTATCTGGCCGATCTATTCGAGGTCCGTCTCGAAGACGTACAGATCGTGGCCGGTTTCGAGGGCAATAAAAAGGTGATCGCCGTGCTCAACGCCAGCGCCTCGGAGATCGACCGGCTGATCCACCAATCACTCGACAGCGAAGACTAAGAATTCTCAGGCCCCACTCCGTCTCACCCTCCAGCATGGACGACATCGGGCAGATCATGCCCTGACGCCAGGCTGATCGCCCCCAGCGCGCGGTAGGCCGCATCGCGGATTTCAGGGTGCGGATCGCGCAGCGCGGCGTACAACGGGCGGATACCTTCCACCAGCCCCAGCGCACCGAGCGCCTCCGCCGCCGCCAGCCGTGTCGCATCGTCACCTTCCTGCAACGCCCGCACAAGCTGGGCGACGCCCTGCGGGCCGGGCGCGCCGCTTTCCCCCTGCTGCTCCAGCCAGTAGACCAGCCAGCCGGTGCGTTCGGGCGGTGGGAACGACCTGGGCACATTCTCCGATCCCAGCCCCTCACGCCGCCGATCCATGACGGCGCCCGCCGCCGCGCGGACCAGCCATTGGTCATCGTGGCGTTCGATATCCGCGATCATCTCGTCGGCCCAGGGCTCGTCGATCCTTGCCAGCCCGTAGATCGCCGCCTTACGGGTGGCGGGCTGCATCTCGTCGGCAGCCTCACGCAGCACGTCATGGCCCTCGCCTGCGGTGTTGGTGGCAGCCAGCATCTCGGCCACCGCGCGCCGTGTCAGGTCGCTGGCCCCCAGAAGCATCTGGATCATGTAGTGCAGCGCTTTTTCCGTGCCAACCGCGCCAAGCGCAAGGCCCGCCGCCACTTCGACGGTCGGGGCAACCCCCTCGACTTCCATCACCTCACCCAAAGCGAGCAGCCGCTCGATGTCGCCCAGCGCCCCTAACCCAAACACACACAGGGTTTGCAAATGAGGGTCGGAGCTGTTCAGCCCCTCCTGGAAGACGTAGGCCACGTTCGGATCGCGCGATGCAACCAGCGCCGCCGTCGTACGCTCCTGAATCAAGGGGAATTCGGCAGGGCCGAGCAGCATATCGGCCAGCCGGGCGAACACCTGGCCGCGCCATTCCCCGTTCTGCTCGACATCCACCGCCCAGTGGGCCAACTCAAGCTGCGACGCGGCAAGCACGGTCGGCTCCGGAGCAAGCTGCTGCTCGACGTAGGGTGTGATGTCCTGCATCTGGGCCAGAAACGGCATCACGAGCCGCCGCCAGTATTTCTGGTAAAGAAGCTCCAGGTGGGGCGAGTCTTCGCGGCTGAGCGCCTCAGCCGCCAGAAAGGCCCCGACGACGGGGTGCCTGAATCCGACCCGGTTCCCTGCTCGTTTGACGAGCAGCCCGGCATCCACCATCGAATCTACGAAATCGGGAGCCGAAACGGTGCGCGACGCGGCGCGGCGGCGCATCTCCTCTTCGATAAGCTGGGGGATCACATGGCGCGCGAGGCCGCTCTTCTCGGCGTCGAGGACGACGGCTTTTGCCACCCGCCGCAGGATTCCGACCGGTTCCGGTTGGGGAACGAGACGCTGGACGTAAGCCCGGTACCATCCAGCCGACCTCTCACCGGGGTCGTCGTCTGCATAGGTTGCCCAGACACGCAGCGTCACATCGAACGGGCTTCGCGTGCGGTTGCCGCGCGCCGCCCGGCGAACCAGATCGTCGGCGGGCGGGGTCGGATCACCGTGCATCAACGTCCAGGCCGCCGCCCAGCGTTCGGCAAGCTCGGCATAATGCGGCTCGCCCCAGGGCAGGATGAAGGCCAGCGCGAATCCAAGGGCCTGTAATGAACGGTATCCTTCGACCGACCCGGCGACCACGATCTGATTGCCGGGGTATGTCTGCATCAGCCCTTCGAGCCACGCGGCGGCCCGCCCTGCCTGCGACACCGAAAGCTCGTCCCAGCCGTCGATCAGCAGCAGGCCCAGCCCATCCGCAAGCGACTCGCGAACCGTACCCATCAGGTGCCCGCCGATCCCGCTGAGCCGGGATCGTTCGGCCTGAAGCAGCAGGCCGAGCGGATCGAACTCGTCATGATCGGTGAGCGAGTCGAAGTCGACATCCGGCAGATCAACGTAGACCGGTAAACGCAGCCGGGGGAGGATGCCTCCTTCCTGATCACCTGCTGTCTGGCGCGCGGCGAGCACGGCCATCAGACAGAGCGCCACCGTCCTACCGCTGCCGGGCAGCCCCAGAATTGCGACGTTGGATTCGCCGCGCAGGACTTCATCCAGCCCGACGCACGGCAGATGGTAAGGCCCCAGCATGTGCGGCCAGTCGATGACGCGCGGGATGAGATGCTGGGGACGGTCGTACTCGACCTTCTCCGTGTCGAGGGGATCGAACGGCGGGGGAAGCGTGTAAAACTGTGGCAGCACCGCGATTTGTTCGAGCGGCACGAGGTGCCCGGCGGCGTGCTGGGCGTTCGCCATCTCGACGACGGCATCACGGTAGACCGCATCGACGCCCTGTAACAGGCGCTCGCGGGTCGACGTGGTGCGAGTTTCGACCGTGCGGCGCAGTGCGCCTAGCCGGTCGCGCTGTGTGTAAATCAGAACGGCCAGCAGGGCTGCCACCAGCGCCCCGGCCAGCAGCGAGATAAGGTGCATGACGGTCTCCGCTTACGCCGTTTTACGGTTGGAACAGCAGACGCCCACAGGTCGTGCAGGCCAGGACCTCGCCGCGCCGGATTTGCTGGCGCATACTGGAAGTGACCTGCATACCGCAGGCTGTGCATTCCGCGTTCGGGGTGATGGCGACGACCGCCAGCCCGCCGGGCCGCTTGCGCAGCATGTCATACATCCGTAGATGTTCAGCCTCGACCCGTTTACGCGCCTGCGCGACTCCCGCCTGTCGTTCCTTCAGGGTAGCCGTCAACGCCTGCCGTTCTGCCTGAAGCTCGCCGATCGTATCCGCCTGCTCTCCGGTGGCACGCTCCAGCTCGGCCTGAGCCTCTTCGACCGCCTGCTCACCGGCTTCGATTTCCAGCATCGCCTCGATAACAGGCTCCTCCAACCCCTCATGGCGGCGGCGAAGCTCGGCCAGCTTGTGCTGCATGTCGTTAAGCTCGCGAGGATTGTGAATCCGGCCTGAGTACAGGCGTTCTTCAATGGCGCTGGCCTCCTCGCCGAGCTGGCGGCGCTCCAGATCCAGATCGGTCATTCGGGTTTGCCAGCCGCGCAGCGAGGTCTCGGCTTTTTGCAGCACCGCTTGCGCGCGCCTGACCGCCTCATTCTGGTTTAACTCACGCTCGATGACGGATAACCGCTGCTGGATGGAGTCGATCTCGCTGTCAAGCGTCTGGAGCTGGTGCAGGGCGGCGGTTTGCTTCACTACATCTCCCTCGTGTGTCGTTAGGATGGGCTGACCAGACAGAGAGGAATATGGGGTATTTCAGCTATTTTCATTTCTACTACAGTCGACATTATACTACCTGCGCGGAACGGGCAGCAACCGGGTAGCGCCTTCGTCAGCCCTCAGATCGATGGCTGCGGCAGCTATGAGAGCATACACATCTTTCTAAACGCTTGTGAGTTCGCCGCGTATTCCCCCATATGGTGGATAAGTCACGCCGGTGGGCATCCGTCCGGTGGATCCCCACTGGCGCGTAAATCAGCCCGGCGCTGATCCACATCCTGAATGCCGGAGAACGGAGGGTAGTATGGCTGATCGGCAGGCGGTTCTGGCAACCATCCCGATTTCTACCCGCGCGACGATCCGCCAGGCGACACACGATGACCTTTCCCGGCTGGAGTGGGGAGGCGAGTTCTGGAGGCTGCGCGATCACTTTCGCCAGACGTTTGAGGGGCAGCTTGCAGGGAGGCATCTGATGCTCATCGCCGATCTGAACGGCTACCCGGTAGGTCGCCTCTTCTTGCAGTTCGCCGCCCGGAATCCGGCCTTTGCCGATGGATCGGCGCAGGGCTACCTGTATTCCCTGCACGTGATGGCCCCGCTGCGTGGATTCGGGATCGGCACGCACCTGATGCAGACCGGGGAAAGCGAGCTGGCAGACCGGGGATTCACGTGGGCGACCATCGCCGCCGCAAAGAACAATCCGCAGGCGATTCAGCTCTACAAACGGCGGGGCTACCACCCCTTCAAGGCCGATCCAGGGAGCTGGTCCTACGTCGACCCCGACGGCATCGAGCACACGGTGAGCGAACCGTGCTGGGTGCTCAGAAAGCGCATCGCCGGCATAAAGGGGGATGCGCCCTCCGGCTGAGAGCCGGTCACGATCTCCCCCGGCTCTTTACTCCGCGCACGTCCCACTTTCATCGAAGGTCCAATTCGCAACGTTCCACGTCAAAGGATCGTACGGGCCGGGATTCACGCCGCACAGCGACGCGACGCCCGCTGCGATCCGGGGCCGGGGCGCGATGGGCAGCACCGGCACGTCCTCCGCCACGATGGCAAGGTGCTGCGCATAGAGCGGCTGGCGGGCTGCCACGCCGAAGGCCAGCATCCTGGCCTCGACGATGGCGAGATCGGCCTCTTCATCGCACCATCCGGCGAGGTTTTCCCCCTGATAGCCGTTCTGCGCGGTTGGGACGTTGCTGTACGCCAGATACTCGATCATCTGCCGATTGCCGGCCACGAAACCGACTCTGAAACC
>CAZWUX010000187.1:0-4783 GCA_964637665.1 uncultured Anaerolineae bacterium
ACTACTCGGAGCCGGACCGGGAGGCAGCGATCCGCATCGATGAGCAGGGGGTGATCAGCGTGCCGGTCGCGGTGAGCCGTTACGACCGGCTCCAGATCGCGCGGTTCGCGGCGTGGATCGATGCGCCGCCGCCCGCGCCCTACACGCCGGACAGCCATACGCCGGATAAGGGCGTCTACAGCTACCGGCTGACACCGCAGGCCATCGAGCGGATCGTCGAGGAAGGTGTGTCGATCCTCTCGCACATCATCCCGTTTTTGCAGAGACTCTCCGGGCATGGTCTGCCCGCCAATGTGCTCGACATGCTTCAGGCGTGGCATGAAAATCCGCGTGAGGTGATCGTCCACGACGTGGTGATCTTCTCGGCGAAGGACCTGGGCGTTTATGAGCGGTTTAAGGGCAACCCGCGCGTCAGCCGGTGGTTGGGCAAGCAGATCGGGCCGCACGCGCACATCGTCAAGCGCGAGGACATGCCTGCGCTGCTCAACGCGCTCCGTGAAATGGGTCTGCTACCTCTGTTTGAGGGCCACGAAAAGGACGATTCGCCGCTCTAGCTAGCAGCCCGGACCCCACAATGGTATCCTCACTGCGGGCGGCCTGACGCCGCCCTGCCAAACGCATCCCGCACGAGAGACGGGAATCATGACGAGAGACGAGATCGTCCGGCTCACCGCGCTGTCATCCTGCGCGGGTTGAGCGTCGAAGCTGGCCCCTGAGGCCCTGGCGCAGGTTCTGCGCCCCATAAAAGGATTATTTAACCCGGACGACCACCCCGACCTGATCGTCGGGCTGGGATCGTTGGACGACGCTGCCGTCTACCGGCTGGACGACGAGCAGGCGTTGATCGTCACGACGGATTTCTTCACGCCTATCGTGGACGATCCGTACGATTACGGGGCCATCGCCGCCGCCAACGCGCTGAGCGACATTTATGCGATGGGCGGGCGGCCCCTGCTCGCGCTGAACATCGCGGCCTTCCCGCCGGACCTGCCGCCGGAAATCCTGACGGAGGTCATGCGGGGGGCAGCGGAAAAAGTCCGAGAGGCGGACGCCGTCATCGCGGGTGGGCACACGATACAGGACAAGGAGCCGAAGGTCGGGCTGGCGGTGATCGGCATCGCCCACCCCGACCAACTGCTGATCAAAGGGGGCGGGCAGCCGGGCGATGCGCTGGTGCTCACCAAGCCGCTCGGCACGGGGCTGATCACGACGGCGGCCAAGAACGATAAGGCCGATCCGGCGCACGTCGCGGAGGCGGTCCGGTGGATGATGCGGCTCAACCGGGCTGCCGCCGAGGCGGCCTCGGCGGTCGGGTCGCGCTCGGCGACGGACATCACCGGGTTTGGCCTGCTCGGACACGCGACCGAGATGGCCGATGGAGGCGGGGTGACGTTCGCGCTGTGGTTGGATGCGATCCCCTTCCTGCCGGGCGTCGAGGGTTACGCGGATCAGTGGTTGTTCCCCGGTGGCTCGGCGGCCAACCAGCAGGCATACGAAGCGGGTGTGCGGTTCGAGGCGGGCATTACAGCCGAGGAAAAGATGCTGCTGTTCGACGCGCAGACCAGCGGCGGCCTGCTCATCGCCGTGCCGGAGGGCCAGCTCGATGTCTTCGCCGCCGAGATGGACCGGCGCGGCGCGCCCTGGTGGCATGTGGGAGAGGTTGTCGAGCGCGGCGAGGCCGCGATTACGGTTCGCCGGTAGGATTTCTTGGGGGCGCCGCCCCCAAACCCCCGTAAGGGGCCGAGGGCCCCTTAACCCCTACAGGTAGTTGGCAGCGCTGCGCGCTGCCAACTACGGGCAGTAAGATTCAACCCGATAGATAAACTTATGGTCGTTCGAGGCCGTGAGCGTGCAGCAGCGCGTCGTCGGCGAGGATCGTCGTGGTGGGGCCGTCGGCGACGACGCGGCCCTCATCGAGCACGACGGTGCGGGGGAACAGCTCCTCGACGAGGCGCATGTCGTGGGTTGCGACGAGCATCGTGCGCTGCATCCCGTCGAGCAGCTTGATCAGGCTGCGGCGGGCGCGCGGGTCCAGCCCGGCGGTCGGCTCATCGAGCACCAGGATTTTCGGGTCCATGCTCAGCACGGTCGCAATCGATACCCGCTTTTTCTCGCCCAGGCTGAGATGGTGCGAGATGCGCTCCGCGTAGCTTTCCATCCCGACGGCGGAGAGCGCATCGAGCGATCTTTTACGGACCTCCGGCTCGTCCAGGCCCATGTGGAGCGGGCCGAACGCGACATCATCAAACACTTTCGGGTTAAATAATTGATCGTCGGGGTTTTGAAACACCAGGCCCACCCAGGCGCGAATCTGGCCGAGGTTGTCGTCCGTGACGGGCAGGCCGCCCACGCAGACCTCGCCTGACGTGGCGCGCAGCAGACCGTTCAGGTGCAGCATCAGGGTGGACTTCCCGGCCCCGTTCGGGCCGACGAGAGCCACCCGCTCGTCGGGGCCGACGGTGAGCGTCACGTCCTGAAGGGCGGTGCGCCCGTTCGGGTAGTTGAACGTCAGATTCTCGACTTCCAGCGTGTGATGCAACGAATGCCCCCGTGACTTCAGCGAGCGAGCAGGCTGAGGGCCAGAATCAGGCCCCCGATGGCGAGCGGAACGGCGGCCCACAGCACGTCACGCGCGGCGATGGGTGGATGGCTCAGCTGGAGCATCTCGCCCCGGTAGCCGCGCGCGACCATCGCCTGATAGACGCGCTCGCTGCGGGCGAAGCTGCGCACGAACAGGTTGCCGATCATGCGACCCGTCGTCCGGGCGCGGAAGGCCAGCGAGTCGCCATGCGAGCGCCCGCCGCCGAGCGATGCGCTGCGGGCGTCGCGGGCGCGCGTCAGGCGCAGGGCCTCGTCCGCCAGCAGGAACAGATAGCGGTACATGAAGGCGATCGTCGCGACGAGCACCTTTGGCACGCGCAGCGCGCCGAGCGCCCAGACGACATCGGTGAAATGGGTCGTCATCAGCAGGATGGCGGCGGCCTGCACGGAGATCACGCTCTTGAGCACGATGCTGGCGAAGCGCACCAACCCCGGCTCGCTGATGGGCCAGCCGACGAGGGGCACATGCCCCAGCGTGGGGCCGGGGACGGTGAAGATCAGCGTGACTGCCGCCCCCGCAAACGGCAGCGCGATCAGGGAGCGCTTGACGACGGTCAGGGGGTCGACGCCCGCGACGAGCGCCCCGGCCATCACCAGCGCGAAAAATGCGATATACGCGCCGAATGCGCCCATCGGCGTCAGCGCGATCAGGAGGATCAGGGCCAGCGTCAGGGGGACTTTGAGCCGCGCGTCGAGCCGGTGGAGCGGGCTGTCGGCGGCCTGATAGGCATCAACCAGATCGAAGTGCATGTGTAGAACCTTCGGTTCTACTTGTGAGTTTGCGTAGCAAACTCAACGTGCAAAGTACTTGCAGGCTTCCACTAATCAGATAGCTTTACGGGCGTTTTCTTACCTTTGGCGAGAGCTATCCCCACATCTCGCTACGCACTGAGTCAAAAGAATAACCAACCGAACAAAATGGGCCAGTACAGAGTGTAAAGTGCCGGGGTGCAATGTGCCATAAAAAAGAGCGGCGAGTGGGTGAGGCTCGCCGCTCCTGCCCCGGTGGGGTCACTCAGGTGGGCTTATGCCCGGCCTTGATGGCCCGCCCGGCGACGAACGCCACGCCGAACACGATCAACACGCCGATCATCCCGGCGGCGATCGTGCTGACGCCGCCCTCGCCCAAGAATGGGATGGTGTAGTCGGGTAATACCTCGTACGGCGCGTCGCGGAACTCGCCGAAGAACTGCGGCTGATCGGGCAGGGCAAAGCCGACCGGCTGGCCCTCGGCCTCGCTCGGCGCGGAGAAGGCCTCGGCCACACGCTCCAGACCATCCGAATAGGGCGAGGCGAGTGGGGCGAGCAGCGTGATGGCGAGCGCGATGACCAGCCCTACCGTCACCCAGCCCGCGCTGCGCTGGCCGGGCGCGGACTCGCCGGAGATGAGGTCGGGACGCGCGGCGAGGATGAAGCCCAGCGCGGCGATGGTCAGCAGGCCCTCGCCGACGCCGATCAGGGTGTGGACGCCGACCATTGCGGGCAGCGCGAAGCTCAGGGGCGACGTGCCCGATATGGCGAGTTCGACGGCGGCGAAGGCAGCCGTGACGACGAGCGACAGCCATGCCCCGGCGAAGGCCGATACGAGCATCCCAACCCGGCCCTTAAGCTGGCGGTTCAAAATCCGGTATGTGAAATAGCCGACGAACGAGGTCACAATCCCCATATTGAGGATGTTGATCCCCATCACCAGCAGCCCGCCGTCCTGAAACAGGAGGGCCTGTATCGCGACGACCGCCGTCATGACGAGCAGCCCCGCCCAGGGTCCGAGCAGGATGGCGGCCAGCGCGCCGCCGATCAGGTGGCCGGACGTACCGCCGGGGATGGTGAAGTTGAGCATCTGCCCGGCGAAAATCGCCGCGCCCATGATGCCCATCAGGGGCACCTGACGCTCGCCAAGCTGGTCGCGCGTGTTGCGGACGGCGAGGGCGATCATGGCGATGGTGACGATCCACCCGACGATGGCGACCGGAACCGAGAAAAACCCGTCCGGGGCGTGCATCGGCTGGGGGACGAGGGGAGCGTGAGAGACCACGAGCAGACCTCCTGACTCAGAGGGAAAACGCTAATTGCAAAAATATTCACATGCAAGTTCTTGCAATAAGCAAAGAATACCACGTCTTTCGGCAGGAAGCAACCCGATCGTACCGCGTTAGACAGGGCTTTTCCCGCGTTTCGAGTT
>CAZWUX010000187.1:4793-8960 GCA_964637665.1 uncultured Anaerolineae bacterium
CATTACACAATAGCAAGCGTGAGGATGACATGCCGATGGAAGAAGACAACCGCCCCGACGATCCGCAGGACGCATGGCCTGAGGGCGAGGATGCCTCACCTGATGAGGAGCGCACGCCGCGCCCGCCCAGCCGGTTAGACAGGCTGCTCAGGGCGAAGGAGGCGGCGGACCGGGCGGCGGAGGATTGGAGCGGGCCGCGCAGGGAGCCGGAGCATCCGATACAGGAGCCGCCGCGCCGCCCGGATGACACGCCGCTTGGGCAGGATACGCCGCCGGAGGGGATGCGTCCCGTGCAGCCGCCCGATAGTGAGCCGGAGGCAGCGCCCGGACCGGAGGAGCCAGCGCCCGGACTGGAGGAGGCAGGGGAACCGGAATCCGGCCCCGAAACCGGCCAGGGGCGGCAGTACCGCTCGTACCGGGATTGGCGTGACATGCCGCCGCCGCCGTTCCCGCACCCCACTGACAAGCCCGGACAGAGCCGCCCGGTCGACCTGTCGTATGAGCCGCCGCCGCCGGATGAACTCGACCGCCCGACGCCCAGCCAGGGGGTCCGCCCGGTGGAAGAACAGACGCCCCCGGAGGGGCCGGAGGCGACACCGCGCCACCTGCGGGAGGTCCGGCTGGACGACGATGGGATGCCGCTGCCGCGCCGTGCGACGCAGGAGGAACAGCGGGATGAGGAGCCGCTGCCCCGGAGGGTGACGCAGGAGGACTTCGACGCGACGCAGGTCGGGCCGAGTGCGTTCCAGGATAACCTCGACGAGGGGCAGCCGACCGTGCCACACGAGGCTGCGGGGTGGTACGACGAATCGGAGCAGCAGACCGTGCCGAGCCAGCCCGTGCGGGGGCGCTACGGCGATCAGAACCAGCCGCCCATGCCAAGCCGGGCGGTGATCCGCTCCGAGCCGGAACCGGCGCCCGCGCCGACGCCCCGGAGGACCGCACCGCCGCCGCCGGAGCCGCCGCGCCAGCCGCCGCCCGCCCGCAGGGAGCCAAAACGCAGGCGTCCGCGCCGACGCAAGCAGCAGACGCGCCGCCCGCTGAGGCTGTCGTGGGGGTGCTTCACGCGGACGTTCTCGCTGATACTGGTCGGGATGATCGTCGCCATCATGCTGGGCGGTGGTGGCACGGCGATCTATTACTCGCAGGTCACCGCGCCGTCGTTCCGGGGTATCCGTGAGGTGGAGGACCTTCAGGGGCGGGCGCTCCAGTTCCAGACGACGCGCATCCGCGACCGCGAGGGGAACGTGCTGTACGAGATAAACGACCCGGAGGGCGGATTCCGGGATTACGTGTCGATCGGCGACGTGTCGCCCTGGGTGATCGTCGCGACGGTGGCGACGGAGGAGCGGGGCTACTTCGTCAATCCGGGGTTCAGTATTCCGGGCATCGCCCGCGCGCTCGTCCAGAACTATCAGGAAGGGGCCGTCGTCTCCGGGGCGAGCACGATCACGCAGCAGCTTACGCGGGCGCTGCTGCTGCCGGAGGAGGAGCGCACCGAACGCAGCTACGAGCGCAAGGTGAAGGAGATCTTCCTCGCCGCCGAGCTGGGACGACGCTTCGACAAGATGGAGGTGCTTGAGCTTTACCTGAACCAGATTTACTATGGGAATCTGGCCTACGGCATCGAGGCGGCGGCGCAGACGTACTTTGGCAAGAGCGCGCGTGACCTCAACCTGGCGGAGGCGGCCTTCCTCGCCGGGCTGCCGCAGGCCCCGGCCATCTATGACCCGGTGACGAACAAGGAGGATGCGCTCGCCCGGCAGCAGCAGGTGTTAGGGTTGATGCTGGAAGCGGGCTGCATCGACACGGGTGGCACGGGCCTGTCGCTGCCGTGCACGACGCGGGAGGTCATCGACGGATCGGAGCAGGAACTCATCGCAGTCGCGACGCGTGAGTACCAGGCGCCCAACATCCAGACGAAATACCCGCACTGGGTGGTGTACATCCAGCAGCAGCTCGAAGCCGACCCGACCATTGGTCCGGCGATTTACACGTCAGGCTTCGACGTGTACACGACGCTCGATCCGCGCGTGCAGGAACTCGCGCAGACGCAGGTCACGCAGGCGCTCGCCGCGCTCGAAGGGAGGAACGTCAACAATGCGTCGGTGATCGTCGTGGACGTTCACACGGGTGCGATTCTGGCGATGGTCGGCAGCCGTGATTTCAATGACGAGAGCATCAACGGGCAGGTGAACATTGCGCTGACGCCGCAGCAGCCCGGCTCGTCGATCAAGCCGTTCACGTACCTCGCCGCGTTCAGGCAGGGGTGGACTCCGGCGACCGTGATCTGGGACGTGCCGATCGAGTACCAGATTCCGGGGTTTGGCACGTATGCGCCGGTCAATTACAGCGGGCGGAACAACGGCCCGGTGACAGTGCGCTACGCCATCGCGAACTCGCTGAACATCCCGGCGGTGATCACGCTCGATCACGTCGGCGTGCCCGCGCTGCTCGAAGTGCTGAACGACGTGGGGATCAGCTCGCTGGGCAGCCCGGCCAACGAGAATAACTTTGGGCTGTCGCTGACGCTCGGCGCGGGGGAGGTCTACCTGCTCGAATGGACGGACGCCTTCGCGACCATCGCGAACGGCGGGGTCTACCGCCCGACGTACGCCATCGAGCGCATCGAGCGGGACGGCGAGGTGATCGAGGGGTACCCGTATCAGGTGCCGCCCGGCGAGCAGGTGCTCGATCCCGGCCACGCCTACCTGATGCAGTCGATCCTGTCGGACACGGAGGCGCGCATCCCCAGCTTCGGGCAGAACACGCCGCTCAGCCCGCCGTACCCCGCCGGGGCCAAGACGGGAACGACGAACGACTTCCGCGACAACTGGACGATGGGCTTCACGACGGAGATCGCGGTCGGCGTGTGGGTGGGCAACACGGACAACTCGCCGATGGTGAACGTCACGGGCGTGACGGGTGCGGGGCCGATCTGGCGGGGGATCATGGATGGGGCGACGGAGTGGTACCCGCCGCAGCCGTTCTCCAGGCCGCCGAGTGTCTTCCCGCAGACCGTGTGCGCCGACGATGGCACGCTGGCCGAGAATTACACGTTCTGCCTGGAGCACAGCCGGACGAATACGGAGTTGTTCGTGGAGGACCCGCCGGGCGTCGCGGAGCGGTTGTACCGCTCGGTGACGGTCGACACGTTCTCCGGGCTGCTCGCCTCGGAGGACTGCCAGGCGTATACGGAGGATCGCTTCTACCTGTACCTCGACAACCCCAGCCAGCTTATCGACATGCGGCCTTTCATACGAAGCTGGCTCGTCAACACGGAGAATGGGTTGAACTGGTTGGCCGCGCGGGGCATCGACCCGGCGATCGCGGCCCAGCCGCCGCCGACAGAGCGCTGCCCGGCGGACACGCCGCAGCCGCAGATCGCCATCACGCACCCAACGGAAGGCTCGGTGCAGGGCAACGTCGTCACGGTGATAGGCACGGTCGACGCGCCGAACTTCTCGCACTATCGCGTCGAGTTCGGCGTGAGCAACGACCCACTCGGCTGGGGCGTCGTGCAGGGCGATACGTCGGCCCGCGTGACGGATGGCCCGCTCGGACAGGTGGACCTCTCGTCGTACGAGGATGGGCCAATCACGATCCGCGTGATCGTGTTCGACACGGAGGGCCACAGTGCGGAGGAGCGCGTCCACTTCACGCTGGAGAAAGCCGAGCCAACGGCGACGCCGGAGCCGGAGGGCGACGGAGGATAGCAAACAGGCGCAGACAGCAAAATCGCCCGCCAACGTGCGGGCGTTTTTGCGCCCGCAGATCGAAGCGGCCCGCTCAACACAGCCGCGCCGGGGCCGATGCCGGTGATGGCAGGGTGATTAAGCGCACGCTCGCCGGAACCGCGCTGCCGCCCGCTCTCACGGTCGTGTATTCAGCCGGTGATGGGCCAATCACCGCGCGGCGATGAGACGGTCAGAGACCTCGCCCGCGCACAACGGCTCCAACCCCTCGCCGGGCGCGGTGGCCCCTGCCTGCCGGATCAGGCCGGGGCGGCTGAGGCGATGGATCCACAGATATCCCAACACGATGCGGGCGAATATCCCCTACTCCCTGAGCAGGTGGCGGAGATCGGCGGCCATGTCGTCGCCGGTCGCGCCGTAGGTGAAGATCAGGCGCAGGCGGCCCGCGCGGTCGACGGCGAACACGGCGGGG
>CAZWUX010000188.1:0-5702 GCA_964637665.1 uncultured Anaerolineae bacterium
TGACGAGGTGGACAAGCTCGGCATGGACTTTCGCGGCGATCCGGCGTCGGCGCTGCTGGAGGTGCTCGATCCCGAGCAGAACCGCGAGTTCCGCGACCACTATCTCGACCTGCCGTTTGATCTGTCACAGGTGATGTTTATCACGACGGCCAACATGCTGGAGCCAATCCCCAGCCCGCTGCGCGACCGGATGGAGATTCTCCAGCTATCCGGCTACACTGAGAACGAGAAGATTCACATCGCGCAGGAGTACCTCGTGCCGCGCCAGATCCGTGAAAACGGCCTGCGGGGTGAGGAGATCGCGTTCTCGGATGAGAGTGTCAGCCTGATCATTCGCTATTACACGCGCGAGGCAGGCGTACGGAGCCTAGAACGGGAGATCGGGGCCGTCTGCCGCAAGGTCGTGACCGGAATTGCGGAAGGCTCGGTGGAATCCGTCGAGATCACGCCTGAAAAGGTCCGGGATTATCTCGGCAAGCCCAAATACACCAACATCACCGAGATCATCGAACGGACGAACCTGCCCGGTGTGGCAACCGGCCTCGTATGGACGCCGGTTGGCGGAGATATCGTATTCATCGAAGCTGCGCGGATGCCCGGTAAAAAGGGATTTATCCTGACCGGGCAGTTAGGCGACGTGATGCGCGAAAGCGCTCGCGCCGCGCTCAGCTACGTGCGCTCGCGGGCGGCGCAGCTAGGAATCGACGAGAAGTGGTTCGAGCACAACGACGTGCATCTCCACGTTCCTGCGGGTGCGGTGCCGAAGGACGGTCCCTCCGCGGGCATCACGATGGCGACGGCGCTGGCCTCGCTGCTGACCCGCCGCCCGGTCAGGAGCGACGTGGCGATGACCGGCGAGATCACCCTGCGTGGGCAGGTGCTGCCGATCGGCGGCGTCAAGGAGAAAGTGTTGGCAGCGCACCGCTTTGGCCTCAACACCGTCATCCTGCCCAAGCGCAACGAGAAGGACCTCGACGACGTACCCGACGAAGTTCGTGAGGAAATGACGTTCGTGCTCGTTGATCACGTCGATCAGGTGCTAGAGCAAGCCCTATCAGAACCTGTCCCGGCGTCAGATGGCGATGGAGGCCGCGAGGCCCCCGCAGTCGACGAACTGGCGCTTGAAGAAGCTGAAAGCTAGGAGACTGCCTGTGTTTAAAGTGTTGATCGTTGACGACGACCACACCACCGTCAGTCTGCTGTGTACGCTGCTTGAGCTTGATGGCTTCGACGTTCGTTCGGCTGCCAACAGTCGGGTGGCGCTGGAAACCGCAAATGAATTTCGCCCCGATGCCTTCCTGATCGACTTTCATCTGTCGGACTGTGATGGTACGGACTTTATTCGACAGGTGCGCAAGGAAGCGGCTTTTGCGCGCACGCCGATCATCATGGCGTCAGGGTCCGAGAGGAAAGTCGAGGCGCTTGAAGCCGGGGCGGACGACTTTCTGACGAAACCTTTTGATCCCACTTTGCTGGTCGACACGTTGAACAGCCTCCTGGAGGCCGGTGGCGCATCACCGGACGAGGAACAGGCCAGTCAGGTTGACCCCGGCGGGGAGGGCTCCGGGCAGGCCGATCTCCCGGCGGGTGATGCTTCGCAGCCGGAGGGCGATGCGGCAGACAGGGGGCGCAGAAAAGGAAAAAAGAACAGGCGTTTCTTCAGGCGCTAAGAGTCCACACAGGAGGTGTTTTTACGAAGGCGGCTGCACACATTAGATTGATGCAACACATTACGTTTTGTTCATTAAGTTCATTAGAGGAAAGTAGTTACAACCGTGAGTGGAAAAAATAGAGGTTCACAGAAGCAGTGGTATCGTATGGATTTACACATCCATACGCCTGGTTCTAAAGATTATCAACAACCTGAGATCAGTTATCTGAACGTATTACAGCAGGCCGAACGGCGCGGCCTCAACATCATGGCCTTCTCCGACCACAACACCGTGCGCGGCTACCGGGATATGCAGGAGGAGATCGAGCAGCTTGAGTGGCTCGCCGAGACGGAGCGAATTAACCCGGAAGAGAAGTACCGTCTGGAAGAATACCATCGTCTCTTCGAGAAGATGCTCATCCTGCCCGGCTTCGAGTTTACGGCGGCGTTCGGATTTCACATCCTCGGCGTCTTCTCGCCCGATACGAATGCCCGCTATCTTGAACATCTGCTGCTCGATCTGGAGATTGCCCCTGAGGTGCTCGATCAGGGAGAGACCAATGTCGGCGCGACGGAAGACGTGCTGACGGCCTATACGGCGATTCGCGAGGCGGGTGGGATCGCGATTGCGGCCCACGCGAACTCCAGTCACGGCGTAGCGATGCGCGGTATTTCGTTCGGCGGCCAGACGCGCATCGCGTACACGCAGGATCCAAATCTATTTGCCCTCGAGGTGACAGACCTCGATCGCCGGGGCCGCCGGACGACGATGCGGTTTTTTGACGGCTCGAAACCGGAATACCCGCGCCCGATGCGCTGCATCCAGGGCTCGGATGCGCACCGTCTGGAGCGCGACCCGCGCAATCCCAAGAATCTCGGCGTCGGCGAGCGCGTCACCGAGGTTCTGCTGCCCGAACTCTCTTTCGAGGCGCTGTACGAGGTGTTTGCCGGGAACGACTTCGCGCTGACCCGTCCCTATCGCGGCAGCCACACGCCCTATGATCACGTGCTGGCGGCCCGGCAGGAAGGCCCGTCCATCGTGCAGGCGTTTCACGAGAGCATGTCCGTGCGGGGTGGGCGGCTCTACGCCATCATCGCAGATGTGTGCGCCTTCTCGAACACGAACGGCGGCTCGCTCTACGTGGGCGCCTCGTCCAACCCGAAGGTCAAGCCGGTCGGCGTCGAGAGCATCAGCAAGTCGGTCGAGCAGCTAAAAAACGAGATTCACCGCCGGATCACGCCGCCGGTCAGCGTCGACATTGACGTGATGTCCACCGAGGGTGAGCGCGTGATCCGCGTTCAGGTGCCGCTTGGCGATGATCCGCCCTACGCCATCGACGACAACAAGATTTACGTGCGTGAGGAGACGGAGACGAGCCTCGCCGTGCGTGATGAGATCGTCCAGCTTGTGCGGCGTCGTGAGTCGCTGCGCGGCACTCCCCAGCGCGTGGAGACGCCGCAGGAGCCGGAACCGGCGGAACCCCAGCGCTCTCGACCCAGCCCCAAGCCGCGCCACGAGCCGTCGGACAAAATCGAGGCGCCGCGCACGGGCGTCGAGATCGTCGCGACGGAAAAGCGCAACGACACCTACTACCATCACCTGCGCGACCTGCGCAACGGCAATATCGTGCGCAACGTCACGCGCAAGTCGGCCCGCAAGCTGTGGCACTACGCCATCACGCAGGTTGAGGATGGCAAGGTACAGCTCGACCGCCTCGCGTGGCAGGAGAGTATCGCCGAGATCCAGAGCTACAAGCGGGCGGGTAAGATGCGCTACGATCTGGCCCAGCGGGAGAATGGGAAAACCCGCATGTACTTTGGCGTGACGGAGGACGGCATTCAGGACGGCCAGCATAAGGCCTGGCGTGAGCTGCTGAATCTGGAAGAAGAGGATTAGCTTCCGTGCCACGCGTTGGGATCGTAACGATCAGCGATCGTGCGTCGAGCGGGGAGTATGAGGATCGCTCCGGCCCCGTGATTCGTGACGTGGTGAGCAGTCGGCTGGGGTGGCAGATCGCCGCTCAGGAGATCATCCCTGACGAGCGGGATGCGATCGCGGCGGCGCTGCGGCGTCTGGCGGATGATGATAAGCTCGACCTCGTCCTGACGACCGGAGGAACTGGATTCTCACCACGCGATGTGACGCCCGAAGCGACGCTTGATGTGATGGATCGTGCTGCGCCCGGTCTGGCCGAGGCGATGCGCGCTGCCAGCCTTCGTGTTACCCCGCACGCGATGCTCTCACGGGCCGTGTGTGGGATGCGCGGCCAAACCCTGATCGTCAACCTGCCCGGCAGCCCGAAAGCCGTCCGTGAGAACCTCGACGTAATTCTGCCTGTGCTGCCTCACGCGCTCGATCTGCTGGCCGGGACGCCGGGGTCCGAGGCCGGGCATCAACTCTCGCAGCACGCGTAACAGAGGGCGGCCCGCCTCGAGACGGGCCGCCGTTCTTTTTGCCCTTCAATTTTCCGCCGCTCGCAGAGATAACCACCCGCGATGTCGAAATCCCGTACACATATCGTCGTTTTGATCGTGCTTCTCGTGCTGGCCGGGCTTCTGCGGCTGGGGTGGCCGGGCATCACGGAGTTCAAATTCGACGAGGCGATCACGCTGGGCCGCGCGATGGCTTTCGTGCGGGAGGGTGAGTGGCCGATCGGTACCACGTCGTCCGTCGCCGGGATTCCCCAGCCACCGCTGAAAGCTTATCTATTGGCCCTCCCGCTCGCCATCTGGCCCGATCCGGCTGCCGCCGTGCTGTTCCTCGGCGCGCTGGGCGTCGCCGCCGTCTGGGTGACGTATGAAGTGGGGCGCCGCTATTTCGGATCAGCCACCGGCCTGATCGCGGCGGCGCTGCTGGCCGCTGCCCCCTGGATGATCTTCTACGACCGCAAGCTCTGGGCGCAGAACATCCCGATCTTTACACTCCTGTTTTTCTTCGCGCTGTTCAAGCTGCTTGTCGACCGGAAAATCTGGGCTGCCGCCGTCCTGTTGCCGGCGCTGGCCGCCCTGGTCGGATTGTACATCGGCGGCGGGGTGATGGCGGTCGTTCTGATCCTGGCCCTCGCGCTGCACCCCCGCGTCGTGATCGACAACCTGCGGGCCGAGGCCCCGGCGAAGCGTTTTCTGTGGCCTGCGCTCGGTGTGGTGGGGATGATGATCGTGCTCCTGCCTTACCTGATCCCCCACGCGGGCGATCTGCTCTCGGCGGTCACGTCATCCGGCGCTCCCGGCGCCTCAGGCGTCGAGCGCTCGGCAGCAGTCCTGACGCGCATCCGGTATGCGGCCCAGGTCGCGACCGGGTTTCAGTTCCACGCGCTGGCCGGTGACCGCTGGCGGGATTTTTATGCGAGTCTGCCCATCCCCAACTTCAACGGCTTGCTTGACGGCACGCTCGTCGGGTTGATCATCGCCGGGATGCTATACACGGTGCTCAAGGCCGTTCTGGTCCGCGTTCGGCGCGGGGGGGATGCGGATGCCCGCTCGACCGCCTACACGCTGCTTGCCCTCTGGCTGTGGGTGCCGGTTGCCGTGTGGACGGCGAGCGGCCTCGAACCGTTCCCGCACCGCTACTACTCGGTGCTGCCCGCGCAGGCCTACGCGGTGGCGCTGCTGCTCACAGACGCTGCTGGCTGGCTTTCGGAGCGGGGGTGGGGGCGTTACCCTTCGGCGCGCGTCAAACGCGCTCTGGCGGCGCTGGGCGGGTTCTGGCTGGTCGTTCTGACCGGGTGGCACGTCGTGCTTTACGGGGGGATGCTGCATTTCGTCGCCAGCCAGCCGGTGAGCGGCGGGCACGGCCCACCTGCCCGTGAGGTCTGGTCGGCAGCGCGGCTGGCCCGGTCGATGGCCGCACCCGACGGCCTGCCCATCGTCGTCTATGCCGGGGGCGATGACCCGGAGCGCGAAGACGGCGCGGTGCAGTTCGATGCGCTGCTCGGCGATCAAAACCTGATTTTAGTCAGCGATGGGAGGATGTCCGTTCTGCCGCCCTCACGCTATGTCGAGATACAGGCGGCGGGTGGGCGGGTGGAGACCGTTGCGGAGCGGCCTGCGC
>CAZWUX010000188.1:5802-8957 GCA_964637665.1 uncultured Anaerolineae bacterium
TTCCGGCTGGCGGTCCCGCCGGAGACGCTGCCCGGCGACGATATGCAGCTCGTCGTCGGATTGTACACGTACACGCCCGGCGAGGAACCACGCGGAGTTGATTTTCTCGACATCGCGGGCAACCCCGCCGGGCAGCAGGTCGTGATCCCGCTAGACTGAGCGGTTGGCCTAGCCATCCAGCCGGGCCAGTGCGGCTTCGATCTCCTCGATGGCGTCCTCAAGCTCCTCCAGACGTATTAACTGCGATGGTTTGACCGAGTGGCGCGGCAGGCTGCGCGAGAGTTCCTCATATTCCTGTCGCAGCCCGGAAAGCTCCTGCTGAAGCTCGGCGTGGTTCCTGTCGTCAGAGTCCATCTTTTTCACTAAGCCTTCAGACTTTTCAAGGCAAACAACGGGCCGTAATAGATGTGCTCGACCAGCTTTTCGACTTCGACCAGCCCGGAGACCACATCATACGTCGCTTCACACAGCGTGATCGCGCCGGAGGCTTCGGGCATGATCGTCGCCGTGCAGTTCACCGGCTCGCCGAACACGTCCTCGTGCCGGGAGGTGCCGGTGCCGAATTCACCCCGGATCATCTCTCCGGTCGCCACGCTGATCGTCAAACCGCTGTCCGAAAAGCCGTGCCGCCCGGCGAACGCCTCGAACTCCTCGTGCAGCCCAACCGCCGTGTAAACGGCCCGCCGCGCGTGGTCGTCGCCCCAGAAACAGGCCAGCACGCCATCGCCCATCCACTTCACGATCTCGCCCCGGTGCGTCTCGACCATGTTGGCAAACGTGCTGTACAGGTCGTCCAGCACGTCCGCCGTCGCTTCGAGTGATTCCGGCTGCTGCCGGTAGAAGTTCACCACATCGGCGATCAGCGCAGTGCCCTGTTTGACTTCCCGGTGTGGGATGCCGCTCATGTAGTTTTCCTCCTGTGCGGGATGTCTCTCTTCGATTATATCAACTGACGCCAGAGCGCAACCCGGACGCCGTATTTTCGGCGCAATACGCTACAATAGAGTGGTAAGCAACTTGCGGGCCTGTGTCTGCGTATAGGATATCAGGAAGCTAAAAGATCAGGGAGTGGTGACGTGTCGGAAAAGGACAAGCGCGGCAACCTCGGACCCCAGCCCTGGGGATCGGACCCTATTCGCGGGGTGAATTACGATTATCTGGACATCACAGAGCCGCCCGCCGTATCGCCCAAGCCCGTCGTGCCGGAGGTGCGGGAAATCAGCACGGCGCAGGCGCAGGACTTCTACCAGCAGATTCGGGGGAAGATCATCCGCTGGGCGGAGGGGGCCGGTGCGGGCAAGGCTATCACCGAGTACGTGCTGCTCGTGCCGGATATCATGGCGCTGATGGTGCGGCTGATGGGCGATCCGCGCGTCTCGGCCCAGCTAAAGGCGGAGATCGCCGCCGCGTCGGCCTACATCATCATCCCGGTCGACCTGATGCCCGAAGCGGTGATGGGGCCTGCCGGGCTGATCGACGATGCCATCGTCGGCATGGTCGCGCTCAACCGGGTGCTCAAGGTGATGGGCCAGACGGGCGAGGAGGTGCTCCGGCAGTACTGGGATGGCGATCAGGACGTGCTCGACGTGATGCGCGACCTGCTTTCGAAGGCCGACCAGTTCGTCACCGGGCGTGTCTGGAACGGGATCAAGAAGTTCATGTCTGACGCGGCGGGGCAGGTGAAGGATGCTGCCGAGGACGTACGGCGCAGCGCGCAGCAGCCCCGCCAGAGCAAGGCGAAGGGGCCTATCGTCGAGGGATCGTACCGGCCCATCGTGCCGCCCGGCGTGCAGACCGGCGGGCAGGACGCCGAGGACGACGATCAGGGGTGGATTATCCCGCCCAACGAGCGTTCGTAGGGCAGCGCAGGGGGACTCGACCGGGAAAAACGTCTGCACCTCGTTTTTGCTGCATGGTTTACGCCGAATTACGCCAGCAGGTAGACCGTCACGCCAAGCTGGGCAATCGACATGATCACTATCGCCCACAGCAAAAACTGCGAGGTGGGGATGGTGAACTCGTCGTGCCCCTGCCGGATGAAAGTGCGGTGGATGGTGAACGCGAACAGGCCCGACAGCGCGAGGACGAGGGAGATGACCAGCCCGCCCACCGCCATGCGCTCGACCAACACCAGCCCGTACAGGACGGCGGCCAGCAGGGGGAGATGCAGGACGACGAACAGCGAAATCCCGCCGGGGAGCTTGAACAGCTTCCACTCCTCCCAGTACGCCGAGTCGATCTCGTGGTCGATGAGCAGCACCGCATTTAGCAGATAGATCCACAACAGCGCGCGGAACATATGCACCCCCCGCCTCACCGGGTACGGTTGTGTGGTTACCCCGCTGGCAGATTCTAACCCCCGAAACGCTCCTCAAGCAGCCTCTTCAACGTCGGCGTCCCGATCACCTGAAGCTCATAGCGTACGCGCTCGATGGGCAGCTTCACGTCGATGATGCGCGTCAGGTCGATGGGCGTTGCCGCAATGACGAGGTCAACGCCGGAGGCGTTGATCGTGGCGGCCAGCTCGTCCATCTGTTTACGCCCGTACCCCATCGCGGGGAGAATCGGCCCGGTGGCCGGGTAGGCGGCGTATGTGTCGGCAATCGAGCCGACGGCAAACGGGCGCGGATCGACGATCTCGGCGGCCCCGAAACGCCGCGCCGCGACGACGCCCGCCCCGTAGGCCATCTCGCCGTGGGTCAGCGTGGGGCCGTCCTCGACGACGAGCACACGCGCCCCCTGAATAGCCTCCGGGTGCGCGACGAAGATCGGCGACGCTGCACGCACGATGGTGGCCGACGGGTTCACCCGGCGGACGTTGTTCGTGACGGTGACGACGTTCTCATAATCCGCCGTGTCGATTTTGTTTACGACGACGGCATCCGCCATGCGCAGGTTGGCCTCGCCGGGATGATAGGTTAGTTCATGGCCCGGACGGTGCGGATCGACGATCACGATGTGGAAATCTGAGCGGTAGAAGGGAATGTCGTTGTTGCCGCCGTCCCACAGGATAATGTCCGCTTCCTGCTCGGCCTGTTTGAGGATGGCGGCGTAGTCCACCCCCGCATAGACGATCATTCCCCGGTCGAGGTGCGGCTCGTACTCCTCGCGCTCCTCGATGGTCGTGTCATAGCGATCGAGGTCGGTGTAGGAGG
>CAZWUX010000189.1:0-8933 GCA_964637665.1 uncultured Anaerolineae bacterium
CATCCCCGTGTACATCACGGAGAACATGGTCGGTCACAAGCTCGGCGAGTTCGCGCCCACCCGTACCTTCCGCGGTCACTTCACGCGGGAAAGAAAGGTACGGTAGATATGGACGCGCGGGCTACGAGCAAGTACCTTCCGATTTCTCCACAGAAGATCCGTCTGGTGTGCGACGCCGTGCGCGGTATGGAGCCATTCGAGGCAATGGATACGCTGAGCTTTATGCCTCAGAAGGGCGCGGAGTTCGTCCTCAAGACGCTCAAGAGCGCGATGGCGAACGCTGAGAACAATCTGGAGCTTGATCCGGCTGATATGGTCATCGCCGAGATCTACGCGAATGACGGACCGCGCCGCCAGTGGCGTCGGTTCGGCGCGCGCGGGCGTTTCAAGCCCTGGATTCGTCGTACGGCACACGTGACGGTCGTGTTAAGCGAGCGCGAGTTTGAGGGTGAGGCAGCCGCCGAAACCTCAGGCGATGCCGAGACAGAGGAGTAGCGAGCATGGGGCGTAAGGTTCATCCGACGGGTATGCGCCTGAAGATCATCAAGGATTGGAACGCACGCTGGTATGCTGAGGGCCGTCGTTATGGCGAGCTGCTGCATGAGGACCTCGCCATCCGAGATCTGATCGAGGGAGAGCACGCCAATGCGGGTATCTCTCGGATCGAGATCGAGCGCTTCCCTAACCAGGTTTTGGTGACCCTTCACACTGCCCGACCGGGGATCGTGATCGGGCGTAAAGGTTCGACCGTGAAGGAACTGCGGGCCAAGTTGGAAGACATGACAGGCAAGAAGGTCCGCATTGAGGTCGAAGAGGTCGAGAACCCGGACGTGGACGCGACACTCGTCGCCCAGAACGTCGCCGGGCAGCTCGAACGCCGCATCTCCCACAGCCGCGCGATGAAGCGTGCCGCGTCCCAGGCCATGCGCCAGGGGGCGGAGGGCATCAAGATCATGACGGCTGGACGCCTGAGCGGCTCCGAGATGTCACGCTCCGAGTGGGTCCGTGAGGGGCGGGTGCCGCTCCAGACCCTGCGTGCAGACATCGATTATGGGACCGCCGAGGCAAAGACGACGTTCGGCCAGCTTGGCGTGAAGGTCTGGATTTACAAAGGCGAGATTCTCGGCGACGAGATGGAAGAGACCGAAGGCGTCTACGTCAGCCAGTAACATCTCCTCCGGAGCAGGTGGTATACTTACCGGCTCACGAGGAAACGGCCTCGGCGCCTTGATTGAAAGCTAGATGCGGCGGTGCGGTGCGTCTGCGCCGGGCTGCTATGTGGAGAAGTACAAATGCTACAGCCGAAACGAGTTAAATACCGGAAGCAGTTTCGCGGGCGCATGAAGGGTAAGGCGCAGCGAGGCAATAAGGTTGACTTCGGTGATATGGGACTCCAGTCCCTTGAGCCTGCGTGGATTACCAGCCGCCAGATCGAGGCTGCCCGCCGGACGATCGTCCGCCATCTCAAGCGTCGCGGCAAGGTCTACATTCGGATATTCCCCGACAAGCCGGTGACGCAGAAACCTGCCGAAACCCGGATGGGTAAGGGGAAGGGTGCGGTCGATCACTGGGTGGCCGTCGTCAAACCGGGCCGCGTGATGTTCGAGGTCGGTGGCGTTGACGACGAGGTGGCCACCGAAGCGCTGCGGCGAGCGAGCTACAAAATGCCCGTCAAATGCAAGATCGTCAAGCGCATCGACCCGATTTCAGGGATGGAGGCCACAAGTACATGAAAGCGGCAGAACTGCGGCAGCTTAGTGAGTCAGAACTGCACGTCCGGCTGGATGAAGCGAAGGAAGAGATGTTCAACCTGCGCTTCCAGCGCGAGTCGGGGCAGCTAGAGGACATGAGCCGGTTGAGGGCCATGCGGCGCAATATCGCCCGTATCCTGACGGTTCTGCGAGAGAGACAGTTGGAGGCACAGGCGAATGCCGAATAAGAGGCGTCGGCTGACCGGACACGTGGTCAGCAATAAGATGGACAAGACCGCCGTCGTTCAGGTCGAACACACATTCCGGCATCCGCTGTACGGGAAGGTGATCCGCTCGAACAAGCGCTATATGGCGCATGACGAGGGCAACGAGTGCGAGATCGGCGACGTAGTGATCATCGTCGAGTCGCAGCCGTTGAGCAAGCACAAACGCTGGGTCGTGCAGGAGATCGTGCGCGAGGACCTCAGCGCCCGCACAATGGAGGTCGATGACCTGGCCGAGGTGTTCGACGAGGTCGAGGAAGAGGAAGCTGAGCAGCCCGAAGAAGCCGGGGAGCCGGTCGAGGCTGCGGCAGTTGCCGAATCTGACACCGAGGATGGCGAATAACATAGCGACGTTGTGAGGGTATTACGATGATCCAGCAGGAAAGTCGGCTCAAGGTGGCCGATAACAGCGGCGCGCGGGAGATTATGGTCATCCGCGTGCTGGGTGGCTCGAAACGATACTACGGCGGCGTGGGCGACATCATCATCGCCACCGTGAAGAGTGCCCAGCCCCATGCCGGGGTGAAGAAGAGCGACATCGTGCGCGCTGTTGTTGTGCGGACGAATAAAGAATACCGCCGCGAGGATGGTTCTTATATCCGCTTCGATGACAACGCTGCCGTGATCCTGGAGGGCTCGACGAAAAGCCCGAAGGGAACCCGCATCTTTGGCCCGGTGGCCCGTGAGCTGCGCGAGGCAGGATTTATGAAGATCGTCTCGCTGGCGCCAGAGGTTCTGTAGGGCAGGAGGGTCTGGTCGATGACGTTACATCATATGCGAATTAAGCGAAACGATCTTGTCGAAGTGATCGCCGGGAACGACCGGGGCGCACGGGGTCGTGTGCTGCGTGCCTATCCCAAGGATCGCCGGGTCGTGATCGAGTCCGTCAACATCCGCAAGAAGCATCAGTCGCCGATGCAGGCGGGACGCGGACAGGTGCAGGCGGGCATCATCCAGTTCGAGGCGCCTATCGACGTTTCAAACGTTATGCTGGTGTGCCCGCAGTGTGAGGAAAAGACACGGGTCGGCATCCGCCGGGAAGATGGCATGAAGATCCGGTTCTGCAAGAAGTGTGGCGAGGACATTGACTGATGCACAGGCTAAGACAGTACTACAAGGACGGCATCCGCCCGGCGCTCATGAAAGAGTTTGACTACGACAACGTGATGCAGGTGCCGCGTGTGACGAAAGTCGTTCTGAACGTTGGCGTCGGCGAGGCGTTGGAAAATGCCCGCGCGCTGGACGCCACCGTCGAGGACATCATGACCATCACGGGGCAGAGACCGGTCATCACCAAGGCGCGTAAAAGCATTGCGGCGTTCAAGCTGCGCGAAGGTCGCGCCATCGGGGTCAAGGTGACGCTGCGCGGCGAGCGGATGTGGTCCTTCCTGGATCGGCTGATGAACGTCGCCTTACCGCGTACTCGTGACTTTCGTGGCGTGTCGCCGAAGTCGTTCGATGGGCGTGGCAACTATACGCTGGGACTGCGCGAGCAGATTCTCTTCCCGGAGATCGAGTACGACAAGATCGACAAGGTCCGGGGGATGGAGATCAGCATCGTCACGACGGCTGATACCGACGAGGAAGGGCGCGAACTGCTGCGCCAGCTTGGGATGCCCTTCCAGGGGCTTGAGATTGCACACCCATCCTATGAGAATTAGATAAGGGTAACGGAGAGAACCCATTTATGGCAAAGAAATGCATGCCTTACCGGGAGGAGCGTCGTAAATACGACGTGCGCGTGCGCAATCGCTGCAAGCGCTGCGGTCGCCCTCGGGGATACATTCGGAAGTTCGAGCTGTGTCGGATTTGTTTCCGCGAGCTGGCGCTTGAGGGTGACATCCCCGGCGTGGCAAAGTCGAGCTGGTAGGCGGGGGAGAAATCGGCATGTACGTAAATGATCCGATTGCGGATATGCTCACGCGCATCCGCAATGGCATGATGGCCGGTAAGACGGTCGTGAAGGTTCCACACTCGAAGCTCAAGGTCGAACTGGCCCGCGTCCTCGCCGAGGAAGGGTACATCAACGGCTACGAGATCGAAGAGGCGCAGCCCTTCGACTGGATCACGATCCAGTTGAAGTACGTCGGCTCGCGCCGCTATCGGCGTCCGGTCATCACCGGGCTTGAACGGATAAGCAAACCTGGCCGCCGCATCTACACCGGGTATCATGATATCCCCTGGGTGCTGAGCGGGCTGGGGATTGCGGTCCTGACCACGCCACAGGGCATCATGACGGGGCAAAACGCCCGGCGGAAGCACCTGGGCGGTGAAGTGCTCTGCTACGTCTGGTAAAGACGTAGCGGGCACGCGTCGGATCGCAGACGGCAGACGAACACCCCTCAGACGTTGGCCGGAATGGCATTCGCCATACCCCTAACGTCTGGAGTCTGATGGAGAGCGTTATGTCTCGAATAGGTAAACAACCGGTAGAGATCCCGGACGGCGTGTCCGTGTCGATTGATGGCAGCGCCGTGGTGGTCAAGGGCCCGAAGGGCGAGCTTGTCCGGCATTTTGACCCGGCGATCAGCGTCAAGCAGGAGGACGGTCAGATCGTCGTGACACGGCCAACGGACAACCGGCAGCATCGTGCTCTGCACGGCCTGACGCGCGCCCTGATCCAGAATATGGTGACGGGTGTCCACGAAGGTTATGAGATCCGGTTGACCATCATCGGCACCGGATACCGTGCGGAGTTGATTGGCGATGAGCTGCGGCTCAGCCTGGGCTTCTCTCACGACATCCAGATCGTGCCGCCGCCGGATGTTGCATTCGCGGTCGAGGAGCGCGGCACCGAGGTGATCATCACCTCGCCAAACAAAGAGCTGATCGGCCAGGTGGCTGCGGACATCCGCAAGCTGCGTCCGCCCGAACCGTACAAGGGCAAGGGCATTCGCTACAAGGGCGAGATCGTACGTCAGAAGGCTGGTAAGGCCGGTAAGGTCGGCCTGTAACCCGCTGAGCCGGCATTATTAGCATGGTAAATGGAGTGAATTCGTAAGATGGATAGCGCAAGAAAACGAGCGGAAGGCCGCACACGCCGCCATATGCGCGTCCGCAAGAACGTCACCGGGACGCCTGAGCGTCCCCGGCTGAACGTTTTTCGCAGTCACAAGCATATCTACGCTCAGGTGATCGACGACATTGCCGGGCATACGTTGGCTGCTGCATCGACCGTCGATACAGAGCTGCGGGATGAGCTTGAAGGCAAGTCGAAGATGGAGCGGGCGAAAGAAGTGGGCAAGCTGGTGGCTGAGCGCGCAAAGGGTGCCGGTGTCAAGCAGGTCGTCTTCGACCGGGGCGGCTACCAGTATCATGGCCGCGTGAAGGCGCTGGCTGATGCGGCGCGTGAAGCAGGACTTGAATTCTAGAATGGCCGACGTGCCCGTAGCCTGAGCGTCTGGCGGTGGGTGTCGCTGTTTGGAGTGAAACATGGGACGACGTGACCGTGATCGTAGAGACCGAGAAGAACTTGACGAGCGCGTGCTGGACATCACACGCGTCGCCAAGGTGATCAAAGGCGGACGCCGATTTGCCTTCCGCACCGTCGTCGTCGTCGGCGACAATCGCGGACGGGTGGGCGTCGGCGTGGGGAAGGCCCGCGCCGTGCCCGATTCGATCCGAAAAGGCGCGGACCGCGCCCGCCGCAACATGGTGCAGATTCCGATGGTCAATTCGACCATCCCGCACGGGATCGAGTGGAAGTACGGCGGCGCGGTGGTGATGCTCCGCCCGGCAGCTCCGGGCACCGGGGTCATCGCCGGTGGCGCTGTCCGTGCTGTCGTCGAGGCGGCAGGCATCCGGGATATCCTGTCCAAGTCGAAGGGCAGCGCGAACATGCTCAACGTGGCTCGCGCCGCCTGGTATGGTCTGCAAGAGCTTAAGGATATCTACGAGCTTGCAGAGAACCGGGGCAAGTCCCCGAAGGAAATCCTGCCTTTCTGGATGCGGCAGCCTGCCGAACAGCAGTCTGAGGGCGAATAGCGATGGCGAAGAAAAAAGAAACGGTGCTTCGCATCAAGCTTGTAAAGAGTCCGATTGGCTATTCAGAACGGCAGAAGGCAACGGTTCGTGCCCTCGGTCTAAGGAAGATGCAGCAGGTGGTCGAGAAGCCGGATTCCCCGCAGATACGCGGGATGCTGGCGAAAATCCCCCACCTGGTGATGGTCGAAGAGGTGAAATAAGCCATGAAGCTACATGACCTGCGTCCCGCTGAGGGTGCAACGAAAAAGCGCAAGCGAGTAGGTCGAGGCCGTGGCTCGGGAACGGGTAAGACAGCCGGGCGCGGTACAAAAGGGCAGAATGCACGTTCCGGGGGCGGTGTGCCGCCTTATTTCGAGGGCGGTCAGCTCCCGCTGGTGCGGCGTTTGCCCTTCAAGCGCGGTTTCTCAAATATCTTCCGGATCAACTATCAGGAAGTGAATGTCGACCAGCTTGAGTCCCGGTTCGACAAGGGGGCGACGATCACCCCTGTGACGCTGGCCGAGGCCGGACTGGTTCGCGAGGCGTATGAGCCGGTCGTCATTCTGGGTCGCGGCGAGCTGGGGACGAGCTATACGATCAAGGCCCATCGCTTTTCCAAGAGCGCTCGCGAGAAGATCGAGGGTGCTGGCGGGACGGTGGTCGAGATGCCGCTGGTCGTCACGGGGCCGCACGCGACAGTTAAGCGGCTGCCCAAAGCGCAGCTAGAAGCGCTCCGGGGCCAGCACTATACTGAGTCCGAAGCCACCGAGTAAAGAGAGAGGGCAGCATGTCCGTAATCTCGGGCCTCCGCGAGGCACTGCGCCTACCCGACCTCCGGCGGCGTATTCTCATCACGCTGCTGCTGCTGGTGATCTACCGCTTTGCGGCAAACGTGCCCGTGCCGGGCGTCGACCGCGAGGTGCTGCGGCAGGTGCTGTCGCCTGAGAGCAACATCGGGGCGTTTGCCCAGGTGTTGGACCTGCTCTCCGGCGGGGCGGTATCGAACTTTTCAGTGCTGGCGATGGGCGTCTATCCGTATATCACGGCCAGCATCATCATCCAGATCCTGACGCCTGTCATCCCGGCGCTCGAAGAGATGACGAAGGAAGGGCAGTCAGGACGCGATCAGATCAACCGCCTGACATACTACCTGGCAATCCCGATGGCTGCGCTTCAGGCCGTCAGCCAGATCAACATCTTCGGGGCAGGCACCGCCGATCAGATCATCCCCGGTTTCGGCCTGAGGGCGGGCGATAACGTCCTGCTGACACTGGCGGTCATCGCCGTGATGACAGCGGGCACGCTGTTCGCCATCTGGCTGGGCGAATTGATCACTGAGGACGGCATCGGCAACGGTCTGAGCCTGATCATCTTTGCCGGGATCGTGGCGCGGGTGCCGTTTAGCCTGCCTCGCCTGTTCAGTGCTAACACAGCGGCGGCCATTCGTAACGTGCTGCTGTTTCTGTTCATGACGGTGCTGACGGTCGTCGTCATCGTCGTTGTGCAGGAAGGGCAGCGCCGACTGCCGGTGAAGTATGGGAAGCGCGTGCGCGGCACGAAGATGTATGGTGGTGGGTCGACATACCTCCCGCTGCGCGTTAATACGGCGGGCATGATCCCGCTCATCTTCGCGCAGTCGGTGCTGACGTTCCCGGCGGTTCTGGCGAGTTTCTTCCAGAGCAGCCCGTCAGCGTGGGTTGCCAATACGGCTACCACCATCAGCAACGTGTTCGGCAGTCAGGGTGGCACGCTGCTCGGCGGCCAGATCGTTTACTGGGTGGTCTATTTCTTGATGGTCGTCGGATTTACGTATCTGTACACCGACGTGATGATCCGCAACCAGAACCTCGCGGAAAACCTCCAGAGGAACGGTGGGTTCATCCCCGGCATCCGACCGGGAAAGCGCACGGAAGAGTTCATCAACCGGGTCGTGACTCGCATCACGCTGGTGGGTGCCCTTTTCCTCGGATTCGTCGCCGTTCTGCCGGGTATCGTGCAGATCGTGATGAATCTGATCCAGCCCGGTTCCGGTCTGGAAGTCCGCCAGGCGCTGTACATCATCAGCGGAGGCGGATTGATCATTATCGTCGGTGTGGTGATCGACACGCTGCGCCAGCTTGAAGCTCAGCTTGTGATGCGTCACCGGGAGACGTTCATCCGGTAAACGCTCGCGGCGCTTACCGCCGAAAGTCATGATGTGAGGGGGCGTAGGCGCTGCGCATCAGCGCCTGATAGGCTGAGGAGCCGCATCGATGGCGACATACTGTGTGCTGCTGGGGCCACCGGGTAGTGGCAAAGGTACACAGGCAAAGCGACTGGCGAAGTATCTGGACATTCCACACGTTTCGTCCGGTGATCTTTTCCGCGAGATGAAGGAAGCCGACACGCCGCTCGCACATGAAATCCGCCAGATTCTCGCGAGAGGCGATCTGGTTCCCGACGACCTCACCGTGAAGGTCGTCGCCGAGCGGCTGAAAAAAGCAGATACACGGGAGAAAGGGGCGATCCTCGACGGATTTCCCCGCACCCTGCCGCAGGCGGAAGCGCTTGATGAGCTTCTCGCCGGGCTGGGTGAGAGTCTGGCCGTTGTTCTGCTGATTGACATCACCGAGGACGAGGCCGTGCGGCGCATCAGCGGGCGAAGGGTTTGCCCGACGTGTGGGCGCGTGTATCACGCGGAGTTCGATCCACCTGAGGAGCCGGGCCGCTGTGATGTGGATGGCACTGCTCTCGTGCAGCGCGAGGACGATCAACCAGCAGTCGTGCGGGACCGGTATCAGGTGTACCTTGAAAAAACCGAGCCGCTGGTCGACACCTATCGTGATCGAGGCCTGCTGGCGACGATCGACGGTATGCGCCCGATAGAGGATGTCACACCGGAAATGGTAGACGCCGTTCAGGAAGCGGTGAAGAGCTGACCGGCGTATAGACCGGCGATAACAATGGCAATCATTATCAAGAGCAGCAAGGATATCCAGGCGATGCGCGACTCGGC
>CAZWUX010000190.1:0-5341 GCA_964637665.1 uncultured Anaerolineae bacterium
GACCCTCTTCATCGACCGCATTCGGGTTCGATTTCCACTGATTGATCCGGCGGCTGGCCGCGCGGCCAGCGGAGATCGCCAACAGCAGCAGCACGATGTCTGCCAGCAGGGTCGTCACCATCGTGTTGGTTATGGAGAACGGCTGCCCTGCCAGATAGAACAGCGGCTCGGCGGTGAGCGGCTCGGCGGGCATCTGGACGTGCGGAAACGCGACTGGCACGTTGAGCGTCCCCATCAGCCAGGCGGGGAAAACGCACACGAGGGCGGCTATTGCGAGGATCAGGAGCAACTTGAGCAGATTCTTCAACTAACTCTCCTCCCGTCTGGCGTCGTCATCGGTGTCTGTGTAAGCTGGCCCACGCCCCCTGCGGGCCAGGTAATCGCGCTGGGCGGCCTGCGCCGCCTGATACGCAGAACCCATCATCATGGCGAGGCCGAGCAGTGCAATACCAAGTACGGAGGCCAACATCAGCCAGGGCGTCGTATTGAGCAGGGCGTCCAGCCAACGGCCTCCGAAAATTGCCAGAACGATCAGGATCGGCATCGCGCAGCCAACACCCGTCATCCGGCTGCCGAGCAGCATCGCTCCGCTGAGAGGCGACTCGCCGTCAGGTGTGTTCATTTTCCAGGTTCAAACTGTAAAGGTGAGCCAGCGTATCTTAGCACATCTCACCAAATCGGTCAAAAGTTGTCCAAAATTTCACTAAGTCCGCCCGGCAGGCGGTGGTGGGATGATGGGCAACCCTGCGATCAGGTTGATTAAGGCAGTGCGGCGAGGCTCTGTGCGGCGCTGAGCGCCCAGTTCCACCAGGGGCCTGCTACCGTACCCATCAGCAGCACACCCGCACTGGCTATGACCAGAACGGCTGCGAAGCCCGGCGTCACGACGATGGGGCGGGTGTCCTCGGTCGGATCGATGTACATCACCTTGATGACGGTGAGGTAGTAGTACAGCGCCACGATGGAATTCAGCACGCCGACGATAGCCAGCCACACATACCCGGCCCGCACGGCTGCTGCGAACAGGAAGAACTTGCCGAAAAACCCGGCCAGCGGCGGCACGCCGCTCAGGCTCAGGAAGGCTAGCACCATCGCGAGGGCGAGATAGGGTTTGCGGCGGCTCAACCCGGCGAAGTCGGCGATCTGATCTGAACCCGTCGTGTTACTGACAGCAATGATGACTGTGAAGGCCAGAATATTCGTCAGGACGTACATAAACATATAGAACGCGACAGCCGCCACGCCCAGCTCCGTCTGCGTCAGCGCGACGACGCCGATCAGCGTATAACCGGCCTGCGCGATGGACGAGTAGGCGATCAGACGCTTGATGTTCCGCTGCACGAGTGCCAGCAGGTTGCCGAGCGTGATCGTCACGACGGCGACGCCGGCCAATAGCCCCGTCCAGTACGGGGCCGCCTCGGCGGGCCACACCGCGCTGAAAACGCGCACGAGCAGCGCGAAGCTGGCCGCCTTGCTGGCCGTGCTGATGAAGGCCGTCACCGGGGTCGGCGCGCCCTCATACACGTCCGGCGTCCAGAAATGGAACGGGACCGCCGCGATCTTGAACCCGAACCCGACCAGCACGAGCAGCAAGGCCATCACGAGGCCAAACGCGTCCTGCGCGCCCCCCCTGAACAGGTCGCCCAGCGGCCCCGCCATCTGGTAGATGTTCGTCGTCCCTGCGAAGCCGAACAGCAGGCTGAGGCCGTACAGGAAGATACCCGCCGAAGCCGCACCGAACAGATAGTACTTCATACCGGCTTCCGCGCTGCTGTCGGTTTCCCGCAGGAAGCCCGCCAATACATACAAGCTGATCGACGCCGTCTCAACCGACAGGAAGACCATGATCAGGTCGGCGGCGGCGCTCATCAGACTCAGGCCGAGCGTGGCGACGATGAGAATCGCGAAAAACTCACCCTGCCGCCCGATCTTGGGTGTGTCGACCGAGATCACGCAGACCAGCGCCCCCGCGAGCAGCACCATCGTGCGGAAAAGCAGGGCCAGCATGTCATAGCGAATCATGCCGCCGAGCACCGGCTCGCGGAAAGCCCCCGTCCCGACGTTCGCCAGCCCGACCACCATATTGATCAGCATGACCGCGGCCATACCGGCCCCGGCGGCCAGCCCGATCACACGCCGCTGCACCGGCCTGAAGAACAGGTCCAGCGCCAGGACGAGCAGGAGCAGGATGACGAGGCCGATCTCAGGCAGGAGTGGGATGATAACCTGCGCGGCAGGGATGCTTTCGGTAAACACGTTAGGCACCTCCCAGGAGGCGTGCGATTGGCTCCATCCCGGAGGTTATCATCGGCTGCATGATGGCCGGGAAGACCCCGACGAGCACCAGCCAGATCACCAGGATGCCCATAGCAACTTTGTCACGCACGGTAACGTCGGTAATTGCACCGTGCCATTTTTCGGCGTCGAACTCGCCGAAGAACACACGCTGCACGACACGCAGCACGTAGGCTGCCGTCACGACGATGCCCGTCACGGCGAGGATGGCGATCAGAGCGTAATAGGTGGCGTGCTGTCCATTGGGCAGTGTGAGATTCTGCGAGGCGCGCCACATCCCCACGAAGATCGGGAACTCCGCGACGAAGCCCGACAGGCCCGGCATCCCCATGCTCACCAGCCCGCCCAGAATGAAGGCGAAGGCCACAGTAGGCATTTTTTGCCAGAACCCGCCCAGTGACGGGATATCGCGGGTATGCGCCCGGTCGTAGACCATCCCGACGCAGGCGAAGAAAAGCGCCGTCATGACGCCGTGACTGAACATTTGCAGCCCCGCGCCCGTCATGCCGGTAATGTTCATCGTCGCCCAGCCCATACTTACCAATCCCATGTGCGAGACGGACGAGAAGCCGATGACGTACTTGAAGTCGCGCTGCACCATCGCGATCAGCGAGCCGTATACGACGTTGATCAGCGTCAGGAAGACGATCCAGGGTAGATGCGTACGCGCCCCTTCCGGCAGCAGCATCACCCCCACGCGCAGCGCGGAATACGCGCCGAGCTTCATCAGCACGCCTGCGTGGATCATCGAGACAGCCGTCGGCGCGGCGACGTGGCCGTCCGGGCTCCAGTTATGGAACGGGAACACGCCTGCCAGCACGCCGAAACCGAGGAAGATGAAGGGGAACCACGCCTTGGCGAACGTCGCCATCCCCAGCCCAAACGGCAGCGAGAAGGGCCGGTCAAACACGCCCGCATCGCGCGCCTTCATGAAATCGGTGAAGTCAAACGTCATCGCGATGCCCGCATTCTGCGCGACGAAGTACATCGCGATCACGCCGACGAGCGCGACGACCGATCCGATCAGAATGTACAGCGTCAGCTTCATCGCCGCGTATTCGCGCGTGACCTTCCAACCCCACGTCGCGATGAGCAGGTACATCGGGAAGATAGCCAGCTCGTAGAAGAAGAACAGCAGGAAAACGTCCAGCGCCACGAAGACGCCGTACACGCCCGCCACGAGCAGCAGGAAGAAGGCCATGAACTCGCGGGGACGGTCCTTGATCCCCCACGAGATTAACACCCCGCAGAACGAGGCCAGCCCGGTCAGCAGGATCATCGGCGCATTCACGCCGTCCACGCCGAGATGGTAGCCGATGCCGAGGCTCGCCACCCACGTCCAGCGCCCATCCTCGAAGTAAAACTGGCTCGGATTACCCGCCGCAACGGCGCGGTTCACGCTGAAGTAAACGATCAGCGCGAGGATCAGGCTGATTAAGGTCGCAGCCGCCGCTACCATGCGGACCGCGTTATGGCGCCGGTCGAGTTGACCGGCGTCGCGATGCGGATCAAGGCCGGTATCGCCGGGCATCAGCAGGATGATCACCGCGCCCACGATGGGGATGAAGGTTATGAGGGTTAGAAACGGAAAGTCCATAATGCCTACTAGCCCTTAGCTTGACAGATAGTTCCGCCGGAGCAGGCGCATGTGAACGGTCGTCTAGCTCAGCAGTTTGGTGACGGTCGTGTTGATCACCCCGACGATCCACGCCGGGAACACGCCGATGGCGAGCATCAGCACCAGCAGCGGCGCCAGAGCGATGATCTCGCGCAGGTTGATCTCCAGCGCAGCGCCGTGCGCGCGCTCGACGGCCTCCTCGTTGAGCGGGCCGTGCAGCACGTGCCGGATTCCCTTGAGAACGTAGGCACCCGTAAACAGCAGCCCCAACATGCTGATGGCCGTCATCGCCGTGAAGACCGGATCGACGGGGAACACCCCTCGCACGACCATGAACTCGCTGACGAAGCCGCTAAGCCCCGGCAGGCCGAGCGCCGCCATCGACGAGAAGATCATGATGCCGCCATATACCGGCGCGACGACCCACAGCCCGCCCATCTTCGTCAAATCGCGCGTATGGAGCCGATCGTACATCATACCCACCAGAGCGAACATCGCCGCCGCGCTGATCCCATGGTTGAACATCTGGAGCACCGCGCCATTCACCGCGATGATCGCGTTAAGCTGCTGCGTCTCCCCGGCGTACTGTCCCCCCACCCCGACGTAAGCCGCCGCCGCGATGGCGAGCACGACCCACCCCATGTGGTTGACCGAGCTGTACGCGACGAGCCGCTTGAAATCCGTCTGGCCGAAGGAAGCAAAGGCCCCCATGACGATAGCCAGCATCGCGAGCACGGCCAACACCGGCGAGAAGAACCGCGCCTGGTACGGGAACAGCGGCAGCACGAGCCGCAGGAAACCGTACGCTCCCAGCTTAAGCAGCACTCCGGCCAGCAGCATCGACCCGGCGGTGGGCGCCTCGGTGTGCGCGTCGGGCAGCCACGTGTGGAACGGCCACACGGGCACTTTGATGGCGAACGCCAGCGCGAACAGCCAGAAGGCGACGGATTTCAGCACGTAGATCGACACCCCGGCGAAGCGCGGCAGTGTCTCCTCGATGGCGGGCCACACGACGGTGATCTCGGTCAGGTCGAACGTCCCGGTCGTCAGCCCGATGATCTGGATGCTCAGCAGCAGGCCAAGCGACCCGGCCATCGTGTACAGGAAGAATTTCAGGCTGGCATATTCGCGGTTCGCGCTGCCCCAGATGTTAATCAGGAAGTACATCGGCACGAGGCCGAACTCCCAGAAAACGAAGAACAGCAGCAGGTCGAGCGAGACGAACACGCCCATCATGCCCATTTCGAGCAGCAGGAACAACGCCATGTACAGCCGGACGCGCTCCTCGATGTTCCACGAGATGATGATCGCCAGCGGCGTCAGCAGCGCGGTGAGCAGCACCATCGTCAGGCTGATGCCGTCGACGCCGAGGTGATAGCTCGCGTTCAGCAGCGGGAACCACATCACCTTCTGCTCGAAGCAGGCCCC
>CAZWUX010000190.1:5351-8932 GCA_964637665.1 uncultured Anaerolineae bacterium
GGCCTGATAGAGCACCCACATCGCGATGGCAACAGCCAGCGGCACGAGGCTGAAGATGAGCGCCACCCAGCGGGCGAGGCTCTTGGGGCGCGCCGGGAGCAGCATCAGCACCACAAATCCCAGCAGCGGGACGAAGGTGACGAGCGTCAGCGCATATTGGCGGAAGAAGTCCATACAGGCTTACCTCTGGTTCAGGCTTGGCGGCAGGCGGCGGTACATCACCGCAAAAACAGCGTCCAGACGAACACACCTGCCAGCATCAGAACACCGACGACGGCAACCGTCAAATACTGCTGGACGCGGCCCGACTGCACGTACTTGAACGAGTCGCTTAACTCGCCGATCCCGCCGGCGAGTTCATCCGGCCCGCCGTTGACGACGTACGTGTCAAAGTCCTTGTTGCGCAGCGCCAACCACTGCGTCGAGCGGGCGATGAAGTGCAGCACGCCGTCGATGATCTTCCGATCGATCAGCAGGTAGGCGACGTTCTTCGCGAACCACTGCGAAGGTCGAACGAACAGCAGATCATACAGCTCGTCAAGGTAATATTTGTTCTCGAACAGCGTGTAGAACGCGCCCAGGAAGCGGGCCAGCGGATCTTCCTCCCCCGCTTCGAGGGGCCGCCGCACGTAAACCAGCCACCCGACGAATAACCCGGAGAGCGCGATGGCAATCGATATCATCAGCGGCACATAGTCGAGGGGCAGCGTCTCAGGCTCTTCGAGCAGCGTGGTCCCTATGAAGTGATGGAAGAAGTTCCCGCCGAAAGCGCGCCCCAGTATCGGGAAGTCCTCGTGGACGCCGACGTACCCGGCGACGAGGGCGAAAAACGCCAGCACGGCGAGCGGCAGATTCATCCGCCAGTCATCCTGTGTGGCCTCCGCCGCCGCGTGGGTGCGCGGCTGCCCGGCGAAGGTCAGGCCGATCTGCCGCATCGTGTAGAATGCGGTCAGGAAGGCCGCCACCGCGAGCATGACGAACACGATCGGCACGTGGGCGAAGGCGTCGGCCAGGATTTCGTCCTTCGACCAGAACCCCGCCGTGATGAACGGAAAGCCGCTCAGCGCCAGCCCGCCGATCAGGAAGGTCCACGCCGTCACCGGGATACGGCTCCACAGGCCGCCCATATTGAACATATCCTGCGCATCGAAGTCGATGGGGAAGTGATGCCCGTGATGGTGAGCGTGTTCCTCCCCGTGTTCCACCGCATGGATGACCGAGCCGCTGCCCATGAACAACAGCGCTTTGAAAATGGCATGTGTCATCAGGTGGAACGCGGCGGCGATGTACGCCCCGATCCCGACGGCGGCGACCATGTAGCCAAGCTGGCTGATCGTCGAATAGGCCAGTACCTTCTTCACATCACGCTGCGCGACGGCGATCGTCGCGGCGAACAGCGCCGTAAACGCCCCGACCCCGGCGATGACCTGCATCGGCAGCGTCATCGTGTGTTCGGTCCAGCCGACCGTGATCAGCGGGAACATGCGGATGATCATGTACACGCCCGCCGAAACCATCGTCGCAGCGTGGATCATCGCACTGACGGGCGTCGGGCCTTCCATCGCGTCCGGCAGCCACGTGTGGAGCGGGAACTGCGCGCTCTTACCCACCGTCCCGGAGAACAGCAGCAGGCTGATCGCCCCGGCAACGGTCAGACCGCCCAGCCACGCCACGTTGGGGAAGGCGGTGACTTCGAGTGCGTGCAGCACTTCCTCGTTATAGAGGATATCGCGGAAGTTCAGCGTCCCGGTGAAGCTGTACAGCCACGCGATGCCGAGCAGCATGAGCACGTCGGCGGCGCGCGTCGTCATGAACGCCTTGATCCCGGCGATCACCGGGGTGACGCGGTTCGGCTGGTTCGGGTAAACGCGGTTATGCCAGAACCCGATCAGCGCGTAACTGCAAAACCCCATGATCTCCCAACCGACGAACAGCAGGAGCAGGTTATCCGCGATGCTCAGCAACAGCATCCCCCCCGCAAACAGGGAGATGAAGGCCATAAAACGCGCCTTCCACGCCGTCGCATCGAATTTCGTCAGGCAGCGCCCCGCCTCGTCGACGAATGCCCCCTCCGGGCACGGATCGCCCTCAGCCAGCTTGACCTCGGTCCAGTACGAGCCGGAGGCCATGTAGCCAGTGCTGTAGATGAAGATCATGGACGCCGTCAGCGGCACGAAGAACAGCATCACCGCGCCGAGCGGATCTATGAGCGCCCCCATCCGGAGGCTCGTCTCGGCGGACGGCCCCAGCGGCAGCCAGATAAACGACGATTCGAACGGGTGCAGGCCTAATTCCGGCGTGGAGAGCGCATTCACCAGCACGACGATGGCGATGGCCCACGTCAGCAGGATGGCCGCCACCGACACGATATCGCTGATGCGTTTGCTCCGCCGCGTGAAAAGCAAAATGACAAAAAATGCCAGGAGCGGCGGCAGGGGGATCAACCACACAAGCAGGTCAACGTTCATGAGCGTCCTCAGCCTACCACTTCAGTATGTTGATGTCTTCGACGATGACGGTTTCGCGGTTGCGATAGATAGAGATGATCAGCGCTAACCCAACCGCTGCCTCCGCCGCCGCAACGGCGAAGACGATGATGGCGAACATCTGCCCGGTGACGGCCCCCGGCGCGAGATAACGCCAGAAGGCTACTAGGTTGATGTTGACCGCGTTCAGCATCAGCTCGATGCTCATCAGAATCGCCACCGCGTTGCGCCGGGCCAGCACGCCATAGAGTCCGAGCGAGAACAGCCCGGCGGCGACGAGCAGATACCAGTGGAGCGGGATCGTCATAATGTGTCTCTGCTTTCTATCCGCAGGTGAACGTCATTCGCGGGCGACGACAATCGCGCCGATCATCGCCGCGAGCAGCATGACCGACGCCACCTCGAACGGGACCAGATAGCCCTGCGGGCTGGCAAACGCGCGCCCGATGCGCTCGATGCTGTCCGCCGGTACGCTGTCGACGGGCAGCATCCCGCCAAAGCGGTTCACGAGCACGGTCCCCAGTATCACAAGCATCAAGATCGCGCCGATCGCGGCGATAGGCCACTGCCGGTTGACGGTCTCCGAAAGCCCCATCACCCGGCGGGTCACCATGATCGTGATCGTGATCAGGATGGCGATCGCGCCCACGTAGACGAGCACCTGCACGACCGCCAGAAACGGCGCCTCGAGCGTAACGAACAGCCCGGCGATGCCAAACAGCGCCAGCACGAGGAACAACGCGGCGTGGATCAGGTTGCGGCTGATGACGACGCCCAGCCCTCCGCCCAGCGCAAACACCGCCATGATGGCGAAAGACACCATTAAGGGTGTAATGGTCATAGAACGTTGCCCTCTCTTAATTCGCCTGCTGGGCGGCGGGCGGCGCGGATTCGACCGGCTGCCGCTCGATGGGTGCCGTTTCGATCATCTCGTAGCGCTCGCGCTCCCGCCTGCCCTGCCGCGTGATGTAGGCGATGACCAGCCCGCCGATCACGAGGTTCACGCTCAGCAGCACGGCAGCGCGGGGCAGAACCTCGACGAAGGTGCCCGTCATTTGATAGCCGGGAATGACCGTCGCGGCGATTCCTTCAGCG
>CAZWUX010000191.1:0-8849 GCA_964637665.1 uncultured Anaerolineae bacterium
TAGAGATCGTATCCACGCTCGATTACGCCGCTTAATTCATCCGTTAGCCGGTGCCCGTCCGCCTCTCCGACGGCTCCCTCGCTGCCCTGCTTGTTGTCCTCGCTCTGCCTGCGCCACTCGCGCGGGATGTAGAAGTCCTCGTCCTCGAACGGCAGGTAGCGCCCCGACTGCGCGTTGTAGTGCCACGTCCGGTGTCGAACCCACTGCCACCACACGACGACGGGCGCGCGCACGCGGAACTTGAACTCCACCTGCTCGAACGGCGACGTGTGCCGGTGCCGCAGCAGGTAAAACAGCAGGCGCTTATCCTGCTCGCCGCCCTTGCTGTGCCCCAGAAACGAGACGCGGGCCGCGTTGACAATGGCGAGGTCCGGCGGGATGTCCGTCGTGGGGTGGGGGAGCATGTCCTGTAATTCGAGCCACGACAGCCCATCGCCCAGGATGTTCTCACGCACGGCCAGCGCATCGGGGCTGGGCACGCGGGGGTCAAACGGATCGGTTGGCACATTCATGGTGATAGGTCCTCCACCTCCGGCAGGGTTTGGCGAAAAACGGCCCTCTGCTGATGCAGCGGCCCGCGCCTAGTATAGCCGGATAAGGTCGATGCGCCATCCGGCCAAACGAAAACCACCGGCGGGACGGGCCGGTGGTTTAACGTCTGTAAGGGCGGAGCGTCAGGCGGGCGCATCCTCTATCTGCCTGATCAGCCTGATGGTGTACGCGAGGATGTCTGTCACGGTGATGATCCCCACCAGATCACCACCCCGCACGACGGGTAATCCGCCGAATTTGTATGCGCACAGCAGGTCGGCGGCCACCTCGACCGGCGCGTCCGCGTCGATGGTCACCGGGTCGGGCGTCATGCACGCCTCGGCGGGGATGTGACGCATCAGCGTGATGTTATCCTCGCCGTCGTGAGCGACGAACGGCGAGTTCATCGCCAGCCGCACGTCCCGGTCGGTAATGATCCCGACGATGTCGCCCTCTTTCACGACCGGAAGCTGTCTGCACCCGCGTTCCTTCATCAACCGGATTACCTCTCCCAGCGGGTCATACGGCCCGATCGTGCACGGGTTGGGCGTCATGATATCGTCGACAGTTGGCATCATGCCTCTCCGGCTGCCGCGCCGCGCCGTGGAGAAACGCGAAAGCCTTTCTCCCAGTTGGGCCGCAAAGCGACCCATACCGCCTTGGCGTCAGGCAGGCTGAATCGTTCCCTCGGCGCAGACCGCGCCCCGGTCGATGGCCTCATAGTTGATCGGGAGCAGGCTGCGGCGGTGGGGTGGGATATGCTCGTCGAGCACCTGCTTCAGCGAGCTGATGGGCAGTACGGGGCGGGCGGCCAGCACCGCGCCCAGCAGGACGAGGTTCGCGACTCGCAGGTTGCCCAGTTCGGAGGCGATTTCGGTGGCAGGCACGTCGAGGATGGCGATGTCGGTGCGCTCGCTTCTCGACCCAATTAGCGAGGTGTTAACGGCGAGCAGGCCGCCCGGCGCGACGATAGGTTCGTACTGCTCGAACGATGGAATATTGAACACGATCGCCGTCTTCGGGTGCTTCACGATGGGCGATCCGATGGGGCGATCGCTGATCACGACGAAGCAGTGAGCTGTCCCGCCGCGCATCTCCGGCCCGTACGAGGGGATCCACGTGACGTGTAGGCCCTCCGCCATCGCCGTGTAGGCGAGCAGTTGGCCCGCGAACATGACGCCCTGCCCGCCGAATCCAGAGAACAAAAACTCTTCCTGCATCGAGATTGGTTTGCTCCTTAGCTCAGGTCGTTTACCGCGTCGATCACCTTGTAATCGCCGATGGGGTAATACGGCACCATATGCTCCGCGATCCACTCCAGCGCTTTCTCGGGTGTCAGACCCCAGTTCGTCGGGCAGCTTGACAGCAGTTCGACCATCGAGAAGCCCAGCCCGCTGATCTGCGCCTTGAGCGCCGTGAGGATCGCCTTTTTCGCCTTGCGGATGTTCGCCACGTCGTGCAGCGACCGCCGCACGACGTAGGCCGCGCCGGGAAGGGCGGCCAGCATCTCGCTCACGCGGATCGGATAGCCGACGATCTCGACGTCCCGCCCCAGCGGGGATGACGACGTTTTCTGGCCGGGAAGCGTCGTCGGGGCCATCTGCCCGCCCGTCATGCCGTAGATCGCGTTGTTGATGAAGATCGTCGTGATATTCTCACCCCGCGCGGCAGCGTGGACGATCTCCGCCGTCCCAATGGCTGCAAGATCGCCGTCCCCTTGATAGGTCAGCACGACGTTGTCCGGGTGGACGCGCTTGATGCCCGTCGCCATCGCGGGCGCGCGCCCGTGCGCGGCGACCACGCTGTCAACTGTGAAGTAGTTATACGCGAACGTTGCGCACCCGACCGGGGCCACGAGGATCGTTTTTTCCTGCAAGCCCAGCTCGTCGAGCGCCTCAGCCACGAGCCGGTGCGCCACGCCGTGCGTGCAGCCGGGGCAGTAATGCGAATGCACGCCTGACAGCGATGCAGGCCGCTCGTAGACGAGATCCATGCCTTCCGGTGGGCGAAGTTCTGCGACGACCATACGTCAGGTTCTCCTGTTGATCGGGCTACGCGGACTCGCGCGTGGCGAGTTTTGCGTAACTCTCTTCGATTGCTGCAAGGATTTCGTCGGGCATGGGCACGACTCCGCCCATACGCCCGAAAAAGTCGACCGGTATCTGGCCGCCGACCGCCAGCCTGACATCGTCGATCATCTGTCCCGCATTCATCTCGACGACGAGACAGCCCTCAACCCCGTCTGCAAGCTGTGAGATGCGATCGGTGGGAAAGGGGTAGAGCGTCTGGGGGCGCAGCAGCCCGACACGTATCCCTTTTTCGCGGGCGGCTTCTACCGCTGTATACGCGATCCGGCCTGCTGTACCGTATCCCACGACGAGCAGCAGGGCATCGTCGGTGGCGTGTTCCACCCAGCGCTGCTCCTCCGCGCGGATGACGGCCAGCCGGTCGAGGATCATCTGGTTGTAAGCCTGCATCTCCTCGCCCGTGAAGTAGATCGAGTGGATGGTGCGTTTTTCGCGGCCCTTCGCCCCGGTGAGCGCCCAGTCCGGGTGGGACGGGCGCAGTGGATGCATCGGGGGGAGTTCGGCGGGTTCCATCATCTGGCCGATCTGCCCGTCGGCGACGAGCAGCACGAGATGCCGGTATTTCTCGGCGAGGTCAAACGCAAGCACGGTGAAGTCTATGGCCTCCTGCACAGAGGCTGGCGCGAGCACGATGGGGCGATAGTCGCCGTGCCCGGCGGAACGTGTCGCCTGGAAGTAATCGCCCTGCGAGGGCAGGATGTTGCCGAGACCCGGCCCGCCGCGCATGATGTTGACGACAACGCAGGGGATGTTCGAGCCTGCGATGTACGACAGCCCTTCCTGCATCAGGCTAATGCCGGGGCTGGAGGATGAGGTCATGACGCGCGCCCCGGCGCACGCTGCGCCATATACCATGTTGATGGCCGCGACTTCGCTTTCCGCCTGGAGGAAGACCCGGTCTAGTTCGATCATGCGTCGAGATAGGTGTTCGAGAAGTTCGGTCTGGGGGGTGATGGGGTAGCCGAAATAGGCTTCCAGTCCGGCACGTATCGCGGCTTCGGCAATTGCGTTGTTGCCCTTGAGCATTTCCTTTGCCATGTAGTATTGCCTCCTGGCATGGCTTCTGAGTACGTGTCGCGTGTCTGGGGAAAAAACCTGTCGTTACGCTCTGTGGTTGTACTCAGGCAGGCGATGCTGCGCGGCGACGTTGAACCGGCGCGCGGTAAACTGTAATACACACCTCCGGGCAGATGACTGCGCACACCGCGCAGCCGGTACACTGTTTATCTGGATCGTTAAGCGCCGCAGGATGGTAGCCTTTTGCGTTGAGAAGCTCCATATTCAAAGCCAGCACGCCCTGCGGACAGACAGTCGGGCACAGCCCACAGCCTTTGCAGCGCTCCTGGTCGATGATAATGGTTCCATTTGCCATCTAGATGTTTGCCTCTCCTGTGAGTGACCGTTCTTGTTCTTACTATGGCATAGCGCTTCTATCTTCTATCTTATTGGTCCGATTTCCCCGCGTACAGTGAGTAAACTCCCCTCCCCGCACGCGAGTTGTCACCGTCGGTGATGGTCTGTTTTCGGGGCTCTGTCGGCCTGTCGCAGCGGGTCATTTGTCGCTTTCTGATGCCCTGTTCACAGTCGGTGTAAGGGTTGCCAACCGCATATCTCCGTGCTATACTTGGTGTGCTGTGGGCGGTGAATAGCGACTCTGCTGAAACGTGGGCACGCCCCACGTTTCGTTTTTGATAAGTGTTCGACTCCTGTAATGGTTGAGAGTGGTGCTCGATGACCTTGATCGGACCGCCCTTGCGGACGAATGATCAGGGCAGTGGTATCACAACGGGAGACTACTTTGGAGATCGTTCGTAATGGCTAAGAGTGAACTAGTTCTGGCTTTCAACGAAATAGCGGAGACGCGCAAGCTGCCGCGTGACGTGATCGTCGAGGCGCTCAAGGCGGCGCTCGTTTCGGCCTACCGGCGGAACGCCGGTATCAGCTCGGCCCAGCATGTGGAGGCTCGCGTCGATGAGGCAACCGGCGAGCCGTCTATCTGGGTTGAGAAAGAGGTCGTCGAGGGCGTTGAATCGCCTCAGACCGAGGTCGATATCAGCGAGGCGCTGATGGTTGACCCGGCTGCTGAGCTTGGCGAGACGATCCTCGTCGACGACACACCTGCCGACTTTGGACGCATCGCCGCCCAGACCGCCAAACAGGTCATTCTCCAGCGGATGCGTGAGGCCGAGCGCGAGGCTCAGTATCAGGAATACATGGACCGCGTGGGTGACCTGATCACCGGGACGGTCCAGAGCGATACTGGCGATGTCGTGACGATTGGGCTGGGGCGCACCGAGGCCATTCTCCCCCGCAGCCAGCAGCAGCCGGGCGAGCGCTACCGGATGCATGACAAGGTACGCGCCTACGTGATGGAGGTCCGCCGCACGAATCGCGGCCCTCAGATCGTGGTCAGCCGCACTCATCGTGGTATGCTGCGCAGGCTGCTCGAATACGAGGTGCCGGAGATTTACAACGGCACGGTCGAGATCAAAAGCATCGCCCGCGAGCCGGGCGCGCGCTCGAAGGTCGCCGTCGCGGCGCTCCAGCCGGGCGCTGACCCGGTCGGGGCCTGCGTTGGGATGCGCGGCGTTCGCATCCAAAGCATCGTCAAGGAGCTGAACAACGAGAAGATCGACGTGATCGAGTGGAGTCCCGATCAGTCCGTCTTCATCTCGAAGGCGCTCAGCCCGGCGCGCGTCAACAGCGTGTTTCTGGACGATGACCCGGAGTCGGGGCGAACCGCGACAGTCGTCGTGCCCGACGATCAGCTATCCCTCGCCATTGGCCGGGCGGGCCAGAATGCACGACTCGCCGCCAAGCTGACCGGCTGGCGGATCGATATCAAGAGTGTGACGGAAGCGGCGCAAGAGGCCTTCAAGCACATTCAGGAAGAGGAAGACCTCGCCGACCTGCGCGAGGAAAACCTCGACCAGATCGAGAAGATCGGCCAGATTCTGGAGAAGAAGGCCGAGAATCGCCCGGTTATGCCTGAGGAATACTCTCAGCTTACCCGGTTCGTCGATATGGTCGAGTCGCAGCGGGCTGATATCCGCGAGGGGATGCGCTCCGAGGTGCGCGCCCAGATCGCCGAGGCGAAGCAGCAGGTGCCCGAAGCCGCCTATCAATACCTGCTTGAGGATACCGACCTCCCGCTGCGCGTCTACAACCTGCTCGACGAAGCGGGTTACCAGACCGTCGGCGGGGTCATGGAGCAGTACTACTACAACCCCGACCGCTTCCTGGACATCTCCGGGTTCGGCCCGGCGGCCCTCGAGGACATCGAGGCGATGATCGAGACTATCGAGTTCGCCGAGCCAGAGGCCGAGGAGTCTATCGAAGCCGAGGCTGAAGCTGAGGCGATCGCCGAAGGCGAAGTCGTGGTCGAGGAAGAGGCCGAAGCCGAGGCTGAACCCGTTGCTGCGGAAGCCGAGACCATGCCTGAGCCTACGGCTGAGATACCTGAGGATAAGGTCATCGACGAGGAGGCGTACGAGCGGGCCAGGCGTGCGGCGCTCGTCGCGGGTCTGTCGGGCCCTCAGACGGCTGAGGCGGAAGCTGAGGAGCCGGAGGAGGAGCAGCCGGTCGAGGTGCCGGTTGCCGAGGCGCCCGCAGCAGAGGTGGAAGCGCCCGAAGAGGAGGCCGTCGAGGCCGAGCCGGAGGAGAAGCAGGAGGAACCGGCTACCGAAGCGCCTTACGTGCCGGAACCCGACCTCGAAGACCTCTACGATGAGGATATCGATGAAGAGACTGCCCGCGAGCGGGCGAGGCAGCGCCGTCGCCAGCTTGTTTATGACGAGGATGCTGGTCGGCTGATCTCCAAGCGGCGGCGTAAAGGCAGCCGAAAGCGCGAGAAGTGGGTGGAACAGTGGGAAGAATACGAGGACGAGTGATCAGCAGCCGCCGGGCGGTTGGTTTGATCGGCTCCGTCCTTTCGACCTGCCGCGCATGACCGGACGGAAACGTCGCCCGCAGCGGACCTGCGTCGTTTGCCGGACGGTCACGGATAAGCGTTCTCTCACCCGTGTCGTGCGTGTGCCTGACGGCGGGGTGCAGATCGACCCCACCGGCAAGCTGCCGGGGCGGGGAGCCTATTTGTGTGAGCGGAGCGCGTGCTGGCAGAAGGCCGCCAGCGGAGATGCCCTGGAGCGGGCTTTGCGAACCAGGCTAACGGCTGATGAACGACAGATGATTGCCGCGCATGGGGCCTATCCGCGTTCCCGTGCTGAGAACGTAACATGAAAAACCGGTTAGAACCGGACCGTAGGGAGTGTGCCGTCAGCATGTGCTGATTGATGGCTGGCTGCCGGGCACCCTCCCTCATACTTGACTGCGAGTGGAGGTGTATATGGCAGAAGCAGCAGAGCAGCGACGCGTCACAATCCCTGAGTTTGTCACCGTGCGCGAACTGGCTGAGTTGATGGAAGCCAGCCCGATCGATGTCATCAAGGAGTTGATGGCGAACGGGATTATGGCGAGCATCAACCAGCAGGTTGACTACGATACGGCGGCCATCGTCGCCGCCGAAATGGGGTATGAACCCCAGCCCACCGTCGTTGAGGAAACCGGAGAGGAAGTCGCCCCTGAGGAAGCTCAGGCTTGGCGGCGATTCTACGCCGAGGAGGCCCCGGAGAACCTCGTTCCCCGTCCCCCGGTCGTGACCATGCTCGGCCACGTCGATCACGGCAAGACGAGCCTTCTGGATCGGATACGTCAGGAAAACGTTCAAGAGGGCGAGGCAGGCGGCATCACCCAGCATATGGGTGCTTATCAGGTTCAACACGAAGGCCGCACGATCACCTTTCTCGATACACCGGGCCACGAGGCATTCACCGCCATGCGTGCGCGCGGCGCGCAGGGCGCGGATATCGCCGTGCTGGTCGTCGCGGCGGATGACGGTGTGATGCCACAGACGCGTGAAGCGTACAGCCACGCGGTGGCAGCCGGGGTGCCTATCGTCGTGGCGCTCAATAAGATGGATCGCCAGCAGGCCAGCCCCGAACAGGTGATGCAGCAGCTTGCCGATATGGGTCTTGTCCCCGACGAATGGGACGGTGACACGATCGTCGTGCCCGTCTCAGCCAAGACGGGGATGGGCCTTGAGGATCTGCTTGAAGCTATCCTGCTCGTCGCCGACGATGCGGACATCAGGGCCAACCCGTCCGGCCACACTGCCGGTACGGTGATCGAGGCCGAGCTTGAGCGCGCACGCGGCGTCATGGCGACGCTTCTCGTGCAGAACGGCACGCTTCATCGTGGCGATACCGTCCTATCGGGCATGGCCTATGGCCGGATCAAGGCGATGTTTGATGAAGAAGGCGAGCAGGTCGAGGAAGCAGGCCCGTCGACCCCCGTCCGGGTGATGGGTCTCAGCGAGGCACCGCCCGCCGGTACGTTATTCGAAACGGTGAAGAACGAGAAAGAGGCGCGGGCCATCGTCGACGAGCGTCTGGCGGCGCAGGAAACCCCCAGTCAGGCGCGCGAGCCGCTCACCCTTGAGGACCTCTACGCCCGCTTTAAGGCTGGCGAGGCCAAAGAGCTTAATCTTATCGTCAAGGCTGACGTACAGGGTTCGGTTGAGCCTATCGTCGATGGGCTTGAGAAGATGCGCATCGAGGAGGAGGATCACGACCTGACCGTGAACATCCTGCACGCCGACATCGGCAACATCAGCGAGTCAGACGTGATGCTCGCTTCCGCGTCGGATGCCATCATCGTTGGGTTCAACGTCGACGTGGACGGCGCCGCCCGCCGCCGTGCTGACAGCGAGGGCATCGAGATCCGCCGCTACAACATCATCTACAAGCTGTTTGAAGATGTTGAGGCCGCCCTCGAAGGTCTGCTGGAGCCGGTCTACGAGGATCGCGTCATCGGCGTGGCCGAGGTGCGGCAGGTGTTCACGATCTCGCGTGTAGGCAGCATCGCAGGCAGCTTCGTCCGCGAGGGTACGGCCCGCCGTGATGCGCAGGCGCGCGTCATCCGCGACCACCGCGCCCTGCACCGGGGCAAGGTATCGTCGCTCAAGCGTTTCCAGGAGGACGTGCGGGAGGTCCGCACCGGATTTGAGTGCGGTATCGGCGTCGAGGGCTTCAACGACTTCGAGCCGGGCGATATGATCCAGTTCGTGGTACGAGAGCGCGTCTCCTGAGCTAAGTTGGCGAGGCGCACCCCGTCATTTGGCGTATCGAGCGAGGAGTTTTTGGATAGCATTCATGGCAGACAAGAGGAAGCAAG
>CAZWUX010000192.1:0-8782 GCA_964637665.1 uncultured Anaerolineae bacterium
ATATCGCCTTTGCTGTTGCTACCAAGGACCAACCTTATGACCCAACCTATCATCTTGCCAACCATCAACCTATCCTTGCTTGACTTCTAATACCGTATCTTGCAAGGGGGGCGGACGACAGTGTTGCACAACTTGCGTCGTGCAACACTGTCGCGGGGGGTTTTACCCCGCCTAACCAAACTATATTGAAGCTAGAAGCCCTTCACGCCCTTGTTCGCGACCTTCGCATCCTCCACGTAGCGGCGCGGCATCGCGAGGCTGTTCCATCCCCCTGCCTCCTGCAAGGCAAACGGATCCGTCCCGCTGCGCGCTGCATGTGTGGCCCAGTAGTGGCGGCAGTCGTGGGCGCTCAGCTTGCGGATGCCGATGCGTCTCCCCAGCACGCGCACGCGCTTCGTGATCGCCCGCTCCGTCATTCCGGCGCTGGTCAGCTTGCCGCCTTTCCGGCTCGAACGCAGCAAGTAGCCCTCGTCCGGCACGTCGCCGGTCATGAAGTATTTATACGCCGCGCGCAGCGTGTCCGCCGTCAGCCGGTGGACCTGCTCCTTGTCCACCTTCGGGCGGAAAAATCGCAGATGTCCGCTGTCGAGGTCGACGTGTCTCACTTTCAGCAGCGCCACTTCCCCGCACCGTAAGCCGTGGTCGAGCAGCAGACTCATCATCAGCGCGTCGCGCCGCCCCTGCGGGGTATCGGGCTGCATCTTGAGGGCGGCGGCCTGCTCCTCCGTGATGCGGGTCGGGTCCGCCTTCTTATCCCCGACGCGCGTCACGTCCCGTTTCTGGTCCACCTGCTTGCTCTCCCGCCGGGTGAAGCCCACCACCTGCCGGATCATGCTGTGCTCGTGCGTCGTGATCGCCCCGGCCTTGTAGGCCAGTTTGGCGTAAGTCTTCACCGTCGACAGCCGCACGTTGACGCTGCCCACCGCGTATCCCCCGGCCAGCATCCACCGCTTGAACCCCTCGACGATGCCCCACGTCACGCCGCGCCAGAGTTCCGGCGACTGCTGCAGCAGGTCAGGGTCGACCTTGACCCCCGCATCTGCCAGATAATCCGCGAACAACCGCAGGTCGGCCCGCTGCCGCCGCAGCGTTTCCTCCGCCCTGCGCGTCAGGTAATCCGCGAACACACCCTGCTCGGCGGCAGCATTGGCCGCCTGCCCCGCCTCGGCCAGCGCACTCGCGTGCTCCAGCCAGGGGGTGATGGCCCCCTCCTCGCTCACGACCTCACCGTCGACGATCGTCTCGTCGTCACTCATGTTGAAAATCCGTCTCTATCCGCTCACTTTACAGGTTTCATTCTAGGGGCGGGCAGGCTCGCCGTCAACAAACCTCTGATTTTGGTGGATGAACCGCTCTTGGCCGGATGGCGGGGTCGGCGGCGCTGAGCAACGGTCGGCAGGCCGAGGGTCGATGTGTGCCCCGACCTTCCGCCCCGCTGAGAGAACATCGCAGCCGGAATACACGACCGTGTTTGTGAAGAAGGCTCTGGCCTTCTTCTTGTGAGAAACGCTGCGCGTTTCTCAACGACGCACCCAGCCTGAACGTCCGGCCCGGAGCGGTTCATCCCCAAAAAGCTTGCGAAGCAAGCCACTGACCGACTAAAACGCCGGTTGCCTGCTTAGAACGCACGTGCTATCCTTATCCTCGCCACTGATGGAAGCAACAGGAGCGGGCGATGACGCTGGAATTCCACAAGCTGACCGCGCAGGTCGACCAGATGGGCGAGGTGCTGGCCGACCAGCAGGAGGACATCGACAGCAAGATCGAGATCGCACTCCAGATTCTGGAGGCGCACGCCGACGAGGCTTTCCTGCCCTACATCCACGAGCGCGTACAGGACGCCATCGACCGCGACGCGGGCTATCGCGGCGCGCGCCCGCTCGACGAGCCTGTGATGAACGTCTACGCCCCTGCCCCACTGCCTGAGTCCGCGACCGTCGTCGCGACCGACGGCTCACAGATCAACCCCGACGCGCACGGCCCCGCGCTCTACTACCTGCTGAACTTCGGTACGATCGTCGTGCATCACGGCAGCGGCGAGCCACCTGCGATCGCCAGCGACCCCTACCTGTTTTACGAGAAAGAGTACATGTTCACCGAGGAGCGCGGCACGATCTCCACTGCCCACGTCGCCGCCCGCCGCACCGTCAACGAGATGGCCTCCCTGGCCGAATACGGCTGGCACCAGCGCGGCGAGGCCCGCCCTCTGCTGACCCTGATCGACGGCCCCCTGCTCCTGTTCGGCATGGGTGCCGAGGTTCCCGACCGCGACCAGCTTCGCAAACAATATTTTGGCGCGATGGACCTGTTATACGACGCAAAGGCCGGGCTGGCCGGGTATACCGACCGCCCCCGCAGCCGCTACGCCGTCGGCCTGCTGCACCTGCTCGACCTCCAGCAGGAGGATGTCACCCGTGCCGCACTCGCCAACGATGGTCGGCTGGAGGGCCTGCCCGATATTCAGGTATTCGGCCAATTTCTCCGCCCCACCCAGCGGACCGCCCTGTTCGTCCAGATGTCGCCCATCAACAAGGCATTCCGGGGGCAGGCGGGCGCGAGCCACGAGATCGCCTTTTTCTACATGAACGTCGCCAACGGCGACCGTCGACCTCACCTCGCCCGCGTCGAGGTGCCGATGTGGGTGGCCGAGGACCGGGCGCTCGTGGCCGAGCTTCAGGCGCTGATCTACCATCAGTGCCATCAGGTGGCGTCGCGCTATCCCTACGTGCTGACCCGCGCCCACGAGCTTGCCATCGTCAAGCACGAGGAAGCGCAGCAGCTTAACATGATGATCCGCGTGACGCTCACCCGGCACGGCTTGGCCGCCGAACAGAGTGAGAAGCAGTCCGGCAAGGACGCCGTCGCCGGGGCGCGGGCACGTTTCGAGGTGGGGGCATAAACAGATCGCGCCCTCCAATCACGCTTAGAAAGCGAAAGGAAACGGGATGGCAGAAGAGATCTGGGACGAGGCTATTGGGCACGTGCTGCGTGCCGGGACGGCGGGCTTTTCGGTCGGCGCGCGCGTCAACCAGATCGGCGCTCCTGCGTTCGGGATGTTCGTCCGCGCCCAGCCCCGCACGGACGACCGCGAGGCGGTGTACGGCCTGCTGTACGACATCCACATCGACGACGACCCGCTTGTCCGCCAGCTCGTGCTGGCCGACGCCGTCAGCGAGGAGACGATCCGCGATCAGCGCTATCACCGCATCGTTCCACTGGAGATGTCCGTGCTGGCGATCGGCTACCGCCACATAAGCGGCGAGGTGCGCTACACGCTGCCCCCGCGCCCACCCCTCAGCCTCGACCCGATCTACCTGTGCGGGCCGGACGAGGTCCGCGAGGTCGCATCCCGGTTCAACTATTTCCGCCTCGTGCTGAACGCCGCCCAGGTCCCCGGCGAGCAGCTTCTCGCCTCGGCGCTGCTCAACGCCGCCGACACGCTGCCGGAGGACGAGCGCTACCCGTTTCTCGTTCAGGCCGGGCGTGAGGCCGCCAGCCTGCTCGGCGGCGACCTGACCCGTCTTGACTACCTCTTGAAGCTTATCAGCCCGGCATAGGGAGCAGCCCGATGGCCTACCAACCCGTAGACGAGCTTGACGATTATTTTGGCGTCCGCGCGCCGCGCCTCGGCGTCGTGACGGGTGGATCGCTGAGCCGCGGCCTCGACGTGCGGCTCGATCCACACACCGCTGTCGAGGAGCTGGCCGTCGGGCGCTACGTCGTCGTGCACGGCGCGCAGCGCCGCTTTTTCTGTATGATCACGGACATCGGCCTCGACGCGACGAACGCCGGGATCGCCCAGACGCCGCCCGACGTTCACGCCAACCCCTACCTTGCCGACGTTTACGGCGGCACGACGGCCTTCGGCACAGTGCATATCGCCCCCATGCTCATCATCAAGTCTGACGGCTCCGTCGAGCCGGTCCGCACCATCCCACCCCACTTCCGCGAGGTCTACACCGCCACCGAGCGCGACATCAACGACGTATTCGGCGACGAGGACGAACGACACTTCAACATCGGCGCGCCGATCGAGCTGGAGGACACACAGATCAACGTCGACCTCGTCCGCCTGTGTGAGCGGTCCGTCGGCGTGTTCGGCAAGAGCGGCACCGGCAAAAGCTACCTGACCCGCATCCTGCTCGCCGGGACGATTGCGCGCGGCACCGCCGTCAACCTCGTGTTCGACATGCACAACGACTACGGCTGGGAGGTATTCAACGAGCAGCGTGAGCGCGATAAGGGTCTGAAGCAGCTTTTCTCCGACCGCGTGGCGATCTTCACCCTCGACGACGACTCCTCCCGGCGGCGCGGCGTCCGCCCCGACTATGTCGTCACGCTCGCCTACTCGGATATCCAGCCGGAGGACCTCGCCGCGCTGCGCCAGACGCTCGACATCTCCGACACGATGCTCGACGCGGCCTACACGCTGCGCCGCCGCCAGGGCCGCGACTGGATTCAGTGGCTGCTCAACGCCACTAACGATGATGTTGAAGAGCTACTGGCTCACACGTCCGTCAACGGCGCATCTCTCTCGGCGCTGACCCGCCGCCTGGAGCGTTTCCACCGCTTCGGGTTCCTCACACCTCAACCCGTCGGCGATTCCGTGCAGGCCATCCTCGAACACATCGAGCGGGGCATCAGCGTGATTCTGGAATTCGGGCGCTACGGCAACGCGCTCGAAGCCTACATCCTCGTCGCGAACTATCTCACACGCCGTATCCGGCAGCGCTACGTCGAGCGCATCGAGGCCTCGCTCGGCGACGAGGCCCAGCAGCCCCCGCAGCTCGTCATCACGATCGAGGAGGCCCACAAATTCCTCGATCCCCTGATCGCCCGCCAGACGATCTTCGGCACGATCGCCCGCGAGCTGCGCAAGTACAAAGTCACCCTGCTCGTCGTCGACCAGCGCCCATCTGCCATCGACGAGGAAGTGATGTCCCAGATCGGCACCCGCGTGACGGCCCTGCTCGACAACGAGCGCGACATCACCGCCGTGCTGATGGGCGTCAGCGGGGCGGGCGGCCTGCGCGAGGTGCTGGCCCGCCTCGACACGCGCCAGCAGGCCATCGTGCTGGGCCACGCCGTCCCCATGCCCGTCGTGATCCAGACCCGCGCCTACGACGAGGCGTTCTACGCCGCGATGGGCGCGCCCCTCAAAGGACGCTCGGTCCGAAAATCGTCCGGCGGCGGCAGTGAGTCGCTCTACGGTGACGAGGGGTTTGAGGGGTTCGGCTGATCGGTTTTTTCCGGCAGCCATACCCCACTTCTTGTGGGTTCGTCCCCGGTTCTCCGGCGCTATAATGATGACGCTTGGCCGCCCGATTCTGGGCTGGCCTGGTATTGCCATTTTAGCCATTCCTAAATATAATATGAGTCGAATATAAACTTATTCACATTGGCGCAGCGGCGATGATTCTAAGAAACCTCCTGCGAAGAAAAGGGCGTACATTCCTCACCGTGCTGGGCATCAGCCTCGGCGTTGCGGCGATCATCGCGCTCGGCGCGCTCGCCGAGGGGCTGGAGGCCGGTTACAGCTCGGTGCTGGGCGGCGGCCAGGCCGATTTTGTGCTCAGCGAACCGGACGCCTTCGACATCATCATGAGTTCCATCGACGAGTCGATTGGCACGGAACTCGCCGCCATGCCCGAGGTGGAGGAAGTCAGCGGCATGGTGCAGGGCCTCGTTCAGGCCGAGGATTCGCCCTACTTCTTCGTGTTCGCTTACACCGACGGCAGCTTCCTGCTCGACCACTTCAACGTCGTCGAGGGCGTCGGCCTCGACTCGCGTGAGGCCGACCGGGCGCGCGGCAAGCCGCTGCTGCTCGGCTCGGCAGCCGCCGAATCCCTCCACAAGGAGGTCGGCGACACGCTGCGGCTGGGTGACAGCACGTTCCGCGTCGTCGGCATTTACGAAACCGGCGAGGCATTCGAGGAAGGCGGCAGCGTTCTCCGGCTGGAGGACGCGCAGGATCTGCTGGGTATGCAGCACCAGGTGAGCGCTTTCTACATCAAAGTGCGCAACGCAGCGCAGGATCCATCACGGTTGGAACGGCTGCGCACGCGCATCGAGCGTCGCTACCCGAACCTCTCCCTCAGCACGACTCAGGAGATGGCGGGCCGCACCGGCATGGCCGACAGCATCACGGCGATGGTGTGGGGCGTCGTCGGGCTGGCGATCGTGATCGGCTCCATCAGCATGATGAACGCCCAGTTGATGTCTGTGATGGAACGCACCCGCGAGATCGGCGTGCTGCGCGCCGTCGGCTGGTCCGGCTGGCGAGTCATGCGCATGATCCTCGGCGAGTCGATTCTGGTGGGTCTGATCGGCGGTGCGGTTGGCGTCGGGATGGGCTGGGGGATGCTGCTTCTGTTCAAAGACGCGCTCGCCGCGTTTGGCACGTCGACCAGCCTCGACCCGAAGCTGCTCACTCAGGCGTTTGGCGTCGTCTTCTCGCTCGGTCTGTTCGGCGGCCTGTACCCGGCCTACCGCGCTTCCCGGATGGAGCCGGTTGAGGCACTGCGCTACGAGGGGGGGACGCTCGCACAGGGGGTCTCGCGCCTGCCGGTGGGCGGGATGCCGGTTCAAAACCTGTGGCGGCGCAAGGCGCGCACCTTCCTCACCCTCGGTGTGATCGGCATCACGGTGGGCGCGATCATGGTGCTGAACTCGATCCTCGTTGGCTCGGTCGACATGATGAATGACTGGGTGGGTGGGTCCGAGGTCGTTATCCGGCAGGCCGAGGCGGCTGACACGAGCGTCGCCTTCATCGACCAGGAGATCGGCGACCGCATCGGCGCCATGCCCGGCGTGAAGGCGGTGAGCGGCGTCCTGTTCACAGCGGTGATGGACGAACAGCACGGGATGTTCATTCTGATGGGCTACGATCCGCACCAGCCCGCCATTCAGGAGTTTAACGTCGTCGAGGGGCAGGTGATCCACGCCAACCGGCAGATCATGGTCGGACGCCAGATCGCCGACGCGGAGAATATTCAGGTCGGCGAGTCGATCACCCTGCGCGAACAGCGTTTCCGCGTCGTTGGGATTTACGAGTCGAACGTGGCCGCCTACGAACTGGGCGGCGTCGTCACGCTGCGCGATGCACAGACCTTCATGGGCAAACCCCGCAAGGTGACGTTCTTCATGGTTGATCTGTTCGATCCCAACCAGGCGGACAGCATCGCCGCCACCATCAACGCGGAGTACCCGGAGGTTCACGCATCGCTCTCCGGCGATTTCGCCCAACAGCTTCCCGACATGCAGAACTCATTCGCCATGTCGAACGGCATCGCCACGCTCGCGATCTTCATCGGCGGCGTCGGCGTGATGAATACGATGCTCATGGCGGTGCTTGAGCGCACCCGTGAAGTAGGCACGCTGCGGGCGCTGGGCTGGCGTCGCCGCGCGATCCTCTGGTTGATCCTGCGCGAGTCGGTTGTCTTAAGCGTGGTTGGCGGCGTGGTTGGCGTCCTTATTGCGCTTGGACTGGCTGCCGTGATATCCAGCATCCCGACCTGGGGAGACGCGTTCCGCTTCTCATGGGAACCGGGAGTATTCATCAGTTCGCTTTCCATCGCGCTGGCGCTGGGCCTGGCAGGCGGTCTGTACCCTGCCTTCCGCGCCACCCGGATGCAGCCCGTCGAGGCGCTGCGGTATGAGTAACGGTTGAAGAGAAACGACGATCACATGAGCAACACGACGACATCCGACACAAAATGGCTGATCGAAACCCGCGACCTGACCCGTATCTACGGCGACGTTGCGCCTATCTACGCGCTCGACGACGTGAACCTGCGCGTGGCCCCCGGTGAACTCATCGCCGTGATGGGGCCGAGCGGCTCCGGCAAGAGCACGCTGCTGAACATGATCGGCGCGCTCGACTCGCCGACGAGCGGCCAGGTATTGATCGACGGGCGCGATCTCGCATCCGTACGCAATAAGGATACGTTTCGCGCCAGGACCGTCGGGTTCGTCTTTCAGCTTCACAACCTGATCCCGACCCTCACCGCCCGTGAGAACGTCGAAATCCCGATGATGGGCTACGCCGGGCGGCGCAAGCGGCACAAACGCGCGGCGGAACTGCTCGATCTCGTCGAGCTGGGCGACCGGATGGGCCATCTGCCCGGCCAGCTTTCCGGCGGACAGCGCCAGCGCGTCGCCGTCGCACGCGCCCTCGCCAATAACCCGCCGCTCGTGCTGGCGGACGAGCCGACCGGCTCGCTGGATACGTCCGCCGGACAGGCCCTTATGGGCCTGCTGCGCGATCTGAACCGGGGCCAGGGCACGACTTTCCTGATTGTGACCCACGACCCTGCGGTCGCCCGCCAGACGGATCGCGTCGTCGTCATGCAGGACGGGCGGATCGTGCGCGAGGACATCATCGGCTCGCCGCTGGAGGAGGACCTCAAGATGTGGCGGCACTCCGCGCTCGGCCAGCAGATCATGACCGGGAAGGTAAATAATCTGGATGGGGTACGGCTCTCAGAGCAGGAGGTCGAAGTTCTGCAAGACGTGCTGTCGAGCGATTAGCGAGCTTATTTTTTCGTCCCGACCAAAACGGGGGCCTGACCGTTTCATCAGGCCCCCGTTTATTATGCTGATTCTCGCCGGGTTATTCCTCTGTTTCGGCGGCCTCTCTGGCGGCTCGCTTCCGCCGCCCGACGCGCACTCGCCAGATGACGAACCGCACGACCCCGAAGATCGCCAGTCCCAGCAGCGCCAGGAACGGCAGCACCGCGATTGTGAAGAAGATCAGGAAGTCGCCGAAGCCCTGTGCGCCCTC
>CAZWUX010000193.1:0-8769 GCA_964637665.1 uncultured Anaerolineae bacterium
TGACCCGCCAGGCGATGCCGCTGATACGCTACCGCACGGGCGATCTGAGCCGCTTTTTGCCGCATCGATGCCCGTGTGGCACACGGTTGAAGACGCTGGCCCACGTGCGGGGCCGGATCGGGAACGTCATCCACATGAATGCGGGCGATGTCACGCTGGCAGAGTTGGACGAGATCATCTTCCCGTTTGAGGGTGTGCTGGACTTCGCCGCCGCGCTTGTGGGCGCGGACGGCGGCATCCGCCTCGCGCTGAATGTTCAGTTTGCGGAGCCGCCGTATGACGAAACGCTGGCCGGGATCCGCGCGGCGCTCGACGCGATCCCGGCGGTTCGCTCCGGCCAACTGGCGCTGACGCTCACCGGGGGACACGGCCCCGAAAGCGCATCCCGCACCCACGTGAAGCGGACGATCAGCCGCGCCAGATGACGAAGTAACACTCAGGCACCACGAGGGCAGCAGCCATCCCTGCCAGAGAGTGGGCCATCCCCCCATTTTTTGTGTACTCCGCACGTTGTCAGACTTGACAGATATCCCCTCTTATAATACGATGTTCTCAAACCTGTATATACTAGTATAGTCTGTGATATACAACCACACCCCTACGTCTCAGTGCCAGGATCGGTCGAACGTCCCTCCTTGCGCATCTGGCACATCATAAGGAGCGTCTCTTTGGATAACATCGATAACCCGGCTTCCACAGAGATGGTGAACCACGCTCAGGAGAAGCCCCGTCTGCGAATCAGTGGATTCAATGAGTTCGCCATTCTCCTTGTGCTTGTTATTCTCGTCGCGATTATCACCATCATCCGACCCAGTTTCTTCTCCATCGCCACCTTCGGCAATATCGGCCAGCGCGCCGCCCTCTATGGCATTATGGCAGTGGGAACGGTCTATCTCCTCTCGATGGGCGAGATCGACCTGTCTGTAGGCTCGACGTATGCCGTATCGATCGCCAGCGCAGCGGTGCTGATGGTCACGTACGGCGTGGACCCCTGGCTGGCGGCCCTGCTCGGCATCGTCGTCGGGATGGTGCTGGGCGCGATTAACGGCCTGCTCTCGAATCTATTTAACATCCCCGCGATTATCATCACGCTCGGCACGCTGACGATGTACCGGGGGCTGACCCTGATCGTCACGAAGGGGACAACCGTCTTCGGTCTACCTCGCGAGCACCCTTTCTTTACCGTTTTCGGCTCCAAGCCGTTGAACGTTCCAATGGCTGTGTGGTTTTTCCTGCTGATCACGGCCCTGCTCACCGTGATCTACCGGCGAACTCGCTACGGCTTCATTGTGAGAGCCATCGGCTCTAATCAGGAGGCGGCACGCCTGAGCGGCATCTCCATTTCGACCATACGGCTGATAACCCTGACGATGGTAGGCGGGTTGAGCGCGCTCTCCGGGATGCTGACACTGGCGTTTTTTGCGACGGCGGACCCCAACCTCGGTAACGGCTACGAGCTGCTCGCCATCGCCGCCGCGATCATTGGCGGCACGGGGCTGTCAGGGGGCAGCGGCACCGTTCCCGGCGCCCTGATCGGCGCCTTTATGATCGCCGTGATCAGCAGCGGGATCGTCCAGTTTGGCGTTTCGGCCAACCTGAGCAGTTTTGTCACCGGCGCGATGATTGTCGCCGCTGTTGCGCTGGATGCCGTCATCCGCCAGCGGCAGACAGCCGGATCATGACCTACACCCCGGAGAGAAGAACAGGAGGTGGTGAATCACAGACAAGCTTTGTCCTCCACTTGATACGAATACTTGAGTCATGAGGAAAGAGGGTCCAATGATCATCAAGAGAACGAAGTTCGTCGCGATCTTGCTTGCATCGCTTGCCATCCTCCTCGCACTGGCCGGATGCGCCGATACGAGCGAGGCGGAGCAGCGGGCAGCAGAGGCCGAGGACGCCCTTACAGAGGCCCAGGCCGAGATCGCCGCGCTTCAGGACGAACTGGATCAGGCACAGCAGGCTGTTGAGGCTGTTGCCGAAGGAGAGGCTGAAGAGCCAGCCCCCACAGAGGAAATGACCGAAGAAGCGCCAGCAATGGAGGAAGAGGCTGGCCCCACCGAATTTGACCCCGCGGCGTATGACTGCTCAGACATGAGCGTCGCGACGATCGTGCACTGGCAGGGGCCTTACACCCAGCTCCTCATCGACGGCTCGCAGGTGGCCGCCGAGGAGTGCGGAGCTGAATTCCAGAGCGCTGGCCCGGCGGGCATCGATCCACCGCAGCATTTCAGCATATTCCAGGACGTTATCGCCACAGAACCGGATGCAGTCGTCACAGTGGCCTATCCGGCTGACCTGTGGGTCCGCGTCATCGACGACACGGTCGACGCGGGTGTTCCCGTCAGCTCCGTCGATGTCGCCTCCCCGACCTCGCTGGAGTCGGTCCATGCCGGGCCGCGCCAGAAGGACCTCGGCGTCGCGCTGGCAAACATCGTGATCGATCAGATCGGCGAGGATGCAGAGGGCCAGGTCGTAGGCGGCCTGTGCTTCCCCGCCCTGGACGTGATCTCGGTTCGCTTCACGGGCTTCACCGAAACCTTCAACGAGCGCGCGCCGAACGTCGAGATCGTCGGCCCGCTGGATGTCACCTTCGACCAGGCCGAGAACTTCGCCCGCTGGCAGGAAATCATCAACACCTACCCGGACGCGGTGGCTTACGTTGGCTTCTGCGAGAACGACCTGCCGAACCTGATCCGCATCAAGGAAGACGATCCGAACGCGCAGTATGAGATCGCCTCCATCGGCGTCAACCCGGATGCGCTCGCGGGCATCGCCAGCGGCGTCGGGCTGGGCGTCGTCGGGCAGAAGCCGTTCCTGCAAGGCTACGTCGCCATGCGTGCCATGCTGCAAGATATGGTTTTTGGCGGAGACACGCCGCGCGGCTGGATCGATACCGGGCCTGAGATCGTAACGGTCGACAACGTCGAGGCGATCGCAGCCCGCGAGGAAGCCGGCCCTGAGGCGTACCGGGAGTTCTATGCGGACCAGATCGACGAGATATTCTCCGATCTGTCCGGCCATGTCCAATCATTCGGTGACTACATCGCAGAGTAACAATGAGCACTACGGAAACCGCCCGCGACCAACAACAAGCTGTCTGTGCGGTTTCCGGCGTTAAAAAGAGCTACGGTGGCGTCAGGGCGTTGGTCGGGGTAGACCTCAGCGTCTATCCCGGCCACGTCCACGCTATCGTCGGCGAAAACGGCGCCGGGAAATCGACACTCATGAAAGCCCTCGTCGGGGCTGTCCAGCCGGACGATGGCTCTATCTACGTTGGCGGCCAAAAAGTGTCGTTCGCCAACGTAAAAGAGGCCAACGAGCACGGTGTCGCCATCGTGTTCCAGGAGCTCAGCCTCTTCCCTGAGCTGGACGTGCTTGCCAATCTATTCTTGAAGCGCGAGCCGCTCCATTTCGGGTTGATCGCGCGCCAGCAGATGCGGCGGCAGGCCGAGCCGGTGCTGGCCGAGCTGGGGCTTTCCTATCTCGATCTCGACGCGCCGGTTGGCGATCTCACGCTTGGGGAGCAGCAGCTTGTCGAAATCGCCAAAGCCTTACTGGCAGAGGCCAGAGTTCTGATCTTCGATGAGCCGAACTCGGCGCTCAATGCGACGGAGAGCGACCGGCTGTTCGCCATCATCCGGGGGCTGCGCGATCGCGGCGTCGCAGTCATCTATATCTCGCACCGCCTCGAAGAGGTTTTCGAGATCGCCGACCTCATCACCGTCATGCGGAATGGCGATATTGTGGATACGGTCCGCCGCGATCAAACGACGATTCCTGAGATCGTGCGGATGATGATAGGGCGCGAGCCAACTGAATTCTATGCCGAGCGGGATCGATACAACGATACCGGCGAAGCGCTGCAACTTGAGAACGTCACCATTGAGGGCAAGATCGAAGATATCAACCTGACGGCTGCGGCGGGCGAGATTGTGGGTCTTGCGGGGCTGGAAGGGGCCGGGGCGCAGACCGTTCTCCACATCATATTTGGCATCGAAGCCGTTGCGCGCGGCAGGATCGTTCTACCTGACGGGCGCCCGGCTCCACGCAGCATCCCGGCTGCCGTCGAATCGAGCATCGCCTACGTCCCGGCGGATCGCCGTCACGGGGGCGCGATGCTGAAACAGACCGTGATGGAGAACCTGTCGCACGTGACGGCGGGGGCGCTGGGCCAGTTTGGCTTTTTCCTCAACCAATCCCGCCTGAGAGATCGGGCCAGAGCGCGCTGTACGTCGTTAAACATTGTCATGGAGTCGCTCGCCAGCCCCGTCGATCAACTCTCAGGCGGCAACCAGCAGAAGGTCGTGCTTGGCAAGTGGTTGGAGGCGTCTCCCAACGTCGTGCTGCTGAACGATCCCACGCGCGGCGTCGACGTTGGGGCAAAAGAAGAGATCTATCATATTATTCGTGAACTGGCCGACGAAGGCCGTGTAGTCCTCTTTACATCCAGCGAGTTGCCTGAATTTGTCCACCTCTGTGATAGAGTGGTGATTTTCTACAAGGGACGGATCGCCGGTGAGTTCGAGGCTGACGCACTGACCGAACAGAAATTGCTTGAGGCGATCAACACAGGCCAGCTCGCACAGTCGTCCTAACCAGGAGGGCAGTGATGGATCCGACCAAAAAAGTGAAGCTCGGCAACACCAGCGTGAGCGTGACACAGCTCGGCGTTGGCACGAATCCGCTGGGTGGCCTTTACGAGCCTATCCCCCACGAAGACGCCGTCGCGGTCGTCGAGCGATGCTGGGATCAGGGCATCCGCTTCTTCGACACCGCCCCCGTCTACGGCTATGGCAACGCCGAGAGGGCGGTTGGCGATGCCCTTCAGGGGCATCCGCGCGACTCGTTTACCCTGACGACGAAGGTAGGGCGTCTGCTGCTTGAGGATGGACCCGCCGACCGCGAGGACACGATGGTCCTGTGGGAAGGCGAGCAGCTTTACAAAGGCACCGACGCCGTAAAACCGTATTTCGACTTTTCCTATGATGGCATCATGCGCTCGCTTGAGGCCAGCCTCGAACGCACCGGCGTCGACCGCTTCGACGCGCTGCACATCCACGACCCGGACTGGTTCCCTGAGGAGGCGCTGGACAGCGCGTTCAAGGCCCTGAAGGACCTCAAAGACGAGGGGACGATCAACGCCATTGGGTGCGGCATGAATCAGTGGGAGGTGCTCGCGCGGTTTGCCCGTGAAGGCGACTTCGACTGCTTCCTGCTGGCCGGTCGCTACACGCTGCTCGATCAGAGCGCGCTGGCGGAACTGCTGCCGCTGTGCGAGGAAAAAGGCATCGCCATCGTCAACGGCGGCGTGTACAACAGCGGCATCCTGTGCGTGCCCGATCTGGAGACGGTCAGCGCAGACGCGGTCGGACGCACGCCCGCCGACATGGCCTCGTGGACGAACAACATGACCTACAACTACGTCCCCGCCGATCAGGCGATTATCGACCGGGCGGCCCAGCTTAAGGCCGTCTGCGACCGTCACGGCGTGCCCCTCATGGCGGCGGCCATCCAGTTTCCGCTCTACCACCCCGCCATCCCGACCATCGTGATGGGGCCGCGCACCATCGAGCACGTCGACAGCAACGTCGCGATGTTCAAGCACGACATCCCTGACGACCTGTGGGCCGAGATGAAACACGAGGGGCTGCTGCCAGCAGAGGCCCCCACGCCCGGCTAAGGCGCTCATTGACCCGCTGATAAATGTGGATTGGAGGCTTCTATGTCATCCGTTTTCGTCAAGGGATTGGGCGCACCTGAAACCCCGCGCCTGATGAAAGACAATAGCTGGGTCTGCGTCGAAATGGCACCGGGCAAAGGTGGCGTGACGCATATCAGTCCGAGCGGCAAAGAGGTGACCTTCATCGCCGAGACCGGGCGGCCTAACGGCTGTATGCCGGACAAGAATGATGTGATCTGGGTCGCGGAAACGCACCCTCATCCCTCGTTGATGCGCGTCACGATGAGCGGTGAGGTCGAGGTCTATCTGGATGAGGCTGGCGGGGAGAAGATGCTCTTCCCCAATGACCTGTGCTTCGCGGAAGACGGCGCGCTCTACATGACCGACTCCGGTATCCTGCTCGACGACTGGGCGCCGGGCGGGCAGCTTCGCCCGGACTGGCAGAACGCCGAGTTCGACGGGCGCGTGTACCGCATCGACCTCGATACGAAAGAGGTCATCGTCATGGACACCGGCATCAAGTTCACCAATGGGATCGCCATCGGGCCGGATGGGCACCTCTACGCGAACGAGATGATCAGCGGCGACATCTTCCGGTATGAGATCGTCGACGGCAAACCGACCGGAACCCGCACGCTCTACGGCAATGTCATGGACCCCGGCTGGGGCGGCGCGGGATTCCGAGGCCCTGACGGGATGGCGTTCGGCGCGAACGGCTATCTCTACTGCGCCGTCTTCGGGCAGGGTGATGTCACCGTGCTCGATACAGAGGGCCAGCCCGTCCGGCGTATCAAGACCGCAGGCGCCTACCCGACCAACGTCGCCTTCGGGCCGGACGGCGAGAAGAAAATCTACGTGACCGAGAATGAACACGGGCAAATCGAGGTCTTCGATGTCGAAACCGCCGGGCTGCCCCTGTACTACGGAAAGTAGGGCGGCGTCATGACGTTCCGGCTGACCTACGGCACGCAGCAGCGGTTCAAGTACCGGCACGGGGACATCAACCTCGTGGGCCGGGTCGAGCAAATCGACTATCCCGTCAAAGAATCGACCTACGCGCTCAACGGCGGCGAACCTGTGTATTTCTACGTCGAGGAAGTGCCGGACCCCGGCATCGACTGGACGTATGAGTACAAAGACTCACCCGCCATCAACCGGCTTAAGGATATGGGGGATTTCAACGTCGAAATCCCCGTCACGGCCCCCGAACTCCGCGCGGGCGATAACACCGTCCTGCTCAGAGTCCTCGACGCGGGCGGCGAGCAGACCGTCGAAGTCAGCTTCTCCTGGGACCCGGAGCCGGTTGTCCTACCCATCGACCTGACCGATCTCTCGGCGTACGCGCACATACAGGAGGTCGGCCAGATCGTAGACGGCGCGTTCGACCTCGACCGGGATATGAACCTGATCCGCTCGCGGGCGCCGGTCTACGTCGACTCATTGCTGCTGATCGGCTCCCCTTACGGGAGCCAGGAGGCCACCTACAACGTCCGCTTTCGGGACCTGACCAAAGTCAAGTGGCTTGGGCCCAGCGACTTCTTCGTCGGGCACGTCGGCCCGCAGCCATCGATCGGCATCAAGCCGGGCTGGTCCACATGCGGCATGGCCGCGCTTAACCCCCGCTGGGAAGCGCGCGCGTTCCTGGCCTATGGCGATCACTCAGGGACGAACAAGGAATGGGTCGTCCGCACCGCGCCGCCGAACCGGTTCATCGCCGAGGCGGACCTGCTGTACAGCGTTCGCCATCAGGTGTTCTGGAAAGACGGCGTGAATCACGTGCGCTATCGTATCTGGCCGGAGACGGAGGACGAGCCGGAGGGGTGGTTGTGCTGGGAGAACGACGCGAGCGTCCCGCCCGAAAAACCGAGGTTCACGGCGGGTTCTTTCGGGCTGTTTCAGCACTCAGGGATGCCGATTGAATGGTCCAACATCCGTGTGAGGGAGCTGGATGCCACCGCTGTTAAGTAATCTGTGTGGTTTACATCCCCTTCACACAACGAGAGGCAGGTTGTATATGATCGCGGCAACATTATACTTCAAACAACGTCTATACAAGTATATTCAGGAATGAATGCCGTGATCGACAAAACCTCATCTGTCCCTCTGTATATGCAGATACAGCAGGTGCTTCAGGATAGGATCGCCTCCGGGCAGTACACCCCCGGAGACCAGATTCCATCCGAGCAAGATCTCTCGCTACTTTTCGATGTCAGCCGCATGACCGTCCGCAAGGCGCTCGAAGGTCTCGTCTCGCGGGGGATTCTCTTTCGCCAGAAAGGAAAGGGGACGTTCGTCGCCGAAGACCTCGTCTCATATGGTTTCTCGACCATGATGAGCTTCAGCCGAACCCTTCGAGCGCGCGGCTACAACGTCGAGACGAAGGTTCTGCGGAAAGAGATCATCCCCGGCTCCCCAGGGGTCCTCAATAAGCTTGAACTGCCGCCGGACAGTGAGGTCATCATCGTCAGGCGCCTGCGCTATGTGGAGGGCGAGGCCGTCGCGCTGCACACCTCCTTCGTGGATGCGCGGACATATGCCCCGCTGATGCAGGTTGACCTGAGCGAGGCCTCCCTGCTTCAGGCGATAGAGAGCATTTCTGGACAGCCCATCGCTTACACAAAGGACTCAGTTCAGGCGGCGCTGGTTAACCCGGCAGACCGGAAACTGCTCGATCTTGAGGCGGGCAGCCCGGTGCTGGAGGTTGAGGGCATCGCCTTCACCGAGCACGGCCAGCCAAACCGGTACACATATGCCGTCTATCGCTCCGATACGTTCCGTCTCGTCGTGACCAACGTCGGGAAACAGTCTGCGTCATTCAAGCTGGCAAATGACGCGGACACTTGATGATGGCAGTTGAGCAAGTGGAAATCGGCTGAATGACTTTGTTTCTGGGTGTCGATGTCGGATCCAGTGGATGTAAGGTGGTTGCAGTTGACCGTGCGGGCACGATTGTCGCCAATGGTCAGCAGGCTTATCCAACCCACCATCCAGAGGTCGGCTGGGCGGAGCAGGACCCCGAGGACTGGTATCGGGCCGCGTGTGGCGCGATCCGGCTCTGCCTGGAGACGATCCAGCCCGGCCAGATC
>CAZWUX010000194.1:0-8757 GCA_964637665.1 uncultured Anaerolineae bacterium
CCTGAACCGGGCCGCCCCCATCGTATATCCCACATCCCACTTAATCCTCTGCGGCGGGCTTGGCCGTCTCTTCCTCACTGATCGCCCGCACGTCGATCTGTCTGATGTAGCCCTGCACCTCGTCGAGCGTGCCGAACACGCTGCCCACCTGCGCGGCGGTGTACGCGGCAGCGGCTGCGCCCAGCGCCAGCGCTTCGAGCGGCGGTTTGCGGCTGACGTACGCCGCGAGGAACCCCGCCAGCAGCGCATCCCACACCCCGCTCGTCGTGCCCTCCCGATCCGGCAGCGTGGCGACCCACGCGCCCTCCGGGTTGACCAGCACCGCCCCCTCACCATCCCGCATTTCGATCAGCACGCTGTGCGCGCCCTGCTCGACCAGCCTGCGCCCGCTGCCCAGCAGGTCTTCGAGTGTGCGCACCGGGTAATTGAAGAACGCCTCCGCCTGAATCTGCGTCACCGCGACGAACTCCGGCGACGCCTTCAGCGCCTCGCTGAGCGGCTCGCCGCCCGCCACGATGCCCACGTGCGCGCCCGTCTCGTCATGGACGATGCCCGTCAGCCACGCATACGTGTCGCGCGGCGATTCATTGGGCAGCGGCCCCGCGAACACGACGATGTCCTCCGGGCGGGCCAGCTCCTTGAGCGAGCCGACGAGCTGCTCCACATCCACCCGCGTGATCCCGGCGCTCTCCTCGACGATCTGCGTCTCTTCCTGATTGCCCGTGTCGAGGATGATCGTGCTGGATCGCGTTCTCCCTGTGACGCGGATCACCGTCTTGTCGAAATCCTCCTCGACGACCAGCGCCCGGTAGGCGAGGCCGGTCGCGTCATCGCCCAGCAGAATGATGCCATGTCCGCGCCCCAGCAGCCGGTTCAGCGCGCGGGCGATGTTCACCCCCGCGCCCGCCGGGTCGAGCCGCGTTGATTCCTCTGTGAGGTTATGATACCCTACGGCCAGATAGTGGGTGACCAGCGTCCGGTCGAGCGACGGGCTGAGCGTCACCGTGATGATGTTTTTCTCTTGCGTTTCTTCCATTACCGGCTCCTTCGTACCTGCGTTGAAGCCAAAATCCACAGGTTAGTATACGCCGATGCAGTGGCAGGATGCCAGACAAACCCTCCGCGCGCTCGTCGAGACGCCGCGCTTCGGACTCGTGACCGACATGGACGGCACCATCAGCCCCATCGTCGACGATCCCGCCGCCGCGCAGGTCACCCCCCGCGCGCAAGAGCTGCTCGCCGCCCTGTGCGACACGCTGCCCCTCGTCGCCGTGATCTCCGGGCGCGCGCCCGACGATGTCCACCGCCGGGTCGGCGTGGAGGGCGTCGTCTACGTCGGCAATCACGGGTTTGAGCGGTGGGAGGACGGGCAGGTGAAGCTGATGCCGGAGGCGGCGGCTTTCCGCCCCCGGCTCGACGCGGCGATCCGGGCGCTGCGGCCTCATCTGGCCCCCGGCATGGAGCTTGAGGATAAGGGCGCGACGATCTCCATCCACTACCGCCGCGCGGTCGATCCCGCCTCCGCCGCGCGGGATTTCCGCCCGCTGGCGATCCACGCAGCGGAAACCGGCGGCCTGACGTTCTCCGAGGGCCGCATGGTGTTCGAGCTTCGCCCGCCCCTCGACGTGAACAAGGGCACCGCTTTTCGCGGGCTGGTCGCGGAATACGACCTCGACGCTGCCCTGTACCTCGGCGACGACGTGACGGACGTTGACGCCCTCACGGCAGCGCGCGAGATGCGCGCCGGGGGGGTCTGCGATGCCTACGGCGCGGGCGTTCTGTCGGAGGGCACGCCGGAGGCCGTTGCGGATTCGGCGGATTTCACGATTCCGTTGGGTGTGCCGGGCGTCGAGTCGCTGCTTTCCTGGCTTTTGATGGCCCGCAGGGCATCCTCCACCTGAGCGTAAAACCAGCGCCTCACGTCCGCCTTGATGACGCGCTCGCGCAGCACCTCCTCCCGGCGGTGACGCTCATCAGACGGCATCCCCAGCGCCTCATTGATCGAGTCTGCCATGCCCGCGATGTCGAACGGCGACACGGTCAGCGCCTCATCACCCAGCTCGTAAAACGCCCCTGCGTATTCCGACAGCAGCAGCACGCCATCCCGCTGGTTGACGAGCACCCCCTCCTTCGCGACGAGGTTCATCCCATCCGCGATGGGGTTGACGAGCAGCACGTCATAAAGCTGCATCGCGGCGATGGCGCGATTGTAATTCTCACCCACCACGATGCGGACCGGCTCCCAAAGCTCGTCGCTGAACTCCGCATTGATCATCCCGGCATCAGCCATGATGTCGCGCAGGTAGTGCTGGTACTCGTCCACTTCCATGCGGGACGGAACGAGCAGCGCGAGCATCTGCACGCGCCCCCGGTGCTCCGGGTACATATCGAGCAGCGTGCGGTAGGCCTCCAGCCCGCGCAGGATGTTCTTGCTCGGCTCGATGCGGTCCACCCGCAGGATCAGGTTGCGGTCCCCGATAATGTTGAGGATCTGCTGGGTCAGCAGGCGCGTCTCCGACTGACCCGCCACCGCCTGCACCTTCTCCACGTCCACCGAGATCGGGTAAGCGACCGCCCCCACGCGCCGCCCCTCGTAAGTGATGGCATCCCGCGCGCCGTGTGAGTGCGCGCCGGGCACGTAAAAGCGGCAGGTCTGCACGAAGTTGAAGGCATCTTTGCGCGTCTGGAACCCGACCCGGTCAGACCGGAGCAGGCTGGACAGCACCGCCAGCCGCATGTCCTCCGGCAGGATGCGCCAGCCATCCGGGCCGGGCCAGGGGATGTGGATAAAGGGCTGGATCTGCACCCGCTCGCCGAGCCTCTCCCGCAAAAACTGCGGCACGAGGTACAGGTGATAATCCTGCGGCAGCACGATCACCGGGCGGTCTGTGTCCCCGACCGCCTCCTCGACGCTGTCCGCGATGGCGTCCGCGAACTGCTTGTTGATGGCGACGTAGCCGTTTTTCCACGCCTGCCGCGTATCGGGCGTGATGCTCGGCGTGCGCGGGATGTCCCACAGCTGGTGCTGGATGAACCACAACAGCGGGTTGGCGATCACGCCGTAGTACTGGTCATAGCGTTCCTGATCGGGCCGGATCAGCTTGAGATAGATCCCCTCGACCTCCGCCATCTCGCCGTTGTGCTGCTTGGACCAGCGTCGTCCGCCCCGATCCATTGCGCTCGCCACCCACAGCACCTCGTGTTCCTCTGCCAGCGCGCCAAGCGCGGTCACCAGCCCCCCGGTCCCGCGCCGCACGTCGAGCGAGCCATCCGGCTTCTCCTCGAACTTGAACGGCCCCCGGTTCGACGCGATGACGATCAGCGGGTTACTTTCGTGTGTCATCTCCATACCAATTCCCCTCCTGCCTCTCCCGTCCCGGATATATCTGATGCTATTCTACCACAGCCCTATAGCAGGATTGCACGTCGGCTGATGCGCCTTCGCCCGGTGCAGATCAGCGCCGGGACACAAAAAAACTGGGCGCGTTCGCGCCCAGTTCTGCTTGCATAATATTGAATAACTGCCTGTAACTAACGCAGCTTGCGCTGCTAGTCTCGCCCGCGGCGGCGGGACTGGCGTCGGTGCGCCCGGCGAATGGCCTTCCGCTTGGCGATGCGCTTCTGCTCGCTCTTCGAGACGTGCCAGCGCTTGCGCCGCACGTCGGATAGGATGCGGCTCTTCGTCACCTTCTTGCGGAAGCGCTTCATGAGCTGTTCTTCTGATTCACCCGAACGCCGCTTGACAGAAACCATACAGGGAACCTCCTGAAAACGAGGATGTAAAAGACGGCCATGCCCGCATGTACGGGCAAGTTATCGTAGCACAGTAAAAAGCCGGGGCGCATTGCGTCGCGCAGCGGCCTGCCCCCATCCTAACGGACGGGCCTGGTTTCCGCAAGGCGTGTCGACCGGCGGTCGGTTCCGGGCGGGCGCGGCGCGCGGCTTGCGCGGGAGTGGGTCTGGCGTTTAGCGGCGTCGGGACTGGCGGCGGCGGGCGCGGCGGATCGCCTTCTTCTTGGCGATGCGGCGTTTTTCGCTCTTGGAGACGTACCAGCGCTTGCGCCGGGCATCGGTCAGGATGCGGCTCTTCGTCACTTTCTTACGGAAACGCTTCAGAAGCTGCTCTTCCGACTCGCCCGAACGTCGTTTAACAGAAACCATTATTCCTCCTTATCGTGATAACACGTTTACGGTCGGCGAGGATAACCCCGCCCGGTCGGCGGCCCGCGCCTCGCGTATGGTCGCATTGCGGCCCATACGTCAGGCGGTTTGCGCCGCCTCCTGCGCGGCTTTCCGGGCCTTCTGCTTGCGGCGCAGGGTTTTGCTCAGCCGCTCGGTGGCGCGCTCGACATCCTCCACCTCCTGCTGGACGGCCAGCTCGCTCGCCAGCAGCTTTTGCGCCTTCGATTTCAGGCTGGCGTCGCCGCTCGACAGGCCGCCGGTGCGGCCCCGCCACGCGAGATCGCGCAGCGCCTCTGCGACCTTCTTGACATCGCCGCTGTTGATCTTGCTCGCGGCGCGCATCTGCCGCGTGCGGTAGTTATCGGATAGCTCTTTAGGATCGTCGGCCAGCACGTCGAGGATGAGGTCAGGATCGGCGACCGGGCGCAGCCCGGCCTCCTCCGCTTGCTCGACCGGGAGCATAAGCATCCCGTTGCCATTTGCGAGGTCGATGTGATAGTAACGCCGCACGTTCCCCGTGACGGTGATCTCCCGCACGTCGATCACGACGCCCGCGCCGTGAGTAGGGTGCGCGACCTGGCTCCCCTTACGGAACATGACCCGTCCTTTCTTCCGTCTGATCCGACTGTTCTGGGCGGAGGCGCGTTCAGGGTATTCCCTGGAGAGACGCATCGCGGGCACTGGGAACGCGCCGGTTTTTTGCATGGCCCCCGCCCGGTTCCGGCGGTGGGCAGCGCATCCCCGCCTTTTGGCGGGGATGCGCAAAAGTTGGCTGGGTCAAGCCCTTCGCGCGTTTGCGAGGTTCCGTACGGTCACGGAGCCTCGCCCGTTCACGAAGGGATTAGCCTCAAACTTCGTAGGCGTACGATTCGACGGAACCCGTCATCTGCTGCGAGGGCGACTCGCCATTCGCCTCGCGCCGGGCATCCATCCGCTCGTGCATCCACTTTTCCTGTTCCTCCGCCGTGACGGCGTCCAGGCTGAGCGCGATCCGCTTCTGGTCGCGGTCGATCTCGATGATGCGCACGAGCATTTCCTCGCCTTCCTGAACGAGTTCGGTCGGGTCGGCTGCGCCGAAGGTCGTCATCTCGCTGACGTGCACCAGCCCTTCGAGGTGGTGCGGCAGGGAGATGAAGATGCCGAAGTCCGCGATGTTCGTCACTTCGCCCGTGACGAGGTCGCCGACGTTGTAGTAGTCGCCGATCTCATCCCACGGATCGGGCATCAGGACGGCGCGGTTCAGGCTGATGCGTTCCTTCTCGATGTCCACTTCGTCGATGCGGACCTCCACTGTGTCGCCCAGTTCGAGCACGTCGCTCGGATGGTTGACGTAGCGGCGATCCAGATTCGAGATGTGGATCAGCCCGTCGATGCCGCCGATGTCGACGAACGCGCCGAAATCGACGATTCCGACGACCTCGCCGGTCACGATGCTGCCGACTTCCAGCTCTTCGAGCAGCTGGCGCTTCACGGCGTCGCGCGCCTCGCGCTCCGAGAGGATCAGGCGGTTGCGGCGGCGGTTGACCTCGACGACCTTGGCGTTGATCTTATGGCCGGTCATGTCGGCCTTCGCCTCCCGGAGCTGGTCGCCCGACAGCCCACGCTGGATCTGGCTGACGTGTGACTGCGGGATGAAGCCCCGGATGCGGCCAAAGTCGGCCAGCAGGCCGCCCTTGTTGTAGCCGACGATCTCGACTTCGATGACTTCCTGGCTCTCCATCAACTCCTCGGCGTGCTCCCAGTCCGCCTGCTGGAGCGCCTTGTTAACGGAAACGAGCAGCCGTCCCTCTTTGTCCATCGGACGCAGGACGTATACCATCACCACGTGGCCCGGCTTCAGGCTGTCGAGCGTTTCCTCGCTCAGCCGCTCCAGGTCCTCACGCGGGACGAAAGCATCACGTTTCTGACCAACGTCGACCAGCACCTCATTCTCGCCTACGTCGAGGATTTCCCCTTCTAGAATCTGCCCGCGATGCGGACGCTCGTAATCGTACGCATCCAGCAGTTCGGCGAATCCCATCTCCTCGTCGTCGCCGTTCGTGCTGACGGTGGGATCGATCTCTATACCATTCACTGGTTACTCTGTAACCTCCTTAGGTGTGATTTGTATCGCAAGTTTCGCCGGTAGGTGAAACCTGCGACCGGCGGTTTTTCCGGCTGCGGCAGCCTGCCGCAAAGACGGTAAAACCGCTTTCTGTATCCGGCATCCGACCGGGCACAGAAAGCGGTTCTACGACTGAATCCTGTCACGCAGCGCTAGTTTCGAATTACTCGTCAGGTTTCGATGTGTCAGCCTGGCGAATGAACCTGCCAGTCGTTTATCCTCCAGATTCGTCCGTACTTGAACCAGGAAAATGGTCTGCTGTGCCGTCCGGCGTACTTATAAAATTGGTTTGCTGTACTGCGGCGCGGAGCAAGCCCCTCACCGCACTGTAAGCGAACTGTCGCTCTTATTCTATTGTGATTATAGAACATGGAATCTATTGCTGCAAACACGCGCGGGCGTGGGGCTGGATTCTTACGTCGTTCTGAGGGCGCGGTCTGTTGTGCAGCCCGTACAGCCTGATTATACTGGTGTGCGTTGGCCGCCATTCGATCCGCAGCCCATTGCGTGGAGAAAACCGGATGTCCAAACCCTCCCGGAGGCAAACGCTCCGCCGTTTCGCCCTTACCTTTGGCTTAGAGTTAGCCATCTACGGGGTGCTGCTGGCGGTCTACTTCCTGCTGGTGCTGCGCTTTCTCGGCGAGCCGCTCGTCCGCCTGTTCGACGATAACCTGGTGGTCTACGCCGCCGCCGCGCTGGGCCTGATCGTCGCGCAGGGCGTCGTGCTCGACCTCGTGACGAGCCTGCTGATCCGCTTCCTGAACGTCGACGCGCTCGACGGGCGCGAGTAACCCCCGGTTATGTATTTTCCTATCGCTGGCGTCACGATATCGCCGCTGCTGCTCGTCGCAGTCGGCTTCGCCGTCGGCGTTCTGGGGGGCTTTTTCGGCGTGGGCGGCGGATTCATTGCCGGGCCGATGATGTTCCTGAGTGGCGTGCCGATGAACTTCGTCGTCGGCACGGACCTCGCGCACATGACCGGGAAATCCATCGTCGCGGCCCGCCGCCACCGTTCGCTGGGCCACGTCGACGTGAAGCTCGGCCTGCTGCTCGTGCTCGGCACGATCCCCGGCGTCGAGATCGGCGCGCGTGTGATCGAGTATCTGGAGAGCATCGGCGCAGTTGACAACGTGATCGGCATTGCGTACGTCGTGATCCTCGTGTTTATCAGCGGGTTCACGTTCTGGGAGAGCATTACCTCGCTGCGGAAGATGAACACCCATCGCCACAATCCGGCGGTGGAGGTCGTCGGTTTCCGGCGCGTGACGGCGTGGGTGCAGCAGCTAAACGTCCCCCCGATCATCGAACTCGACCGGTCGGGCATCCACTCGATCTCGCTGTGGGCGGTGATCGGCATCGGCTTCATCACCGGGCTGCTGTCCGGCGCGCTGGGCGTGGGGGGCGGCTTCGTGCGGATGCCCCTGCTCGTCTACGCGCTCGGCGTGCCGACCCACGTCGCGGTCGGCACTGACCTGTTCGAGATCGTGATCTCCGCCGGGTTCGGCACGGTGACGCACGCCCTGAAGGGCAACGTCGACGTGCTGATGGCGCTCGTCATGCAGACCGGGGCCGCCGTCGGCGCGCAGATTGGCGCGTCGCTGACCCGCTATTTTAAGGGGCCGCGCATCCGGCTGCTGTTCTCCGGGCTGCCGCTGATCGGCGCGGTGCTCGTTTTGCTGCGGCTGGTGGGCATACTGCGGCACTGAGGCCGACTGTGAGGTTTGCATGAGGGCTGTGACGGAAGGGCGATTCTGATGCGGATGCTGCTTGGGCTGGACAATACGCCGGAAAGCGAACCCGCACGGCGCTTTGCGGAGTGGCTGGCCGGTAAGACCGGTATGACGGTGGACGTGGTCTATGGCATCCCCGCCGAGGGCCTGCTCCGCCGCACGAAGGAAGGCGCGTACGACACGATCGCCGTGCAGCGTATGCGGCGCGGCCCGCGCGACCGCGCCCTGCGCATCGTGTCGGGCGCGAACGTCCCCGTGCTGATCATCAAATCGCCCCCGGACCGTGTGCGCCGCCTGCTGGTCTGCACCGGCGCGCGCCCGGTGTCGTTTCAGGTCATCGAGGCCGGGTCGTGGCTGGCCGGGGCCCTCGGCGCGGACGTGGCTCTGCTGCACGTCATGGGCGCAGTGCCCCGCATGTACACCGGTCTGGAGGAGATGGAGCAGGCGGGCGATGAGATGCTCGCCAGCGACACCGCCGTCGCCCAGGTCGTCCGTGAGAGCCTCGCCGCCTTCGCCGCGCGCGGCATCGACGCCGAGTTCGTTCTGCGCGAGGGCGTGCCGGAGGAGCAGATCATCCGCGCTGCCCACCGGCAGGGGGCGGATATGATCGTGCTCGGCGCGTCCGACACCGCCACGCGCCTCAACCGTCTGGTGTTCCGTGATGTGATGAAACGGGTGATCGCGCTCGCGCCGTGCCCGGTCTACGTTGCGCGTCTCAGGGGTGCGGACCCCCGCGAGGCC
>CAZWUX010000195.1:0-8733 GCA_964637665.1 uncultured Anaerolineae bacterium
AGACTCACGTCTTCACGACCATCACCGGCGCGATGAAAAACGCGTTCGGCGGGCTGCTGCACCGCAAGCGCCACTGGACGCACAGCGTCATCCACGAAACACTGGTCGATCTGCTGATGATCCAGCAGGACATTCACAGCGGCATCTTCGCGGTGATGGACGGCACGTTCGCGGGCGATGGGCCTGGCCCGCGTGCGATGCGCGTTCACGAGAAGGACATCATCCTCGCGTCGGCGGATCAGGTCGCCATCGACGCGATTTCGGCCAAGTTACAGGGCTTCGACCCGATGACCATCCCCTTCATCCGGCTGGCGCACGAGCGCGGGCTGGGGATCGGGGACCCCGACGAGATCGAGATCGTCGGGTACGACATCGAGCAGGAGCCGGACTGGGGCTTCGTTCAGGAGGATACCTTCGCCAGCCGGGGCCAGAAGCTGATCTATCACGGCCCGATGAAGCCGCTGGAACACCTGCTGCTCAGGACGCCGCTCGTGCCCTGGAGCTTCTTCGCAACCCACTTTTACCACAACGTGTACTGGTACCCGTTCGTGGGACGGCCCCGCGTTCAGGAAGCGCTGGATATGAAATGGGGCCGGGTGTTTGCCGGGTATGGAGACGGCGAGGTCGTTATGCCGGGGATGCGCCCGCAGACGGTCGTCACCGCCGCTGCCGGTGCGCTGGCGGTAGGCGCGCTGCTCGGCGGCGCGGTCTACCTGTTGAACCGCCGGGGGTCACAGGCCGACTGATAGCCGCATCGCCCCACCGCACCAGGCGAGGCCAGCCCGACAGGGCTGGCCTTTTCCATGCGCCGGAACCGGGGGCCGCCCGGCTCGCCCCGTCGCCCTGACCGCTGCCGGGCGCAGGATCGCCCATCCACAATTTGGGTGAATCTACTTAACGACGGCGCGCTCCCCGGCCTGTATAATGAGGTCGTTATTACTCATACTGCAAAACAGGGTCGTGTACATGACGGTTCCACTCTGGAACATCGAGCTTCACTCACATACCAGATACTCACCTGACTCCCTCATCCGGCTGAAAAATCTGCCTGAAATATGCCGCAGAAAGGGAATTGACAAGCTCGCCATCACAGACCACAATACGGCACAGGGGGCGTTTCAGGCGGCGCGCCTCTACCCGATGCTTGTCATCCCCGGCGAGGAGATCATGACGACGAAGGGGGAACTTCTTGCCTGGTACATTCAGGAGGAGGTTCCGGCGGGGCTGACGCCGGAGGAAACCATCCGGCGTTTGCGCGAGCAGGGCGCGGTGATCGGCGTTGCCCACCCATTCGACCGCTATCGCAGCGGGGCGTGGGCCCGGGACGATCTGCTCGCCATCGTCGATCTGGTTGATGCCATCGAGGTGCTCAACGCCCGCTGCCTGCACGATAAGGACAACCGGCTGGCGCGTGAGTTTGCGGAGCAGCATGGTAGGCTCATGACGGCAGGCAGCGACGCGCATATCCCGCCCGAACACGGGCACGCAGTCATGCGGATGGGGCCGTTCACCAACAACGCGGATGGTTTTCGCGAGGCGCTGGAGACGGCTTCAATCGCCGGGAAACGCAGCAGCTTCCTCGTTCACTTTGGCTCGCGGTTCGCCAAGTGGCGCAAACGCCTGCTGCCCTCGACAGATCCACCGTAGCCAATTATGAGGGGGTGGTGCGATGCCCATACCGCTCGCCCTGATCGCCGGGATCGTCCCCATGCTGATCTATCCCTGGTTTCTATACTGGATGGATCGGTACGAGAAAGAGCCGCTGCCCCTGATCGGCGCGGCCTTTTTGTGGGGGTTCATACCGGCAGCCATTCTTTCGCTGATCAGCCAGCTTATTCTGGGGTTCCCGTTTATGCTGCTCGACCAGTCGGGCGCGGTGGGCAACGCCGTGCTCGCGATCGGGATCGCGCCGGTCACCGAGGAAATTTTCAAGGGGCTGGCCGTCTGGCTGGTGTTCCTGCTGTGGCGAAACGAGTTCGACGGTGTGTTCGACGGCATCATCTACGGTGGGCTGGTCGGATTCGGCTTCGCCGCCATCGAGAACGTGATCTACTTCGCCGAGGCGGGCGGCAGTATCGTCTTTCTGCGCGCTGTGCTGTTCGGCCTCAACCACGCATTCTACACCAGCCTGACGGGGGTCGGCTTCGGCGTGGCGCGCCACGCACGGGAGGGATGGGTGCGCATCGCCGCGCCTATCGCCGGGCTGGCAGCGGCGATTTTTGTCCACTCCCTGCACAATACGACGATGACGCTTTCCGCAGCAGCGCCCCTGGCGCTGTGCTTCGGCGCGTTGGCTGATTGGATCGGCGTGCTGTTCGTGCTGGCGCTGATGATCGCAGCCATCCGGCGCGAGCGGCAGTGGTTGATCGACGAACTTGCAGACGAAGTCAAGCGTCAGACGCTTACCCCGCGCCAGTATGCAGTCGTCTCCGCCCCGGTAGCGCGGTTCACGACCCGGTTCAGCCTGCTGTTTTCAGAAGGCCCGGCGACGTTCTGGCGCGTCGGGCGCTACTTCCACACGCTGACTGAGCTGGCTTATAAAAAACACGCCTACGGGCGGCGTGGCGAGCGGGGCAGCCGGGCCGAACTGATCGAGCAGCTTCGCGAGCAGGCGAGAACGGAGGGCGTGACGTTCGCCGAACTGGGCTGAGAGCCACGCTGCACATCTGAGGGTTGCCGGGACATGATTCGTCCCGGCGATTTTATTTATGGGCGATAGCCCGCACGACGTTGGGTTCCCAGCGCAGGCCGCCCTCCGGTCCGACCCTGTCCGCAAGGGCCTCGACCAGCTCCCCGACAAACAGGTTCCGAACGTCACCCGGCATGGCGTCGACCTCCGCCCGCCGGATCGGCCACGCAAGCTTGTAACGGATGAACGCCTCCGGCCCGGCGAGATTCACCGCCGGGGTCGCGATGTCGATGCGTACGTTGCGGAATCCCGTCTCGATCAACACGTCCTCGATGTCGCCGCTCGTCTCCAGATCATCCCACGGATGCGGCTCGACCTGCTCCCTGCGGCGTTTCTCCAGCGGGGCAGGGGGATCGTCCACCGCATACTCAGCCAATATGTCGTCGAGCAGGCCGCTCAGCGAATCCGTCGTGCCCCATTCCTGCGCGGCGATGCGTCCGCCCGGCCTCAGCACGCGGTAGGCTTCGCGCAGGCTGGTGCGGGGATCGGTGCTGTTGAGCGCGAAATGGGCCAGCGCGGCGTCGAACGTGCTGGACGGCAGACTGAGGGCGTGCATGTCGGCCTGAACGATGTGCTCGGAGCCACGCTGGCGGGCGGCGAAGGCCATTTTATGCGACAGGTCGACGGCGATGGGCAGGCCTCCCCGCCGGGCCGCCTCACGTGCTGCCAGCCCGGTTCCCGCGCCGAGGTCGACCACGCGCTCTCCGGGCCGGATCGCCGCGTAATCCACAAGCTCCACCGCCAGCGGGCGCAGCGCCGGTTCGATGGCAGTGGCGTAGCCGGGCGCGACCTCATCGAAGTAGGCCAGCAGGCGCAGCGTGAGCGCGCGGTCCATTTACTGGCCGCGCACGTCCGTCAGCGGGGCGCTGGCATACACGATGTTAAGCGACATGCTGTAGATCACGACGCTCCGGTACTGCGACAGGCCTTCGCCTTCGGGGACTTCATAATTCTGCGCGCCGGTCGGACTTTGCAGCTTTCCCAGATCGAGGTAGGTGGGCAGCAGCGTCTCTGCGCTCGTGCGGGGCGCTTCATGTGGAGAGAGGATCACGCGCAGGTCCGGCCCGTTCGTCACCGAGAATGACTCCAACCGGAGTACCCGCTGCGTCTCACTGATCTGGTAGATGGATGCCGTGCCCTCGGCCTCGTATGCCGGGTCGTTCGTCGTGAAGTCTCCCGCCCGCGTGATAAAAGGGTCGACGCCTACACCCAGCTCCTCGACCTCCAGATCGGCCAGAATTTCCGCGACCGACGGATCGAGCGTCGCGGTTGGTGTCGGCGTCAGGATGTTCGCCACGCTTTCGGTGCTCTCCGGCGTGCCTTCTTCCTCCGCTGCCTCCGTCAGGGCAGTTTCGGGGGTGGGCGTCGTCTCCGCTTCTTCTTCGTCGCCGCCCCGGACGATGGGCAGCCACAGGTTCGCGCTGGCGATGCACAGCACGACCAGCCCGACCATACCGAGTGCGATCCATCGTTGTGTGTTCATGACAGGCCGCTGCAGGTTTCCTCCACGAGGTGATCGACCACTGCCACCAGCGCCTCCTGCACGGTGGCCCCGTCGGCGAGCGCGGCATCGTACACGCGAAGCTGGCGGTCGGCGCTGCTGCCGTTGCGGGCGATCACGCGAGCGTATTCGACCGCCTCCCGGCTGCCCAGATCATCCACCACGTCGTCCAGCAGGTCGATCAACTCATCGGCTAACTGCGGGAAGGGAACCTCCTCCTGCTTACCGAAGTCGATCAGCTTGCCACCGACCCCGTAGCGCACCGCCCGCCACTTGTTCTCACGGATCAGGTCGCGGCGGTAAATGCGCCACATGACGTTCTGCTCGCGCAGCTTGATCAGCTTGGCGACGAGCGCCTGATAGATCGCGGCGATGCAGATCACCTCATCGAGCGTCGTCGTCACGTCGCAGATGCGGAATTCGAGTGTATTGTAGCGCGGGTGCGGGCGGATATCCCACCAGATGCGGGTCGCGTCGACCTTGCCTGTCTCGTCCGTTTCGAGCGCGTGGACTCTGCCGAGCAGCTTGAGGAAGTTTTCGTACTCCGACCACGAGCGGAATTCCATCGGCAGGCCTGTGCGCGGCATCGACTCGAACACGATGCTGCGATAGCTTTTCAGCCCGGTTTTGTGCCCCATCCAGAACGGCGAACTGCTGGACAGCGCCAGAATGTGCGGCACGAAGTAGCGAGCCTGATTCATCACCGTGATCATCAACTCGCGCTGATCTGGGCCCTCGCCGAAGCCGATGTGAACGTGCATACCGAAGATCAGCAGGCTGCGCACGACGTGCTGGAGCGCCTCGACGAACTCGACGTAGCGCTCGCTTTCCGAGATGATCTGGTTCTGCCAGTGCGAGAAGGGGTGTGTCCCGGCGGCGGCGATGCGCAGACCGGCATCCTGCGCGATGTCGATCATAGACTGCCGCAGGTTACCGATCTCCTGCCGGGCCTCGTCGACGGAGTGGCAGATGCGTGTCCCGACCTCGACCTGCGACTGCATGAACTCCTGCTGGACCGCCGTGCCGCGCACCCGGCCCTCGTGCAAAAACTGCTGCACGTAGCTCGTCAGCTCGCGGGTTTCCGGGTCGATGATCTGGTATTCCTCTTCGATGCCGAGGGTGAGCGGGGCGGATGCCATATGGCTGCCTCCAGACGGGGGCTACTGATCCTGCGTGAGGTCGATCAGGTCTAGCAGCGAGACGGGACCCGGAATCGGATGGTCGATCATGAAGCGCTCATTCAGGATGGCCGTCTCATCCGGCGTCAGACCGCGCAGCGGCGGGCGGACGGCTGCATTCTGGATGATGCCACCCGCCGCAAGCACCGCCTTGATGGCGGCGATGCTCGGCAGATCGTCGAACTGGCGTTGCGTCGCATCGAGCCGTTCCTGCGCCTCTTCGGTGCTCTGCCCGGCGTGGTGGCAGTCATAAACGTCGCGCAGTATTCCGGGGAAGGCGTTGGCGACGAGCGAGATGCCGCCCGCCGCCCCGGCCTTAAGTGCGTCACTCAGCAGGCGGTCGTCGCCCAGGTAGATCGCAAAATCGGGCAGTTCGTCGAACATCCGCTGGGCGCGCGGCCAGTCCTGGCTGCTGTCCTTGATGCCGATGACGGTCTGCGGGTAGGCGTCCCGAATCCGTTTGATCAGCTCAATGGACAGCCCATTGGCCGCCGCCACCGGGTTATGGTAGAGAAACAGCCTGCCGTCCGACGGCACGGCCCGTTCGATCAGCGCCGTGTAGAAGGCAAACAGACCATCATCATCGGCCTTTTTGTAGAAGAACGGCGGGATGACCATCGCCGCGTCCATCCCGGCGTCATAGGCGGCAGCGGTGATCGCGACGGCGTCTGTGAGGCTGGCCGCCCCGGTCCCTGCCATCAGACGTAGATCTCCCGCCGCCTTCCGCGCCATGCGGAACAGGGCGGCGCGCTCCGCCACACTCAGCGACGGGGCCTCACCCGTCGTTCCGGCGACGAGCGCCCCGTGCGCCCCGTTCTCCGCGAGATGGCGCAGGCAGGAGGCAAGCTGTTCTTCTGAGGGCGCGCCGTCGTCACCATACGGTGTGACGACAGCCGCGTAGATGCCTTCCAGGCTGGTTGACATGAGAAAAAGCTCCTTGTTCGCGTGTGCTGCTAGACAGCCGTCAGACGCAATGATACAATCGGCACCGGTCTGCGCGCCTGAGAGGAAGTGGAGTCAATGCCTCACACCATTCTATATGTCGAAGACGATTTCGCAACAGTTGATCTCGTACGCGACGTGCTGCGGCACCGCGACATCCGCCTCATATCCGCTGCCAGCGCCGACGAGGGCCTCGAAATGGTGTATGCCGAGCCGGTGGACCTGCTGCTGCTCGACATCATGATGCCCGGCGAGGACGGCTGGACCGTCTACGACCGTCTCCGGGCGGACGAGGCGTACCGCAACCTGCCGATCATCCTGCTGACGGCTCTGCTCCACAAGTATCGCATGGCGAAGGAGTTTGAGACGAGCCCCATCGACGCCTACATCACCAAGCCGTTCGACGCAGGCACGCTGCGGGGCACGATTGAGGAGATGCTTGCCGTCCGCCTGTGGTCCGAACCGGCTCCGAGCGTCGATGGCTGACACACCGCCGCCTCCGGCGCAGACAGCACCGATCGTCTACAACCTCGATCCCAACCACACCGGAAAGCGTCTCGTCGCGATCGCCGCGATCGTCACCGGCTTCGCCGCCGGGGTGATCTTTATTCCGCTCCTGGCGCGGCAGGCCGGTGTGATCATCGGGCTGCGCATCCTGCTGGGCGTTGGCGGCGGCGTGCTGCTCGGCGTGGGGCTGGCTACGGCGGTCGAGGCATTTCTGCGGGAGCGCTGGCCCAGCGGGCGCACGCTGGTCATCAGCCCCGATGAGATCGTCGAGCGCAACGCTCATGGCGCGGAGGTGGCGCTGCCCTGGGCCGATGTGGAGGTCCTGTCGTGGGCTTTCGTCGTCGCGCGCCATCAGGCGTGGGTTAAAAAGGGATGGTACTGTGCGGCGCTCCGGCTTTCTGTGGATGAAAAGCTGGTCACCTCCTACGCGTTTCTCAGCCCGGAACAGGCGTCGGCGCTGCCGTGTTGGGATGCGTTCACCGTCCTGATCCCACGTAAGAAGACCGGCGATATGCCGGAGGCCGTCTTCGCGGCGCAGGAGCCGCTGCGTGAGGCGGAGAAGGCCCGCTGGTATGGGGGTGGTGAGCTTCGCCCGGCGGATTTCGCCGCGCTGGTCGATGTCGTTTCGCGGCGGGTCGAGTCGTGGCCGGGCTAAGGCGGAAAGACATCTGGCTGATCTCCGGCCTCACGCTGCTGGTCGTGCTGCTCGTGCCCGGTGGGCGGGCTGGCGGGTCGGCCAGCTTGCAGACGCCTGTCCCGGAGTCGCCGTTCGGCGTGATCGAGCCGCACGACGCCCCGCAGTACGCGTCGAGTCTGGGCGCGGGCTGGGGGCGGGCGCGCTTCCACTGGGCGCGTATCCAGCCGGATGGTCCGGAGCAGTGGATCGAGGCCGATCTGACTGAGGCCGAGTTATCCGGCGAGCTGGCCGCCGGGCGCGAGGTTGTCGGCCTGTTGATCGGCGTGCCGGAGTGGGCGCAGGACGCGCGCGGGCTGCCCGCCGGGCTTGACCTGCCGCCCGACGATCCCGGCAACCTGTGGGCTACGTTCGTGCGCGAGACCGTGGGGCGCTACGCGGGGCGGATCGACCACTGGATCGTATGGAACGAGCCGGACGTGTGGGACCCCACCCATCCGGCCTACACGTGGCCGGGCGACATGGACGACTACGTCCAACTGCTGCGCGTCGCATACCTCGTCGCGAAGGAGACGAACCCCGCCTCAGTCATCCATCTGGCGGCGGTGAGTCACTGGTGGGACGTTCAGGCCGGGCGTGACCTCTTCTTCCCCGCCCTGCTGGATGCCATCGTCGCCGCGCCCGGCGCGGCGGAGAACGACTACTACTACGACGTCGCGACCCTGCACCTGTACTTCAACCCGGCGTCTGTCTACGACGTGCTGGAGGAATACGCCGGGTACCAGTCCGAGCGCGGGCTGGGCAAGCCCATCTGGCTGGTCGAGACGAACGCCGCCCCCTCCGACGATCCCGCGTGGCCCGTTTCCGAGGTGACGTTCCACGTTTCGCTGCTGGAGCAGGCCGCTTACATGCCGCAGGCGCTCTCGCTGGCGCTGGCGGCGGACGCCGAGCGGATCAGCGTGTATAAGTTGGTCGACACACCGGGGGATCATCTCGCCAACCCGGAGCCGTTCGGGTTGATCCGGGCGGATGGCTCGCCGCGCCCGGCGTTCGGAACGGCTGCGACGGCGTTCGATCTGCTGGGCGAAGTTGACCGGGCCGTGTGGAACGAGCGGGGCGAGGTGGCGCAGGTCGTCGCAGAGGGGGAGGGCGGAGTGATGCGCGTTCTGTGGTCGCGGCTGCCCCGCGCTTACGTCGTCGAGGTCCCCGCTCTCTCCGACCGGGCGACGCTGGTCGACATGTGGGGCAACCGCTCGACAGTCGACGCGGTCGACGGTGTTTA
>CAZWUX010000196.1:0-8659 GCA_964637665.1 uncultured Anaerolineae bacterium
GAGGAAGGGTACTACCAGCTTTTTAGCCGATATTATAGGCAATAAAGAGAAGATGATGGATGTTTATATGCGTGCCCAGAAAATTATGGTGATCCTTGAAGAAGGGGATGCTCAAAAAGCATTTGATATACACTTTGGAGCACACAATTAACCGGTGTGCCAGTTCCTTTGAGTACTACGACAAGTGACTCAAAAACGCACGGCAAGCTGACCGCGAAATGGGGGATTACAGCGCCAGCGTCCAGACCGGGGCGCGGTGCCCGGTTGGGATGAACCCCAGCCGGTCGTAGAGCCGCTGCGAGCGCAGGTTGTCCTCCTGCGTGTTGACCGTGATCACAGAGATGCCACGCCGCTCGAAGTGGCGCAGCATCCCCCCGACGAGCGTGCTCCCGTAGCCCCGCCCCTGCGCCTCCGGCAGCACCGCCAGCCGCGCGAGGTGGCCCGTCTCCCCGTGCGCCGTGCTGAGCTGGTAGCCCAGCATTTCCCCGTCCCTTTCGAGGCAGGTGAACGTCGCGGCGTGCGCCTGCGCGGCGGCCAGCGTGTCCCGGTCGTAGCGCCAGATCGAGTCGAATGCCTCCGCGTCGATCCGTGCGACCGTGTCCAGTTCGCTCGTGTCCTTACCAAGCTCCCGCAGCGTGACCGGCGGAACCGGTGGCAGGGGGATCGGGCCGCGCCGCCGCACGAGCGTGATCACGGCGTTCGTCTCCTCGAACCCCCAGCGGGTCGCAAACTCCTCCACCCAGCGGTTGATAACGAGCAGCGCGACGATCCCCACCCCGCTGGCGCTCAGATCGGCCCGCAGCGCCTCCCATAGCGGGTCGAGCGTCGGGCCGGGCCGAAACGCGGAGCCGGGCAGCGCGAAGCGCAGCCACGCCGCATCCTGCCCATCCGGCGAGTCGTGGACCGTCGCGCCCAGCACCGACTGCACCCGCCCGTTCTGCCCCCCCACGTAGCAGCGCAGCCCCGGATGGGGCAGCCAGTCAGGCAGCTCGCGCCAGTCGATGTGGACGTGGCGCGGCGTCCGGCGCTCGAACAGCCGCACCACCTCGTCGTGGGCATCCGGCGCCAGCGGAACCACGCCAAACGGCGAACTGCTATGCTTCGGAGCCAGCATCGTCCTGGTCCCCGCCGCCGGAAGTCCGGTCTGCCAGTCTGCGATACGCAAACGCCCACACCTGCGGGTTGAGCGGATACGCCAGCAGGGCGCGCGTCCACATCTGCCTGACGTGCTCGCCCGCCGCGCCGCCCCACTCGTCGAAGCGCCCCGCCCACGCCAGATAATTGTCGGATCGCTCGCGCAGCCGGGCCGCGAGTCCGCGATCCGCGCGCTCTGTGGCGAGCCTGCGGGCGCGCTCGACCGGGGTCATTTTTTCGGGGGATACCTCCGGGGCGTCCACCTTTGCCGGTCCGCTTTTCTCCGGCTTCTTGGCCTCTTTATCCCCGGCCTCACCCTTCTTATCTTCCTCAGGTTCCCCGGCCCCAGACGTTTCACCGGCCCCTGCCGATTTCTGTGCAGTGGGCGGCTCACCCTTCCCACCGTCCTCCGATTTCGTAGGGAGCGCTTTTTCTGTGAGTTCTGTCGCCTTCCCTGCCTCTACCGGCTCTTTTTCCTCCGGCTTTTCGTCCTCTTTGTCCCCGGCTTCCCCCTTCTTATCTTCCTCAGGTTTCCCTGCCCCAGACGTTTCACCGGCCCCCGCCGGTTTCTGTGCGATGGGCGTCTCACCCTTCCCACCGGCTTCCGGCTTCGCGGGAGGCGCTTCTTCGGTGGATTCCGCCGCCTTGCCCGCCTCTACTAGCTCGTCGTCCTTCTCCGGCTTTTCGGCCTCTTTTTCCTCAGCTTCGCCCTTCTTTTCCCCCTCAGCCGCCCCGCCCTCCGACTTCTCACCGGCCCCCGCCGGTTTCTTCCCGGCAGGCGGCTCGCCTTCCCCATCGCCCTTCTTCTCCCCCGCCTTCGCCTCTTCCTCGCCCTCACCAGATTCGGCTTCAGGTTTTTCTGACCCGGCGGCGGATGTTTTCTCGTCCGGTTCCCCGTCCTTTTCGGAAGGCTTCACCTCATCAGGTTTTTCCGCATCGGCCTTTACGTCCTTCCCTGCGGATTTCACCTCGGCGGGCTTGTCTGCCTTTTCGTCCGCCTTCTCGCCCTCATCCTTCTTTTCCTCGTCAGGGGCCTCACCGGATTCGGGTTTAGCCTTTTCCTCCGCCGATTTTTCTTTGGCGGGCGGCTTTTCCCCCGCATCGACCTTCGCATCCGGCGATTTTACTTTTTCGGCGGTCTCCGCTGGCTCGTCCTCCGCATCGACCTTCGTTTCCGCCGACTTATCTTGTTCGGCGGCCTCCGGCGATTTGGCTGCCTCTACAGGTTTTTCTTCCCCCGGCTTTTTTGCTTCCGCCTCGCCTTCAGCTTCGCCCCCCTTGCCCTGCTCGGTCGCCCCGGCTTCCGGCGCGGACTTCGTCTCCGCTGGCCCGGCATCGGCGGGCGGCTTGCTCCCCGCATCGACCTTCGCCTCAGCAGGCTTGCCCTCTCCCGCGCTTTCCGGCGATTCGCCCTTCTCCACCGCCTCGCGATCCCCCGGCTTTTCCTCCCCCTTATCGACCGGGGGCTTGACCTCTGCTTTCAGCGCGTCAGGCGGCGCACCCGCCTTCTCACCCGCCTTCTCGCCCTCCGCGCCAGCAGCCTTTTCGCCATCCCCCTTCGTCAGATCGCGCGCCAGCGTGGCGAACGCCCGCGCCTCCGCGTGGAACCGGATGTACGGCGCTGCCGGGTTGAAATGAACGGTGTACAGCGGCGTGGTGACGTTGGCGAGCTTGTAATCGGAGGCCGCCAGCCTCAGCCAGATGTCGAGGAAGGCCGCGTGCCCCAGCGCCGTGCGGAACCCGCCCACGTCCTCCAGCGCCTCCCGGTTGAGCATCGCCGCGCCGCGCGCGATGCCCAGCACGAACTCCGCATCCTCGCGCTCCAGCCACTTGAGGATCGCCTTGTGCCCCGATGGCGGCTTGATCTCGCGCAGCGTGCCACCCTCTGCGTCGACCCAGCGCGCGTACGCCCCCACCGCTCCGAGCGTGCGCCCGCGTTTCATGCGCGCGATCTGCGCCTCGAACCGTCCCGGCTCGGAGACATCCCCCGCTCCGTGATGCACGACGTACGTTCCCTGCGCCCAGGCGAGCGCCTGCGTGAAGGCGTCGACCTCGTGGCGGCGCTCCTTCAACCTGTGGCCCCGCATCCGCCGCCAGCTTAACTCCTGAATGACCTCCCACGTCGCATCGTTCGAGCCGTTGTCCACGACGAGCAGCTCGAAGTCGTCGAACGTCTGCGCGCGCAGCGAGTCGAGCGCGCGGGGCAGGTCGTCCTCGCCGTTGTAAACCGTGATGATGACGCTCAGCGTCGGCTCGCCAGCCTGTGCCACCGCTATCCCTCCCGCCCTATCGTGTCGAGGTCCATACCCGTCTGCCCACCGCCGTTCAGCGCCGCGATGATCTGCTGATCCGTCACCGGGAAGGCGTACCGCTCCAACTCGTCTGGCGTCACCCACGCGAAATCCGCCGCGCCGATGGCCTGCGCCTCCCCGCCGCGATGCTCGCACGCGTAGGCATACAGCGTGATCCGGAAATGTGAGTAGGCGTGCTTCACGACCGCGATCTGCGTCCCCACCTCGATCTGAATCGCCAGCTCCTCCTCGACCTCTCTCCGCAGGCACGCGGCCAGCGATTCCCCCGGCTCCCTCTTGCCGCCGGGGAACTCCCACAAACCGCCCAGCAGGCCGTCGAGCGGGCGCTGCGCGATCAGGATGCGCCCATCCACCCCCCTGATCACGCCCGCCGTCACGTCATAATGCGGCACGCGCTTTTTCGGCGACTTGACGGGCCGTTCCTCCTGAATCCCCAGTTTACGCGCCTCACAGAACGGCGCGGCGGGGCAGAGTTCACAGCGCGGATTGCGCGGCGTGCAGATGCGCTGGCCGAGCTCCATCACGCCCTGATTCCACGCGCCCGCCCGCCCCGGCGGCAAAATCTCCCCGGCGATGTCCCACAGCGCGCGCTTCGCCGCCGCGCCCCGCACATCGTCGTCGATGTCGAACAGCCGTGCCAGCACGCGGATCACGTTGCCGTCCACGACGGGCGCATCCAGCCCGAAGGCGATGCTGCCCACCGCCCCCGCCGTGTACGGACCCACGCCGGGCAATTTACGCAGCCCCTCGACCGTGCGCGGAAGCTCCCCGCCGAACTCATCCACGATCATCTTTGCAGCACGGTGCATGTTCCGGGCGCGGCTGTAATAGCCCAGCCCCTCCCATAATTTGAGGATGTCGTCCAGCGGCGCGGCGGCCAGCGCCTCGACCGTCGGGAAACGGTCGAGGAACCGCTCATAGTACGGTACGACCGTCGCGATCTGCGTCTGTTGGAGCATGATCTCGGCCAGCCAGATCATGTAGGGGTCGTCGACGCCGCGCCAGGGCGGCTCTGTTTTGTGTTCCTCAAACCACGTCAGGATCGCATCGTGCAGGGCCGTCAGATCATCCATGTGGGGATGATACCGCACCCCGCACGGCTGCAACAATTCCACCCGGCAAACGTATTAGAAAATGAGGGTATCCTTTCGTTTTCGGCGCGCTCGCGCGCTGAAAACCTCACGGGGTGAAGGGGCCTCCGGCCCCTTCCGGGGGTACGGGGGCAGCGCCCCCGAAAAAACACCATTACCAATCACACGACCACAACGGAGCCAGCCGATGATCCAGCCTGCCGAGCACCACTGCATCCCGCGCGGGGCGGGGACCTGCCCGGGTTGCGGGGAACCGCTCGCGCCGCCCGCCTACTGCGAATCGTGCGGGGCGGACATCACCCCCCGGCACGTGTGCCCGCCGCACCCGCTGCCTCACGTCTGTGCGCCGGTTCCCCCGCTGGGCCGCTGCCTGGCCTGCGGCGATCCGCTGCCCGCGCCGCGCTTCTGCCCGACGTGTGGTGCCGACATCACCCCCGCGCATCGATGCAGCGCCGCCCCACCGACGACGGTCCACCGCGCAGCCCCGGCCCACGTCTGCCCGGCCCTCCCGCTGGAACGCTGCCCGGACTGCGGCGAGCTGATGCCCGCACTGCATTTCTGCGAGGGGTGTGGAATGAACATCACGCCCGCCCATGTTTGCAGGCCCGCCGTCGACCCCCACGTGTGTCCGCCCCATCTGGTGATGCCTCACCGCTGCGCCCGCTGCGGCGAGCTGATGCCCGCGCCGCGCTTCTGCGCGGCGTGTGGAGCCGAGGTCACGCCGGAGCACGTCTGCCCGGCCTGAAGCGCCCTATCCGCTCTCGTGCACGAGTTCGATGGGCGCGCCGTGCGTCTTCGCGAGGTCGAGCCGCCCGGCGTACCGCGCATCGCCGGTCGATAAGGTGAGCGCGACCGGGCCGCTCTGCCTCTCACGCGAGGCGAGCAGCCGGACGTACGCCTTCCCCATGACAAAATCTGACGCGCCCGGCAGGCCGAGGTCGTGCAGCGGGCTGCGGCCCAGCAGCGCCGAGTATTCCGCGATGGCGCGCGGCAGGTTATCGGCGGCGACGGTGATGCTGCGCACACCGCGCACCCCGTTGGCGTGAATCCGCGCTGAGCCTTCCGGCACGCGCCGGTCGCGCGGCGTCACGTCCGAGATGATGAACGGCAGCAGCGGCGAGCGTGGAATCCCGTTCCGCCACGCCATCTGAACGCCGTCGGGGCGCGCGCGCCCGCCCTCGATCGGCCCTGCGATCACTAACCCGCGCTTCGCCGCCGCGCGGATCACCGCCCCGGCGTCCTCGACGCCCAGCGCGAAGTCGACCAGCCCCTCCCCGCTTATGCCCCGCTCCCTGACCCGGCTCAGGAACGACGATTCGTCCGGCTCGACGGTTTTCAGCGCCTCGATCCCATCCATGAAGGCCAGCAGCTCGAAGTAGCTGCCGTCCGGGAAGGCGATCAGCGCATTGTGCGTCAGGCCATTGGCGTGCTGCCCGCCCGGCACGACGGTGAAGCCCAGCGCCGTGTAGTCGGCGGTCGCGGCGTCGAGGTCCGCGACGAGGATCACTGCGTGGTCAAACCGGAAGTCCATCTGCGCCCCTCCAATCGGGGTATGCCTCTCGTATCATTATACTGCCTCCGCTATAATCGGGCCGGGAAGAAAGGTACTCAGGGAACGCGCTTCGATGGCACTTGTGAACGGACATAATCTGGCGAGATCCTTCGGCGCGGAGGACATCTTCGCGGGCGTGACGGTCGCCGTCCCGCACGGCGCGCGCATCGCGCTCGTCGGGCCGAACGGCTCCGGCAAGACGACTCTGCTCAACCTGCTCACCCGCCGCGACGAGCCGAGCGAGGGGACCGTCACCCACGCGCGGGACGTGCGGATCGGGTTTCTGCCGCAGCGGGTCGAGGGCGCGCTCGACCCCTCCGCGACGCTGTGGGGCGTCATGCTGGCGGCTGTCGCCGACCTCATCCGGCAGGAGGAACGGCTCGCCGAGCTTGCCGACGCGCTCTCCCGCCGCCCCGGTGACGAGAGTCTGCTGCACCGCTACGGCGAGGCGCAGGATCGCTTCGCGGCGGAAGGCGGCTACGAGTATCCGGCCCGTATCCGCATCGTCCTTGCCGGTCTGGGCTTCGACGAGTCGGATCACCACCGCCCCATCGGGCAGCTTTCCGGTGGGCAGAAGACACGCGCCCTGCTGGCCCGCCTGCTGCTCGACGACCCCGACCTTCTGATCCTCGACGAGCCGACCAACCACCTCGACATCCGCGCCATCGAATGGCTGGAGGGCTGGCTGCGCAACTTCGAGGGCGCGCTGCTGATGGTCTCCCACGACCGCTATTTTATGGACGCCCTCACCCGCGAGGTGTGGGAGCTGATCTTCGGGCGCATCGAGGTCTACCGGGGCAATTATTCGGCGTACGTCACGCAGCGGGAGGCCCGCCACGAGCGCCTGCTCAAGGAGTGGGAGCGCCAGCAGGAGTTCATCGAGAAGGAGCAGGACTACATCCAGCGCAACATCGCCGGGCAGAACACGCGGCAGGCGCAGGGACGGCGCAAGCGGCTGGAACGCTTCCTGCGTGACGAGGCCATCGCCCGCCCGCGCGAGGAACGCTACATGACGCTGCGCCTCACCGCGCAGGGGCGCTCCGGCGACAAGGTGCTCATGACGGACGGCCTCGCGGTCGGCTACCCCGACGAGGGCGCGCCCCTGTTCCGCGCGCCGGACATCACCCTCTATCGCGGCGAGTGCGCCGCCCTGATCGGCCCCAACGGCTCCGGCAAGTCGACCTTCCTCAAGACGATCCTCGGTCGCCTCGCTCCGCTGTCGGGCTCGGTCCGCTGGGGCGCGGGCGTCGAGATCGGCTATTTCGCTCAGGCCCACGAGGAATTACAGCCCGACCGCACCGCACTGGAGGAGATTCTCTCCGTCCAGTACATGCCCGACGGCGAGGCGCGGAGCTATCTCGCGCGCTTTCTATTTCAGGGTGATGACGTGTACAAGCCCATCGCCGCGCTCAGCGGCGGCGAGCGCGGGCGCGTGGCGCTGGCGAAGCTCGCGCTGGGCGGGGCCAACGTGCTCCTGCTCGACGAGCCGACCAACCACCTCGACATCCCCTCACAGGAGATTCTCGAAGCCGTCCTGTCCGACTACGCCGGGACGATCCTGCTCGTCAGCCACGACCGCTACCTCATCCGCCGCCTCGCCACGCAGATATGGGCGCTGGCCGTGCCCGGCCTCCCGGATGACGCGCTCATCGTCCACGAGGGGCCATATGATGAATACCTCGCCTGGCGAAACGAGCAGGCCGCCCGGCGGGCGGAAACGACGCCATCTGGCGATCCTGCGCCCGGCGCATCTCCCCCATCCGGCTCAGGCGACGGAACGCCATCTCTCAGCCCCTATATGCGCCAGAAGAAGGTCGAGCAGATTGAGCGCCACATCACGGAGCTGGAGACGACGCTCGATGCGCTGTCCGACCGGCTCGAGGCGGCCAGCGCGGCGGGTGACGTGAACGAGGTGCACCGCCTCGGAGCGGCCTACAGCCGGGCCGAGTCCGACCTCGAATCGCTGCTCAGGGAATGGGAAGCGCTCGCCGCCGGGATGTAACGGCTGCCCCATAAGGTAGAGTCATTCGGACTCCATCGCCGCCCATCTCCCCCTCACCCTCGACAACGAACGTGATGGTAAGCTCAGGCGCGTTAACCACGTCGGAGTTATGATAGGCTTATTCCATTACCGGCACAGAAATGAGACAGATGTGAAGCGCCGCACCGCACGCACTATTCCCGATCGACCGCGCAAAACCGGAGATAGAGGTCCGACTATGATCGACCGTATCCCACTCACCCTGTCCGCCGCGCTCGCCCTGGGCGCGCTGCTGCTGGCCGCCTGCACGGGCGGATCGACCGCCGAACCCACGGCGACGCCGGAGGACACGCCGGAGGTATCCGGCGCATCGCCGGAGCCAACCGCATCGCCGCCGGAGGACACGACCCCCGCAGACGCCGGCTCCACGACGCCGGAGCTGGACGAGCGGTTCATCGGCCAGATTCCCGCCCCGGACTTCCCTACCGATCTGGAATGGATCAACACCGACGCGCCCATCACCCTGCGCGACCTGCGCGGCAAGGTTGTGCTGATCGACTTCTGGACCTACACCTGCATCAACTGCATC
>CAZWUX010000197.1:0-8594 GCA_964637665.1 uncultured Anaerolineae bacterium
AAGACACCGGGGCGATGGATTCGGCGACGCTTGTCGGCGAGGGCCGCGCCGCGCCGCCGCCCGCCGGGCGGGCCTACGCGCCGGCCCCCACACCCGCCGTACCCGAACCGGCCATGTACGACGACTACTACGAGGAAGAAGAGGAGCCTGACCGCAACCGCATCATCATCATCGGCTGCGCGGTGCTCACACTCGTATTCTGCTGTGTGCTGGTCGCCGGGGCGATCTGGATCGACTCGGCCAACCTCTACTGTGACGTGCCCGTGCTCCAGAGCATGGAGTTCTTCTGCGTGCCGTAGACGACACAGCGTTTAGCGAAAAAAGAAAGGCCGGGCTTCCACGCGGAAGCCCGGCCTGTTTGATCTAATGACGTGCGGCGCTACTGGCTTGTCAGTGACAGGACGATCGCCGCGCAGGAGCACGCGCAGCACAGCAGGATCACCACACCCGCCCCGATGGCGACCCACTGCTGGGTCTGGTGGTTCGTGATGCCGATCTTTTCCAGCAGGTCGCCCACCGGGCCGAAGGCGTTCTTGGGCGGCTCGCCGGACGGCGCGCTCTCGGCTGCGGCTGCCGCGCTGGCCGTCGCGGCGGGCGTCGCGGTCGGCGGGGCGGAAACGGGTTGGGCCGCACCGGCGGGCTGCTCCGGCGCGGGCACGGGCTCGGGTTCGACGGCGGGCGATTCTACACTCTCCGGCGCAGGCGGTGATGCGGCCCCCGGCTCGATCCAGCCCTCGTCGTCCGCCCCGGTGGGTTCGGGCTCCGGCTCGACATCCTCGTCAGACAGGGGCTTCATCGCCGCCGGGATCGTCGCGGCGGCGTCGGGCGGAATCTCCGGCACCGGCTCGGCTTCGGATTCGACCTCGACCTCCTCCACCGCTTCTTCCTCAACCTCGTCCTCAGCCTCCACGTCGAGATTCGGCTCCCTGTCACCGGGTTCGGGCGCAATCGGCGGCGGCTGCGACATCTCGACCGTCTCCCACTCCACTTCGGCCTCTTCCTCGACGTCGGATTCTTCGGCCTGCATCCGCTCGTCCAGCTCGGAGCGGCTGTCGATCACGATGGTCGCGTCGTCCTCGCCTGCGTATTCCTCCTCTACCGGCTCCTCGTCTTCGCGCGGTTCTTCCAGGTCGTTGTCTTCGTCGGCAAACATCGGGTTTTCCCCCCAGCAGGTTATAGACGGATCAGTGCATGTCGTCGTTTTCTGGCAGGCCCCACTATACGTGTGATCGGGTTTCTTGACAACCCATCTGATAGAGCGGTAAAACCGGCGGGCAGGCGCGCGCATCAAACAGAGTGGAAAGCCCGATCTTACATCAGGAGCGTCACTTCATGGCCCGAAAGAAAACCACCCGGCGACGCGCTAACCCGGCGCCTCTCGTGCTCGCAGGGGTGGGCGGCGTGCTGATCCTCGTCGCGCTGCTCGCGCTCGTCGGCGGGAGCGGCGGAAACAGCACGACCGCCATCACGATGCTCGACGGCGGCACCGTCGATCTGGCCGATTACCGCGGCCAGACGGTGATGATCAACTTCTGGGCGAGCTGGTGCCCGCCCTGCCGGGCCGAGATGCCCCTGCTCGACGCTTACTATCAGGAGCACGCCGACGACGGGCTGATGCTCGTGGCGGTGAACTCCGGCGAGACGCCCGCGACCGCCGGGGCGTTCATCGCGCAGTCGGGCTTCACCTTCCCGGTCGGCGTCGACCCGGACGGCGACCTGTCGACCGCCTACCAGATCACGGGCCTGCCGGTGACGCTTGTCATCGACCCGGATGGGGAGATCGTATACCGTCACAGCGGCACGATCGACCGCGCCACGCTCGAATCGCGCGTCACGCCGCTGCTCGAAGGATAGAGCTTATCAGCCCTTCGGCTGGTGGGGGATGACGCAGATGAAGCGCATGATGTCGTTCCCCGTGTTGTAGAACCCATGTGGCTCGTTGGGTTGGACGTAGACGATCGACCCCTCCGCGATGGGCTGCTCGTTCTCGTCGGCGTCGCGCACGTGCCCCTTCCCCGCCAGCACGAATACCTCATGCTCGAAGTCGTGAGTGTGATAGGGCGTGTTGCAGCCCGGCTCCACCTCGATGACGCGCATCGCGAAGTTCGGCGCGTCGTCGTCCTGATCGATCACCCAGCGGATCGACACGCCTTTGAGGTCGCCGTACAGTTCGGCAGGTGTCTCGGTGTAGTGCTCGTTTTTCATATCATGCAGCCTTTCTGAACGTTAATTTCATGCGCCGGTTATGCCATCAGGGCGCGGCAGGCGATCCCTAACCCAGCCGCGCAAGCTCCTGCTCGACGACCTGCTCCGCGTCCAGCTTCTTGAACAGCGGTGCAGGCTTGCCGAGCGCCTGACCCGGCGGCAGACGCTCCGGCTCCCAGCGACCCACCACCCCGGCGGCGTCATACGTCAGGGCCTCGTGGGTGCGGGTTTCCTCCTCGAACGCCTCGATGCGCTGCTCGCCAAATAGCTTCCCCCCGAAACCGAGCATCGCATGCAGCCTTTGTGCCGTGAAGGGCAGATATGGCGCCAGCAGCACCTTAAGGTAGTTAATCGCCTGCAAGGCCGTATAAACCGTCGCAGCGGCGGCTGGTTTATCCTCCTTGACGACCCCGAACCAGGGAGCGGTATCCAGATAAACATTCACCTCGCGCGCGAGGGCCATCGCCTCGTCCAGCGCGCGGCGCAGCCGCACCTCGTCGAGCAGGCCGCCAACCGTCTCAAACCCGGCCTCGATCTTTGCCAGCAGCGCCCGATCCTCGTCGCGCAGATCGCCCGGCTCCGGCACGGCCCCGTCCCAGTTTTTGTAGGCGAATTTCAGCACGCGGTTGACGAGGTTGCCCCACCAGCCGACCAGCTCGTTGTTGTTGCGCGCGACGAAGTCATCCCACGTGAAGTCTGAGTCGCGCGTTTCGGGCATCACCGCCGCGACGTAATAGCGAATGGCGTCCGGGTCGTACCGCTCCAGCATGTCGGGCAGCCACACCGCCCAGTTCCGGCTCTTGGAGAGCTGCGCGCCCTCCATGTTGAGATACTCGTTGGCGGGAACGTCGTAGGGCAGCACGAGGTCCTCGCCGCCGTCGTCGTAGAGGCCAGAGACGCCTATCAGCTCGGCTGGCCAGATCACGGTGTGGAAGGGGATGTTATCCTTGCCGATGAAGTTGTATATCTTGCACGCGTCGTTGTACCACCAGTCCTTCCACGCGTCGGGCTGCCCGATGTTGTGCGCCCACTCGACCGACGCGCTGAAATAGCCGATGACCGCCTCGAACCACACGTACAGCCGCTTGTCATCCCATCCCTCCAACGGCACGGGGATGCCCCACTTGATGTCACGGGTGCTCGGCCTCCCTCGTAGATCGTCGACCATGTTCCGCGCGAAGGTGATCACGTTCGGACGCCAGTAGTCCTTGTCGCTGAGGTAGTCGCGCAGCGCGTCGGCGAACGCCGGGAGATCGAGGAAGAAATGCTCGGTGTCGCGCACGACGGGGCGGTTGCCCGTCAGCTTGCTGCGCGGATCGATCAACTGCACCGCGTCGAGCAGGTGGCCGCAGTTGTCGCACTGATCGCCGCGCGCATCCTCGTAGCCGCAGATGTAGCAGGTGCCCTCCACCAGACGGTCGGGCAGGAAGCGCTCGGCCTCCTCGTCGTAGAGAAGCTGCTGCGTCTCCTTATAGAGGTAGCCGCGCTCGTACAGCGTGCTGAAGAAGTCCTGCGACACGCGGTAGTGGTTCTCCGTGTCGGTATGCGTGAACAGATCGAAGCTGATGCCGATCTGCTGCTGCACCTCCAGAAAGCGGCGATGGTACTTCTCGAACACCTCGCGCGGGGTGACGCCCTCCCGCTCCGCCGTGACGGTGATGGGCGTGCCGTGCGCGTCCGAGCCGGAGACCATCAGCACGCGGTTGCCCTTCAGCCGGTGGTAGCGGGCGAAGATGTCGGATGGCAGGTAGGCCCCCGCCAGATGGCCGATGTGCATGTCGCCGTTGGCGTACGGCCAGGCGACGGATACGTGGATAACCTCGGACATGCGGTCTTCTCCTCTGGATAGGTGCCAGGTCTGCGGATGCGATTCTCAGGTGCTCGATCTGGCAGCAAAAAGCCGCCAGCCTGGGAACTGGCGGCCCGGTGTGTCACAGGCCTGTCTGCTGTGAGCGCCGCGCGGAGCCGTCGTCAGGACACGCGCAGGCAGCCATCGCCGCCGGGCGTCCCATCTCCCGGCAGCCACAGCAGGCTGGGCATGGCCGGTGCGCGGTGACCGGCGGCCTCGCCGCCCCGCGCCGAACGTCTCCTGTTCTGCGTCACGGCAAAATCCTCATTAAAAGCGACGTGTTGCTCTATTATAACGAAAACTGCGCGCTTGAGAAGGGTGGATCGTGTTTCCTGCCCGGCGCGGCGGTAAGATCTGGGTGGGCGACGTGATCGTCTGTTCGATTTTCGTCCGGCTAACCACGGAGGGACACGCCATGAAGCTCACCGCACGCAGCGCCGGAGGCTACGAGGTCACGCTCACTGCCGGAACGCACACCTTCACTGCCGATGAGCCGGTCCCGGTCGGCGGGGATGCGGGGCCAAGCCCGTATGCGCTGCTGCTCGGCGCGCTGGCCGCCTGCAAGGTTATGACCGCCTACATGTACGCCGAGCGCAAGGGCTGGCCGCTCGAAACAGTCGAGATCGCGCTCGACATCCAGCGCATCCACGCCCGCGACTGTGAGGTCTGCGAGAGCGATCCGGACGCGAAGATCAACCTGATCGAAGGGGAGGTCGCCTTTCACGGTGACCTGACGGCGGAGCAGCGCGAACGGCTGCGCGAGATCGTGGACAAATGCCCCGTGCACCGCACGCTCACGTCCGAGACGGTGATCCACACGGCGCTGGTCGAGACGGTGTGAACGATAAGCAAGCCTGCGGAGCAGTTTGCCCTCACTCCGGGACGCAGGGCGCGGGCCAGTCCTGATCCTCGCCCTCGTCGAGGATCAACCATACCGCCCGCTGGTGGAGATGGAACCGGTCGGCCCCCTCCTTAACCGCCGCCATGCTGCTCCCCGTGTCTGACGCACACCAGATCTCCACCGTGCCGTAGTAGATCTCGTGCTGGCGCTCGATGGGTATCATGATCTCCGGGTTGGTCAGCACGGACATCAGCGCATAGACGGCGATCACCCCCACCCACAGCAGGGGCAGCTTCCAGCGGTACGATGCGCCGCCCCCGGCGGGGCGGCGTGAGGGGGCGCGCGTTTCAGGCATCACGGCGAGAAGATACCACCCCCCGCCCCCGGCGGCAAACGCGGGGTGTGGTCAGCTATCGGGATCGTTAGTAAAATCGTCGCGCCCGGCCCCGGATCGCCGGGCGCAGGTCGATAGCCATTCACACATCACGGGTCGTCACACTATGATACGCCGCTTTTCGCTGCGTTATACGCTGTTTCTGTTTCTATCTGATATCGCGCTCGTCGTCTCCGCGCTGCTGATCGCGACGTGGCTGCGGATCAACATCCCGCTGGGCCAGCAGGCCGATCCATCGCAGTGGGTGCTGCCCCTCCCGGTCTACGGGATGGCGATCGTGCTTTTCGCGCTGACGTTCATCACGCTCAACGTCTACGATCCCAAGCGGGCGCTGCACCTCGTCGGCGAGCTGCAAATGCTCACGACGGCGGCGCTGATCGCGGTGCTGATGCTGACCGGGGCGCTCTATTTCTCCTACCGCCTCGTCTCGCGCCTTCAGGTGGTCTACTTTGCGCTCCTCTTTCTGGGGCTGCTCTACGCGCACCGGGCGGTGCTGCGTCTCCTGTTCTACCGGCATGACGGGCAGCGCCTCGACGCGCGGCAGGTGCTCGTGATCGGGACCGGCGAGGCCGCCGCCAACGTCGCGATGATGACGCGCGAGTACGCCTGGGCCGGGCTGCACCTCGCCGGGTTCATCGCCAGCCCGGATGGCGACTGCGCGGTCGATGAGTCGCTCGTGCTGGGCGCGATCGACGATACGCTGCACGTCGTCTCGGAGCGGGGCATCTCCGAGGTGATCGTCGCCCTGCCCGTGCCGGAGCAGCACAACATCCGCCCGCTGATCTACGAGCTTCAGGAACAGCCCCTTAACCTGAACGTGCGCGTCATGCCTGACTACTTCGACCTCGCCTTTTTGCAGGTCAGCGTCGAGGACTTCGGCGGGATGCCGCTCATCACCCTCAAGGAGCCGACGCTCGATCCCTTCCAGCGGGTCGTCAAACGGGCGTTCGACCTCGTCGTGACGCTCGCCGCGATGGTCCCCGCACTGCCGCTGCTGGGTCTGATCGCGCTCGCCATCAAGCTGGACAGCCCCGGCCCGGCGCTCTACTACCAGGAGCGCGTCGGCGAGGGCGGGCGGCTGTTCAAGATGATCAAATTCCGGTCGATGGTGGTCGACGCCGACAAGCGGCTGGACGAGGTCGTGCAGCGCGACGAGGAGGGCAACATCTTCTACAAGCGGGTGGACGATCCGCGCGTGACACGCGTCGGGCGGTTCCTGCGGCGCACCAGTCTGGACGAGCTTCCGCAGCTTTTCAACGTGCTTAAAGGGGATATGAGCCTCGTCGGGCCGCGCCCGGAGCTTCCCTGGCTCGTGCGTGAGTACGAACCCTGGCAGCGCAAGCGGTTCGAGGTGCCGCAGGGCATGACGGGCTGGTGGCAGATCAATGGGCGGGCCGAGCGGCCCATGCACCTCTATACCGAGGAAGACCTGTTCTACATCCGCAACTATTCACTGTGGCTCGACGTGCGCATCCTGTGGCGGACGGCGGGCATCGTCCTCACCGGGCGCGGCGCGTACTAACGGACGGGGGCTGGCGCTCCGTAAACCTGAGTTTTGCGCTCCAGCGAAAACCCCCTGCGAGCCTTGCGGCCCAGATCAGGGGGTTTAAGCGGATACAGGACTCATTTGGCAGAGCACTAAGTACGGCTACATCGAAAGTGTTAAATAATAAGCTGTACTTATACTGCAAACACAGAGGGGTGACCCGTCACGACTTCTGTGTGTGCACTCAGGCCTTGTTCGTCGCGACGACCTTGTTGATGAGCGTCAGGAACAGATACAGATTCGGGACCTTCGAAGCGGGGACGCCCTTCCATGTGAAGGTGCGGGCCGCTTCTTTTACCTGGATCTGGCCGTTGACGAGGCGGACGTGCCTGATCTCCTCCCAGGGCAGGAGATCACCGCCGTTTTGCAGACCATGACCGTTGACGCGGATCGGGCCGAAGGTCAGCGTGCCGCCCTCGCGCAGCGTTTCAAGCGCGGCGGGGAACTGCTGGTCGGTCAGCCGGTTGTGGAGCATCTTTCCGAGCGATTCGATGTCCTGGATGTGGCGGCTCAGGGTGATGGTCCGCCCGTCTTTCATTTCCAGCGCGTAGGTGTGCTGTTTGACAATGGGGATGATGCTGAGGCGGTAGGTGTAGATATTCTGATAGATGGCCTGCATGGCCTCCCACCGGATCTCCTCGTGGCTCTCGCCCTTCTGGACGATCATCCCGCCGTCGAAAATCCAGACGCGCTGCGGTGGGCCGAGCAGCGCACTGAAGAACTGGTAGCCTCCGACGGACAGAATAATGACTCCCATCGCCGCCAGCAGGCCGCTGATGCCGGGCAGCGCGTCGATCGCCATCAATGCGATGCCGCCCACGATCATCCCCAGCCCGACGACCGGAAGCCCGACGTAATTGGCGAGCGCGCCCTGTGTCGAGAACTCAGCGCGCGGATTGCCGAACGAGATTGCTTCTGCCGGGATGCTCATTGCCATGTTGAAGTCTCCTGAAGTGATCCTATAGCCCGCGTAATTAGATTCTAGACGAGGGCACAAGCCGGGGATATTGGTAATAGTACGTAAGTCGGGCCGCCCCCGGCGCATCGATCTGGCAGGGATTCACTCGTAAGGGGATCATGTTGAACCGTTTGATGCCTGTTCTGAGCCTGATCGTGATATCACTGGGGCTGTCTGCCTGTGGAACCACTGGGGGGTCCGCCGGTGCTGGCGCATCGCCACAGAACCCGCCGACCACCCGGCGGTCCGATGCGTCCCCGTCCGCCCCGGCGGTGGTCTCGACGGCTCCCGACCGTGTGGACACCCCGGCTGGCGACGTGCTGTTCGGCTACACCTATCACCGCGCGGACGGCAACCACCTCGTCGCCGGGAGCGGCGGGCTGCCGGGCGCAGCCCCGGTCGACGTGCCGCTGGACGGCGCGCCGCGCTGGGTGGTCGGCGTGCCGGTCGAGGGCGGATCGCTGTGGGCGGTCGCGCTGGCCGATGGCCGCGTGCGGGGTTTGCTGGCACACGACGGCGTGGTGGAGGACGCCCCCATCACACCCGATTCGCTGCCGCCGGACGCCCCACCCCTGCTCCGCGTGGAGGGCGGGCAGGCGGCGCTCATCACCCCCCCGCTGGACAGCGCCTCGCCGCTGACCCACCCGGTCGAACTGGCGGACGGGCGGATCGCCTTCATCGACGGGGGCGGCGACCTCGTGTTCTGGGACGGCGACGGCGAATCGGCGCGGCTGGCGGTCGGCGCGCTGCCCGACGCCCGGATTCTGCGCGACGAGGCGGATCGCCTGCTGCTGCTCACCG
>CAZWUX010000198.1:0-8568 GCA_964637665.1 uncultured Anaerolineae bacterium
CGGGGTAGGGGGCCTGCCGGGATGCGCTCAGCCCCGCCGTATCACCGACCGCACTGCCAGCCCCAGCGCGAGGGGCAGCGCGACGTTCCCTCACCCTATCATTGCCGTGACCAGACCAGACGGACGCACGCCATCGATTACTGACCTTCTACGGAGCCTTCATCCCACATCCAACCGGGATAACATCTATCCCAGCTAATCGTGATGAGGATGCGAGTGCCCGGGTTTTCATTCTCCTCAAGCTGGACGCTGCTGGCTGGTTGTGGGGGAGCCGGGGTGATGTAAGGATTGTTTTCCTCTCCGGGTGTTCTGAGAACAACATTGTAAGTCCCGAAGGGCGTGGCTTTCCCCGAACAGTCATTCTGCCTGAGACAGCGTCCCTTTTCCTCATAATACTGTGAGACAAGGGGCAGCGGATCGCGCGTCTCATAGGTGTAGTGATACTCGCCGAAGCTGAAGGCATCGAACACGAATTCCTCCGCGACCGGTGTGCTGTTCGGATACACTGGGACACTCGGAATCTGAGTATCGCGTGCCCGGCAGTTCAGCCTGGGGCGGAAACCCCCGACGATAATAAGCCACGCTGCATAAATGAAGACCAGCGCCGCGATGATGCCGAGGATGGATAATACTAGTTCGAGGACCTCTTTCCCTGCTTTTCGTTTTTCCACGTCCTCTCACCCCATCATCGCCGTGACCAGCCGGATCACCTCGCCCGCCCGGCGGCAGGCTGCCGCCGCCTGTGCGGCGGACAGCCCCCGGCGCTCGCCGCCAGTCAGCGCTGGCTGGCGTGAAGAACCGTATAGCCGATCACGTCGTCGTCTTTGTAGCGGACGATCACGTTCTCGTCCGTCATCTCGCTGTCGTCGGCGGCGACGCCCTTCCTGAAGTTGATGTACAGTACGTCTGCCTCAGCATCATAGGCCAGCGACACACTCTGCCGGGGATGCTGCCGGATCAGGTCCATGACTTTCAGGTAGTCTCTGAAATCTGCTACGGCCATATCTGCACTCTCCGTTGAAACCACCGGGCGCGCCTCGTCAGAAACGCGGTGATGACAAACCCATCATCATCCAGTTCCCGATAGACGGCTACCAGCCACTTATTTTCCTCTACCATCCGCACCGCAATCAGTTCACCCGCGCCGCCCTGCACGATACGCTGCGGATCGCGGACGGTTTCTAATACGTCGGCGCGCATCCCTTCCATTTCAGGATGTTCTTCGACAATATGCACCCAGCGTTCTACGGGTAGGCGAATCGGAACGCTGTTTTTCGATGTCGTCATCTCTCATACCTTACGCTCCGCTACATTATACAGGGCGTTACCCTCCCGTACCTGACCGCCGCCTGTGCAGCTCAGATTCACGGCAGCGGTGGCGGCGGCTCGCCCGCGTCGGGCGGGATGGGCGGACCGTCGGGGATGCCGCGCAACCTCCCACAGGGCACGATCTGCACGTCGTCCCACACGTAGCCCTCCGCCTCGAAAGTGGGGATATCCTCGATCCAGCGCTTCACGCCGTTTTCGATGGCGTATACGTGCGGGCTGTTGGTGCATTTGTACAGGATGCTCAACGCCGGGCCATCCGGGAACCGGGCCAGAAAGTCGTCGTCCACCTGATTGACCTCATCCCAGCGGTAGCCGTAGTACTCGAACGCTTCGAGCGAGCTGATCCAGCGTTTGTGGTTATCCTCCAGCACGTAAACCTCGTCGCCGTCACCCTTCAGCAGCAGCCCGTCGCGGATCACGAGCGCCTGCCGGTCGGGCATCGCGCGGGCCAGATTCGTGCCGTAGCGGTTGAACGGGATGTTGATCAGCACGACGAGCGCCAGCAGTACGATCACCAGCCTGCCGAGCATCCGGTCGAGGTGGATGGTGGGCGGCTTCTCCGGGGCGTCAGGCGCGGCCATCACCGCCCCCTCGACCTCAGGCTCCCGGTCAGGCTCCTGCATCACCGGCGGCTCGACCTCGCCCCCGGTTTCCCGGTCAGGCCCCCGGTCGACATCGAATGGCTCGTCCCGTTCTGCTGCCGCCAGCGGGGCCGGAACCGGCTCCGGCGGCTCATCCTCCGGTGTCTCCTCTAGCGGCGGCGGGGGGTGGACATCCCGCCGTTCGGCGCGTCGCGCCGCCTCGCGCTCTTGCAGCGCGTCGAGCAGCAGGTCCAGCAGTTGATCGATCTTGGAGGCATCATTTCCGGTCATCCTGACCCTCCTATCGGACCGTCACGAAGCCGAGTATCTCGCCGATGCTGGCGAATACATTCGTGTAGAAGTTCCCGCCAAGCTGGCGGAACAGCTCGAACGGGATGCTGGGCGCGCCGATGAAGGGGCGGAGCGTCCACGCGAGCTGGCTGCCCACGAACGCGTACAGGAACATCCACAGGCGCAGCACCCAGCGCAGGCTGCGTTCCCCTTCCCCGCTCACACCCGCCACGATCCGCATCCCCTGGCTGAGGAAGCGCACCCCCATGATGCCCGCGATGGAGAAGATGCCGACGTTGAGCAGCTTGAAGAACTGGTACTGGCTCGTCGTCAGCAGGAAAAACAGCGTGATCGGCGCGAAGGAGAGCAGCAGAACGGCTGTCACGGTGATGGCGGTCAGGATGAGGGCGATGTTCTGCCGCAGGCTTTGATCCGAGCCGAACAGCACGTTGAAAAAGTAGAGCGTCGGCGCGCAGATGAACAGCGTCGCCAGAAACAGGACGGGCAGCTTGACCGCCGAGCTGAGCGCCTGCCATACGCTGTGGGTGGACCCCATGATCGCGCCGTAAATGGCGAAAAAAATCAGGCTGGAGATCACCATCGCGCGCAGCTTCGACGGCAGGTCGATCCCGTCGCGGATTTCGTGGAAGAAATCCAGACGGCTGCGCAGAATCGTTTCGACGACGCCGAGTTGGCGTATCATAGCTACCTCCAGATGAAAGAGAGAGCGGTATATCGGCTCCGTTGGCCCGACTCCATTATATAGAGCATCACCCCGCCGTGCCTGACCGCCGTCCCCCCGGTGAGCACATCGACCCCCGGCCTGCCGACCCTCGCCCCGCGCACCCGACCTCGCCATCCGGCCCGGAGCGGTTCATTTCCCTGACCATAACCCCCTGACCTTCGCTGCGCTCAGATTTGTCCGAGCGTGAGCGAGGGCCAGGGGGTTCGCGCGGAAAAATCGGCGGGGGGTCAGAAATCTGGTCACGCCGCCCCCCTCAGTATGCGCCGGGAAGTATTCTCGCCCGGTGGCGAGAAGGCGTGAGTTGTCCGGCTGATAGGCCGACTCATCTGTCGCTATGAAGCGCGGCGGGAGCGAGCAAGCGGCTTACACCGGCTGTGTGGGCCACTTCCATGCGGTCCAGATGATGAGCGCGAGGAACCCGGCTTCCAGCACCTCATAGAGTCTCCAGTAAAGCCATACCTCGCCCTCGCCCACAAACTGTGTGCCGAGCAGGACAAACACATGGAGAATGCCTACGATGATGTTCACAAGGCGATTCGCTCTGGCCTTCAATGTGAGAGACAGCAGGATCATGAAGCTCGGAAACGCCATCAACACCGCCGCGCCGAACAGGAGTGGTTGAGTGAACTGTACGCCTTCTAACTGTCCCTCTACCAGTGCCGCTACATGCCCTGGCTGATTAAGTGAGAGAAGATCGTTATATATGTAGAAGAACATCAAGGCTACCCACAGCAGGGCGAGCTTAGCCTTCACATTCACTTTCCTATCTTCCAGCATGGTCGTGGTCCCTTGCGTGTTCACTTTTCATTCCTCCTGGGTTCAAGTGTCTGCCAAACTGCGTCGGGTAGTGGTTGGGCACCTCTTTTCTGGCTGAGGCACAGTAAATGAGCGATGCTAAATGACTGCTATGAATAGCATGAGCCACACGCAGAAGGGCTCTGGTGAAGTGCTATGAGGCTGTGATGGTATGTGGACGCTCTACGAGTGGCTCCCGGCCAAAACGCAATGGTTTATCAACTCCAGTCTAATGCCAATTCAGGCAAGAGTCCATAATGGTCTTGCAGGTTAGAGCAAATCATTGGCTATCGCCTAGCTTTTTCTCCCAGTTTGAACCGCTTCGCGGTTCAATACCGCATCGACCCCCGGCCTCCCGACGTGAAGAACGGCGCAGCCGTTCTTCCAAGTTAGGTGTTGCACAACATCAGTTGTGCAACGCACGCAGAGCGTTTCTAAACCCTCGCCCCACGCGCCCGACCTCGCCCTCCGGCCCGGAGCAGTTCATCCCCTAACTCGGCACTTAGCACTTGGCACTCTGCACTCCAATATCCCCCGACCCATAACAAGACTATAATGGTATAGAAAAGCTTGCGAAGCGCGGGATGCACACGGAGGAGGATACCAGGATGGCTTTTCGACTCCGCTGGCCGACGGAATTCGGCCACATCAACCAGGAGTTTGGCAAGCGACCGGAAGTCTACAAGGCGTTCGGCCTGCCCGGCCATGAGGGCCTCGACTTTCAGGCCCCGACGGGCAGCAAGGTTTTCGCGTGCGCGGATGGCATCGTCAGCGAGGTGCGTAAGGACGGGAACAAAGACCGCAAGAAATTCCCCTACGGCAACCAGATCCGCATCCGGCACGAGACGGACGAGGGCGACTTCACGACGATCTACGCGCACCTGTTCAGCGCCGGGGTCGTGCCCGACCAGCAGGTGAAGGCGGGCGACGTGATCGGCATCGCCGACGAAACCGGCAACTCGGACGGCGCGCATCTGCACCTGACGCTGAAGCGAAAGGGCGCCACCGCCGGGGGCGCGACGGCCTATCCCAACGACATCATCGACCCCACGCCCTTCCTCGACCCATTCACGCACGCATCAGGGACGGCTCCCGCCCCGCTGGACGGCCTGAAGTACCAGGCCGACATCACCGTGCCTGACAACACGCCCGTCGAGGCGGGCACCGCGTTCGTCAAGACGTGGCGCGTGCTGAACGCAGGCTCGACCGCGTGGGGCGAGGGCTACACGCTGGCCTTCTTCAACGACGAGCAGATGGGCGCGCCGGACGCCGTGCCCCTGCCGCCCACCGAACCGGGCGCGTTCGCCGAGGTGTCGGTGACGCTCACCGCGCCCGACGCGCCCGGTTTTCGCCGCAGCACGTGGAAGGCGAAAAACCCCGCCGGGGAGTTCTTCGGGCAGATTCTGTTCGCGCTGATCGACGTGCCGGAGCCGGAGGAACGCGCCCGGCTGAACGTCGTCATCGACCTCTCGCACCACAACACGATCACGAACTGGGCGGAGATGTGCGATGACGGCATCGTGGCGGTCGTCCACAAGGCGACGCAGGGCACGGGCTTCGTCGACGAGCGGTACGCGGGCCGCCGCGAGCGGGCGCGCGAGCTGGGCCTGCTGTGGGGCGCGTATCACTTCGGCGAGGGCGGCGATCCGGTGGGGCAGGCCCGGCATTTCCTCGACACCGTGCAGCCCGACGACCGCACGCTGCTGGCGCTCGACTTCGAGCGCAACCCGCACGGCAGGAGTATGACGCTGACCGAGGCCGAGGCGTTCGTGCAGCAGGTCCGCGAGAAAACGGGCCGCTGGCCGGTGCTCTACACCGGGCGCTGGTACATCCGGGAGTTCATCGGCGATGCGCCCTCGACCGTGCTCGGCGAGTGCCCGCTGTGGGTCGCCTACTACTGGGTTGCGCCCATGCTGCCCGCCCAGTGGCGGACGTGGACGCTGTGGCAGTACACGGACGGCGCGAACGGCCCGGAGCCGCGCGGCGTGCGCGGCGTCAAGCGCTGCGACCGGAACTGGTTCAACGGCACGCGCGAGGAGCTGGAGCTGTTGTGGGGCAGGGGGATAGGGTAATCAGTAGTCGGTCAGTCTATCAGTCGGTCAGTACGCTTGCTTGCAAGCCGCTCGCTGCGCTCGCTTTCAGTTACGAGTTGCGAGTTACCAGTTGAGGATTGGGGAATGAACCGCTCGTCCGCCAGTGCGGGGGGCTGACCGTCTGTCACGGTCGGCAGGCCGGGCTTGCGATGGTAGAAATACGCTCGCGTTTTTCACCGCTCATCGGGGGTGAAGCACGATACTTAACAAGGACCCCAACGTTCGCGCTCGACGAATCTATTTTCGGGGGTGCGGGAAATGAAAATAGCGAAGTGGTTCGTCTACCTGTCGTGGATCATCGCGCCGATCCTGCTGGCGGCGTTCGTCATCCTCTGGTTCTTCACCGGCCAGACGGGAACGCTGTTTGCGTGGGAGATCACCTCGCCTGCAACCTGCCGCCTGATCGGCGCCGGATACCTTGGCGGAGCGCTGTTTTTCGGAGCGATCGCATTTGGCTATGCCAGAGAATGGAGCGAGGTACGAATCGGCGTGCGGGCCGTGCTCGCCTTCGTGCTGTCGATGGCGGGGATCACGCTTTTGCACTGGGGCCGCTTCCCGCACCATCAGTTTCCGACCCTGCTGTGGGATGTGCTCTACTTCGGCCTGCCGCCGGTTCTGGGCTACGCCATTTATGCACACCGGAGCGCCCCTGACGAAAGCGTGCGGAACATCTCGAAGTTCCACACCTACGCGCAGCTATTTTTCGGAGTCGGCCTGCTGGCTGCGGGCCTGCTGATGTACTTTTTCCCGGACGCCCTCAGGCCCCTCTGGCCGTGGCCCACGACCACGTTAACCGCGCGGGCCGTGGGGGGCTGGATGATCCTTCCGGGCGTCGTCGGCGTCGGGCTGGCGTCGAAGGCGAACTACCGGGCGTGGCGGCTCGTCGTGTACGCTCAGATGCTGAGCATCGTCATGATGCTGCTGGGCCTCGCGCTCTCAGCAGGCGAAGTGACGCCGATCTCAGGGGCGATATACGCGGCGGGCCTGCTTCTCATCTTTGTCGTAGACCTCCATATCGTCTATACACACCGATCACACCAGCCCGCGAGCGAGTCCCTGCAAACCCCTTAAACCTGCCTCCACAACCGGAGGTTTTTGTACTGGCACTATCATCACGAAAGACCGGAGCAATGAGCACCAACTACGTCCACGGATACAACGTGCGCGAAAACATCCGCCTGCAAGATCAGGCGTCGACGCTGGTCGACCTGCTGCACGCCGACACGGCCTACCCGCCGGGCAGCCGGGTGCTGGAGGCCGGGTGCGGCGTCGGCGCGCAGACCGTCACGCTGGCCCACAACAGCCCGCAGGCCCACATCACTTCGGTCGATATCTCGGCAAGCTCGGTCGCGGAGGCGCGGGGGCGGGTCGAGGCGTTGGGGTTCGCCAACGTCACGTTCCAGCAGGGCGATATCTTCGACCTGCCCTACGCGCCGGGGTCGTTCGACCACGTTTTCGTGTGCTTCGTGCTCGAACATCTGGCGCATCCCCTCGACGCGCTGCGCGCGCTGAAATCCCGGCTGAAACCCGGCGGCACGATGACCGTCATCGAGGGCGATCACGGATCGACGTATTTCTACCCCGACAGCGAGGCCGCCCACCGCGCGATCCGGTGTCAGGTCGAGCTTCAGCGGCGGGCGGGCGGCAACGCGAACATCGGCAGGGAGCTGTATCCGCTGCTGAGCGCCGCCGGGTTCGACGCGGTGAGCGTGTCGCCGCGCATGGTGTACGTCGACGCGAGCAGGCCGCATCTGGTCGAGGGATTCACGAAAAACACCTTCACGGCGATGATCGAGGGCGTGCGCGAATCGGCCCTGGACGCCGGGCTGCTCGACGCAGACACGTTCGACGAGGGCATCCGGGCGCTTTACCGCACGACCGGGCCGGACGGCGTGTTCTGCTACACGTTTTTCAAGGCGGTCGGGGTGCGGGGGTAGGGGGAGCCCGCGTCTGTGATGCGCGTTCGGGGTAGGGGCGGGTTCTTCGGCGAGACTCCCCGCCCTTTGTAAGTGCAGAGTGCCAAGTGCAGAGTGCCAAGTGCTAGTGTGTGAAGCTCAGGTCGTCTGATGAGCACATCGCAAGCGCGGCCTGCCGACCGTGACAGCCGCTCAGAACTCCGCCTCCGGCGGACAAGCGGTTCATCCAACTGAAAACTCGTAACTCGAAACTGGCAACTCGTAACTAAAAGCTTGCGAAGCAAGCCAGTGAGCGCACTGATATGCACATCCGAATGCTGCAAGCCGACGACGCCGCCGCCTACCGCGCGGTCCGGCGGCGCGCCCTGACCGACCACCCGGAGGCGTTCGGCCTGTCGGTGGCGGAGTTCGACGCCCTGACCGACGCGGCGATCCGCAGGCGGCTGACGGGCGGCCTGCCCGAAAACGGCGTGCTGGGCGGCTTCGTCGGCGGCGAGCTGGTGGGCACCATCTACGTCGGGCGGGACCACCGCCGCAAGAAGCGGCATCACGGGGAGATCGGCGCGATGTACGTCGCGCCGGAGCATCGCGGGCGGGGGCACGGCAGGGCGCTGCTCGACGCCGGGCTGGATCATCTACGCGGCCTCGGCGGCGTCGAGCAGGTCGGGCTGGCGGTGACGGTCGGCAACCTGCCCGCGCGGCGGCTGTACCGCGCGGCGGGGTTCGTCACGTGGGGCGTCGAACCGGCTTACATGCGGGTGGGGGATGCGGTCTACGACATCGAGTGGATGGCGCTCACGCTGACGGAAGGCGGCTGA
>CAZWUX010000199.1:0-8524 GCA_964637665.1 uncultured Anaerolineae bacterium
AAGCGGCAGCGAGGCAGGCTTTTCTGCCTCATCATGTGGATAACGAGCGCCCGGCTTGTTGGCCGGGCGTTTGTGCGCTGAGCGAGGGTCGCCCCGCCGGGGTTGGGATGGTTGGAAGACGCGGAGCGTCTTCCACTGGGAGAACGGCTGCGCCGTTCTCCACGCTGTCCGGTGTGGCGTCGCCCGATCCTTACGCGGCGGTCACGATGCGTCTGCCTCCCCAATGATGGTCAGGCAGTTCTCCTGAACCCGCTTGATGAACCCCCGGAACTGTTCGCGCTCCGCGTGGTTAAGCCCGGCCAGTATGTCGTCCTCGGTCGCTTCAAGCACAGGCCACAACTGGCTGAGCAGCGTCTTGCCCGCCTCGGTGAGGGTATAGCCGCCGCGCTCCGCATCGAGCCTGACGGTGCCGCTGCTCAGCAGCGGATCGAGCAGAGAGTCAAGTTCCGCGCCATGTGCCGCCGTGTCCTTCTCGACCTGCTCGCGGGGCATGACTCCGTCACAGGCCATGATCATCAGCAATATCGCCTGTGTACTGTTCAGGTCGGTGACCGCCTGCAGCCGCCGATCAAACGCCATCTCGATCAACTTCGCGGCGACGTTCACCTCGCGTCCTAACGTCCTGCGAATGTAGTCAGTCAGCATCGCCAGCACCAGCTTCAATCTAAGCTCATATACGCTGATCCCGGTCGCCACGCCCACGTTGAGCGACTCGACCGGGCCTGCCATCGGGATTCGCACCAGCGAATCCGCCTCAGCCTCAAACTCCTCGGAAATGCCATGCGATTCATTGCCCACCACCAGCACGACGGGCCGGGGTTCCAGTGCCGCCAGTGATTGGATGCCCGGCGCATGTGGGCTGGTGGCGACCACCTGGTACCCGGCAGCTTTTAGCCACTGCGCCGCTTCGCGCCCGGACGCGGCGCGCATCAACCGCACGGCGAAGACGGCCCCCCGCGAGGCATCAATCGTCTTGCGATGGAAGAGGTCACTCTCCGCCCCACCGATCACGACCTCCCGCACGCCGAACGCCCGCGCCGTGCGGATGATCGTGCCCAGATTCCCCCGGTCCCGCACGTCGTCGAGCAGCAGCACAAAATTGGTGGACGGCGAAGACCTGTCAGCCAGCGGAACATGGGCGACGCCGACCGGGGAGATCACGTAGGATGTCCCTGTGATCTTCTTCAACACACCCCCGCTGACGGCAAAATACGCCGCCACGCCCACCAGTTCCGGCGGATCGCCGTTCGCATCATCGAAGAAAACGTAATCGACGGCTGTGCCCGCTTCGAGCGCCCAGCGGATCTGCTGTTCGCCGTACAACAGGCACTTCCCCACCTCACGCCGCGCAACCGACGACGCAAGCAAACGGGCTTCAACCACGCGCGGGTCTTTGATCGAGGGTATGCGTTCGACGTGGGAGGCGGTCATGGCCAGAAGTGTAACACGCCGTGCTCGGAAAAGCGCATCCATCTATCTGTCAACAGGGCCCGGCGGATGCCAGATTTGTGGTTCGAGCGAGAGTCACCCCGCCGGGGTTGCTATGCGTTTCCTGCCCCCTACCCGGAAAGTGCATCCTGCCCACCAGAAAGCACCTCTTCACTCTGCTCCCCGGCCAACTATCCACTGGCAACTGGCAACTCGTAACTGATAACTACTTCCTCAGATAATACGGCACGTCGATGATCGCCCGCGTGCGCCCCAGCCGCCGACGCCGGTACAGCAGCGCCAGCTTGAGCAGCCATGCGGTCTGATTATGCAGCAGACTCTCCCACCAGCGGGCCGGGATGAATTCCGGCAGCAGCACGGTGGCAAGCTGCCCATCGTTGTGCGCGCGGTCGGAGGCGTCGAGAAAGTCGAGGAACGGCCCGATGATCGACCGGTACGGTGAGGGCACGACGACCAGCGATGCCACCTCGTCCAATCCCCATGCCTTCCACTCCTCGCGGACGTGCTCGCCGCGCCCCGGCTCGATCTCGACGTACACCACCGTGACGTGGTCCGAGATCGACCGCGCATAGCGCAGCGCCGCGATGACGCCCCGGTGCACCCCCGAAATCGGCAGCACGACGCGCGGCCTGTCGAGCGGTCTGACGGTCGGGATGCGCGCCTTGTTGTGCAGGGTAAGCTGGGCGGCGGTGGCCCGGTAATGGCCGTTGATCCGCCGGAAGCCCACCACGAGCAGCGGGATGAGCAGGATCACCACCCAGGCGCCTTCGAGGAACTTCGTATACCCGATCACGAGCAGCGCCGCGCCCGTCGCCAGCAGCCCGACGCCGTTCAGCGCGGCCTTGGGTAGCCACGCTCCTTCGCGCGCCCGCCACCAGTGGACGACCATTCCCGCCTGAGACAGTGTGAAGGCCAGGAAGGCCCCCACCGCGAACAGCGGGATCAGCGCGTGAGTGTCGCCGCCAAACGCTGCGACGAGCGCCCCGGCCACCCCCGCCAGCAGCAGAATGCTGTTCGAGAACACGAGCCGGTCCCCCAGCAGCGTAAGCTGCCGGGGCATGTAGCCGTCCCGCGCGACGACCGACGCCAGCCGGGGGAACCCCACGAAGCTTGTGTTGGCCGCCACGACCAGCACGAGCAGCGTCACCCCCTGCACGAAAAGGTAAGCTGCCTCCGGCCCCGGCCCCCGTCCGAACACGCGCCGCGCCAGCGCCGAGAGGATCGTCTCCTCCGGCCCTGCCGTCACGCCCAGCGCCTCCGTCAGCCCCACCGTACCCAGAAACAGGATGCCCATCAGGGCCGCCATCGCAATCATCACCTGATTCGCGTGGCGTATTTCCGGCGGCTTGAAGACCGGCACGCCGTTGCTGATCGACTCGATGCCCGTCAGCGACGTGCATCCGGCGGCGAAGGTGCGCAGCAGCAGCGCGGGCGCGACCAGCCCGGCGGAGATCGGCGGCACGGGCCGCGGGGCCGCCCCTTCCACACCGGCCCGGATCAGCCCGGCGGCGATCAGGATGAGGTAGGTCGCGATGAACGCCAGCACCGGCCCCGACATCACCGCGCCTGCCTCGCGCAGCCCGCGCAGATTCGCCAGCGTGATGGCCGCCAGCAGGCCCAGCGCGATGGTCGTCCGGTAGGGCCACAGCGCCGGGAAGGCCGAGGCGGCGGCCTCCACGCCCGCCGTGACGCTCACCGCCACGTTGAGCACGTAGTTCGTCGTCAGCGCGGCGGCGGCGATCAGCCCGGCGTTCACGCCCAGATTTTCGCGGGCGACGGTGTACGATCCACCCCCGCCCGGATAGGCGCTGATGACCTGCGTGTACGACAGCGCGACCAGCCCCAGCAGCCCGGCAATTGCCAGCGCAATCGGCCATGCGTAGGCCAGCCCCGCCGCTCCGGCGGCGGCCAGCCCCAGGTAAATTTCCTGATTGGCGTAGGCGATGGACGCCAGCGCGTCCGGCGAGAGCGCCGCCAGCGCCCGCACCCGGCCCAGCCGTTCCTCCGCGATGCGCTGGGTGGGCAGCGGCGGCCCGATGACCAGATCGTGCAGATTTTTCATGCGCCCTTCTCGCACCCCCTCCCCCGCCGGGCAGTTTCGCCCGTGATCCCTGAATAACGCCGGAGAGGCCCGCCGGACCCGGTCCGGGCGCGCCTCTTAGTTGCCTCTATTATAGATGAACCGCTCACCCGCCAACAGGGTCAGGTGGGCCGCGAGGGTCGCGGTCGCCCCGCCGGGGGTCGATGCGTTTCCCGGCGCGGGCCTGCCTGCCCTGCCCGGAGCCGCGCTTATCCCCTCATTCCGCCGGGTCGGGCGCGCTTGGAATGTGCTCGGAGATGTCGACGTTCGTCACCATGCCATCTATCGACCAGATCGTGTACGGCTGGGCCTCGTCCGCCCACTGCCCGCTGCCCTCCGCCGGGATCATCCGCCCATCGACTTCCTGCCAGTCTCCGAAGTCGAGCACCCACAGCGTCTTTTCCGTCTCCTGCCCCCGGTAGCGCATCGCCGCCGCGCCGGACATCAGCCCGGTGTCCGGGTCGAACGCCACCGTGAAGCTCTCCTCACCCATCCCGCAGGGCACGATCAGCCGGGCCGCCGCCTCGTCGATCGGCTCCCAGCGCACCCCCGGCGCGGTGACGAACACGGAGGGGGTCACCAGCAGTTCCTCGCCCCACGAGCCGAGGCATCCAGCCTGATCGACGCTCGGCCCATCGATCACCCGCCCTGCAATGTGCATCGCGGCCTTTCCGTCGCGGTGATACTCGCGCCCCCGCATCACCGGGATGCCGAACCAGCCGACATCCATCTCCCTGTAATGCTGGCCCGGCGCATAATACGTCACGTTGCGCATCCGCGTCCACAGCCGCCCCAGCCGGAAGCGCGGCGCGCCCCACACCACCGCCGTGCGGATCACCGGGACGCGCTCCCCGAAGGCCGTCTCGTAGTGGCGGCGCACCGGCGCGGGCAGGTCGGGCGGCAGCGGAACCGTGCCGAGATCGTGCGCGGGGCCGAGGTCGGCGGGCGGCGCGGTTCTCGGTTTGATCCGGAGGCCGATCACGATCAGCGCGCCCAGCGCGATCAGCCCCGTCAGAGTGATGAGCGCCGTTCTAGCCAGAGGGGTCATGGGTGTGCCTTCCCTGCTTGCGATGCGGTAGAAAACGCGAAGCGTTTTCATTGGGAGAAAGCCTTGCTTTCTCCACGTTTTCCGGCCCCGGCGCGTCACCGCCGGGATCACCGCTTCTCAGCATAGCACAGTTTGTCCTGCGCGTGCAGAGGGCCGGGCTTTGCTCTCACCTACCCTTCAGTTACACTATGGCAGCGAAAACCCGGCACGCCCTCCCCCCACCGGGCCGACCCCGCTCTACACGGCGCATCCGGCCCGTCGAGCGATCACCGTCCCGCATCCTTCCACCCCCTTGTTTATCCTCGCTGCACCCGAAGGAACTTACGATGAAAGCAGCGGTCTACCACAACTACGGCCCACCCGACGTGCTCAGCCTGGAGGAGGTTGCAAAACCCTCTCCGGCGGCGGGCGAGGCGCTGATCAAAGTCCACGCGGCGGCTGTCCTGCCATTCGACTGGCATTTTATGACCGGCACGCCCTTCATGGCGCGCGTGCTGGCCGGGCTGTTCAAACCCCGCTACCCGATCCTCGGCTCAGAGGTGGCCGGGACGGTCGAGGCGGTCGGGCCGGGTGTCACGCTGTTCGGGCCGGGCGATGCGGTGTTCGGGCACAGCGACACGTGCGGGGGCTACGCGGAATACGTGTGCATCCCCGAAACTGTGCTATTCCAAAAACCGGTGGACCTGTCGTTCGAGGAAGCGGCGGCAGTCCACTTCTCCGCCATCACGGCCCTGACCTGCCTGTGCGACCTGGGCGGGCTGGAGCCGGGGCAGACGGTGCTGATCAACGGGGCGTCGGGCGGCGTGGGGTCGCTCGCCGTGCAGATCGCCCGGCTGCTGGGGGCTGGCAGGCTGACGGGCGTGTGCGGCCCTGCCAACCTCGACGCGGTGCGCGGGCTGGGCGCGGACCGCGTCGTCGACTACACGCAGGAGGACTTCGCCCGGCAGCGGGAGCGCTACGACCTGATCCTCGACGCAGTGGCGAAGCGTTCATACGCAGAGTGCAGGCGCGCGCTGGCCCCCGCTGGCGCTTACGTCACGACCGCGTTTTCGCCGGGCCTACTCTTTCAGCAGACGTGGGTTTCGCTGGCCGGGGGGCCGCGAATGGTAGCGATGCCGCCCAAACCACCGGGTAAGAACATCACGGACCAGTTTGAGGCGTTTCTGCAGGCCGGGGAACTGAGGCCCATCGTCGGGCCGTGCTTCCCGCTGGACGAGGTGCACGACGCCCTGCGCTACTACGAGACGGGTCACACCGGAGGGCGAGTCATCATCACAGTGTGAGGGAGGCAGGGGGATAGAAGCAGAGGCGCGAAGGTCGAAAGTGTGTAAGAAACGGACATCGCCCTTGAAAACGGGCGGTCCCGGCGCTAGCCTCCTTACACACGAACGATTGGCTGCGAATCGATGATGACCATGACCGTATCGGTAGAAAAAGAAGCGCAGGACGTACAGACCATCCATCCGGCGACCTGGCTGGGGACCGTTCACTACACAACCGCCAACCTCGATAAACAGATCGCGTTCTACCGGGATATTCTGGGGTTCCGGCTGCACTGGCGCGAAGGCGATTCCGCCGGGCTGGGCGCGGGCGGTGAGGATTTACTCCGCCTGACCGAGGGGCCGGGCGCGCGCCGGGTGCGCGGTACGACCGGGCTGTATCACACCGCCTTCCTCGTGCCGACCCGCTGGGACCTCGCCCACCTGCTGAAGCGCATCGCCGAGACGCACACGCCCATCCAGGGGACGGCTAATCACGGCACGCACCTCGCCCTCTACCTGCCCGACGCCGAGGGCAACGGCATCGAGCTGGCCTGGGACTTCCCGCGCGAGCAGTGGCCGCGCACCGGCGAGGAGATGATGCTGAGCAACCGCGCGCTCGACATCGACGCGCTGTTCGGCGTGCTGGCGGAGGACCCCGCGTCTTGGGACGGACTCGACCCGGCGACGAAAATCGGGCACGTCCACTTACACGTCGCCGACCTCGACGCGACGGAGCGCTTCTACCACGACGTGCTCGGCTTCGGGCAGCCGTTCGAACTGCCCGCCCGCATGGGGGCGAAGTTCTTCGCGGCGGGCGACTACCATCACCACATCGGCACGAATACGTGGCAGGGAGCCGACGCGCCCCCTCCCCCGGACGACGCGATCGGTCTGCGCCACTTCACCATCGTGCTGCCCGACGACGCCGAGATAGAACGCGTCCTTGCGCGCGTGCGGGATGCAGGCATCCTCACTGAGCGGGTCGAGGGCGGCCTGCTGGTACGCGATCCCGCCCAGAACGGCGTGCGCCTGACGGCAGAATCCGCCGGGTAAGAACATCGCCCGCCGCCCGTTTCCCCAACCATATTAGACGCATCACCCCCGGCCCGGTCCTGTCCGCTTGCAGGATCGGGCCGATGGCATTACGCTCTGGCGGGTTCCAACTCGTGGAGGAGAACACATGACCGCCGCATCCCAATCCCATCCGCGCCGGGCGGAGTTTACCAGCGGGGTCAGGGGCACCCTGCCACTGATCCTCGGCGCGATCCCGTTCGGCATCATCTTCGGCGCGCTGGCCGTCTCCGCCGGGCTGCGGCCCGTCGAGGCGCAGGCGATGAGCCTGTTCGTGTTCGCCGGGTCGGCGCAGTTCATCGCCGTCGGGCTGATCGCCGGAGGGCTGGCCCCCGGCCTGATCATCCTGACGACGTTCGTCGTCAACCTGCGCCACGCGCTGTACTCGGCCTCGCTTGCGCCCTACGTCAAGCACCTGCCGCCGCGCTGGCTGATGCCGCTCGGCTTCTGGCTGACGGACGAGACGTACGCGGTCGTCATCACCCGCTACCGCGACGGCGAGAATGGCCCGCACACGCACTGGTTCTACCTCGGCTCGGCAGTCGCGATGTACGCCAACTGGCAGCTCTGCACGCTGATCGGCATCGTCGCCGGGTCGCAGATCGCCGATCCGGCGAGCTGGGGCCTCGACTTCGCCATGATCGTGACGTTCATCGGCATCATCGTGCCGCTCATCGCGGATCGCCCGGCGCTGGCTTCGGTCATCGTCAGCGGGATCGTCGCGGTGGCGGCCAACGGCCTGCCCAACAAGCTGGGCCTGATGCTGGCCGCCGTGCTGGGCATCGCCGCCGGGGTGCTCGCCGAGATGATCTGGCCCGCCGCCGAGGCGGCAGACGTGGAGGTGGCGGCATGAGCACCGGCTGGCTGATCGTGGGGATGGCGGTGGTGACGTACGCGGTGCGCTGGCCCGTCATGGCGCTGGTGGGGCGGATCGACCCGCCGGAGGGTGTGCTGCGGGCGCTGAAATACGTTCCCCCGGCAGTGCTGACCGCCATCGTCGTGCCGGGCGTGCTGATGCCCGCGGGTCCGCTCGACCTGTCGTGGCGGAACGCCTACCTGATCGGCGGGATCGCGGCGGCGGTCGTCGCGTGGCGGTCGCGGAGTCTGCTGGCGACGATCCTGCTGGGGATGGCGGTCTTTCTGGGGTGGCGATTTTTCGTGGGGTGATCTGGCCGGATAGTTTGGCGGATGCGCGTTCGGCCATTACCGGATGATCGGTCGGATGGCCGGGTGGGGCGAGCGTGATTGGCCGGATTGACCGGTCGGGTGGCCGGACGGGCTGAGCGTGATTGGCCGGACTGGCCGGATAAATGGCCGGATGTACAGAACCTTCGGTTCTGACTGGGAGTTCGCGCAGCGAACTCCACGCTTGAGCGTAACTGGCCGGATTGGCCGGAACGCTGGCCGGATGGGGGTGGGAAGCGGCGGCGGGGCAGTCTGGGTTTGTAGGGATAACAGCCGTGCCTGTGATGCGCATCCCGGCCCCTTTCGTGTGGTGATGCCCTGCGGCCTGCGTGTGTAATCGGCGGATCGACGTTCGCATTGTAGCACGGATTCCGGCGCTAACTAACCCTGAGTGCTAATAATGGAGGGTTGCGTCCAAGACAGCCGCGA
>CAZWUX010000200.1:0-230 GCA_964637665.1 uncultured Anaerolineae bacterium
GGCGGGTGTCGGCGTCGGCGAAAATCTGCCCGACGCCGATGGCCAGCAGTTCGGACACATCCTCGTAGCCCAGCAGGCGCACGAGCGCCGGGTTGGCGTCGACGATCTGCCCGTCGGGTTTCGTCCTGTACAGGCCGATAGGCACCCGGTCGAACAGGCTGCGATGCCGCTCCTCGCTCTGGCGCAGGGCCTCTTCGGCCCGCTTGCGGTCGTTGATGTCGTGCAGAATG
>CAZWUX010000200.1:240-8523 GCA_964637665.1 uncultured Anaerolineae bacterium
CCCGGAATTCGACCTCGACGGGCATGTCACCTTTACGGATCAGCGTGTATTCCCCGTAACTCTCCCCATCTTCGAGGAATGCCTGCCACTCCTGCCGTCCGCTTTCCTGTTTCGAGGTGGGGGTGAAGTTCCACGCCGGAGCCCCGACGAGGTCCTCGCTTGCACAGCCGATCAGCCGGGCGGCTGCCGGGTTAACCGCCACGAAGCGAGCCTCGTCGTCGACCAGCAGGATGCCGTCCTGCGCGTGCTCGAACAGCGCCTGAAGGCGGCCCTGGCTCTCAGCCAGCCGGGCAAACGCCTGATGACGCTCGGCCCGCATCTGCAGCGTCACGATGCCATATGCCAGATCATCCGCCAGCTCCCGGAGCAGCGCGATCTCCTGCTCGTCGAACGCATCTGCCTCCGTCGCGTAGATACCCAGCGTGCCGAACACCTCCTCGCCGCGCTTCAGCGGCAGGGAAAGGGCCGAGGCAAAGCCATATTTCAGCGCACTACCGCGCCAGGGCGCAAAATGCGGATCGGTAGGGATGTGGCGGATGACGACCGGCTTGCCGGAGCGGACCACCTGTCCCCCCGGCCCCTGTCCGCGCTCGTCACTTTCCGCCCACGTCAGTTCGATGTCTTCGAGGTAGCCTGCCGCCTCCCCCGCCCAGCCTTCCACCGTGATCGCCTTCTCCGGCCCGTGGTCGACGTAACCCACCCACGCCAGCCGGTAACCGCCTTCCTCGACGGCGATCTCGCAGATGTGCTGGAGCAGTTCTTTCTCCGTCAGAGCGCGTATCACGGCCTGATTGCCGCTGCTGGCGACGCGGTAGGCGCGGTTAGTATGCTTCAGCGCCTCCTCCGTCCGCTTGCGCTCCGTCATGTCGTGCAGCGAGAGCAGCGTCGCGGGGCGGCCTTCCCATGTGATGGACACACGCTGCACCTCGGCGATGCGCCGCTCCCCATCCCTGCGGACGACATCCAGCTCCGCAGGCTCCTCACCTAAAACCAGGCTGCCGAATTTCTGGCCGACGAGCTGCTCAGCCCCCCTCCCGAACAACGTCTCGGCAGCCGGGTTGACGTACCGGATGACGTTTTCGCCGTCGATGACGACAGTGCCGTCTGCATTGTGCTCGACGAGCTTGCGGAACCGGCGCTCGCTGGCCCCCAGCTCGGCTTTCTGCTCCGCCAACTCCTGCACGAGCCGCTGCCGCTCGATGGCGTAATTGACGGCCCGGGTGAGCGCCCAGCCGGTCACGCCGTCTTTGGCGATATAATCCTGCGCGCCGGTCTGAACGATCTGCAGCGCGAGCGCCTCATCCTCTATTCCTGTCAGTACGATGATCGGGAGCGAGGGAAATTCGGCGTGCAGACGTTCCAACCCCGCCAGTCTGCTGGCATCGGGCAGGTTCAGGTCGAGCAGCGCCACGTCGAACGGCTCCTGCGCCGCAAGCGCCAGCCCATCCGCCAGCGACCCGGCGACGCGCAGCCGGTGAGAGAATGACTCAGTGTCGGCCAGATGCACCTGAATGAGGCGGGCGTCGCCGGGGTTATCTTCTATGAGGAGAATGTGCGTCAGGTTGCGGGCCATGCGAAACACTTTACCACATTGAGCAGTCTTTTTATAGAGCGTGTAACCAGCATACAGGACAGCGGGTCAATCCGCTATTCATAACTTTGCTTATTCCGCCCGCGCCCTGTGGCGCGGAGCGGGCGCACGGCGCCCCTATAATATAGCAGGCCGTCGAAGTCAGGGACGGAAGTCCGGATCGTCCCCTTCTGGCGCCCGAAAAGATATCCACCCGGCGTGATCCATCGCGCAAAATGCCGTTGTATACTGGAGATACACGCCTCCATACTCTGTAAGCACTGTCAGGAGAGAAAGGCAGCATGGACGATTTACGGAAACGTCTGCGGATCGAGGCGAGCCAGCTCGACGCCATCAACGATCTTCTGCTTGCCCCCACCAACGAGGCCGTCTCGGCGCTGCTGGCGATCGTCGCCCGGTACGGCACGGTCGACGAGATCAACGAAAAAGCGCGGCAGGCCCGCCAGCTCGACAGTCTGATGGCCCGGCTCCGGGAATCCGGCTCGCCCTATCTGGCCGATGTCGAATGGCTGATCGAGCAGCGCGACGCCGGGGCGTTCGTCCCCATCGACGACTACCGGCGGGACGTGCTCGGCGAGGCGGCGGAGGACATGCCGTTCGACGAGGACACCGCCGTGACGCTGGAGATCAGCGCGGCGCAGTACTTCCCCTGGCTGCGCGCCGAGGCCGAACGGGCCATCGCCCGCCGGGAGCTGATGCCCGGTCGCTTCATCCGCGTGCGCAAGATGAAGGAGCAGGAGGCCGATCAGGCTGACATCATCGCGTTTGCCGCCGCGATGCAGGTCATGGGTGCGTCCTACGTCGAGACGCTCGACACGAAGGGCACCGACGGCTCGAACATCCACCTCAACGGCCCGGAGACCATCACCGGCTATTTCGGCGGCATCGGCGAGCCGAACGACTACGCGCTCAGGTGGGTCGACGAGTACCTGTACTACTACACGACCTACGGCGTGCGGCAGGTGTTGAACATCAACCCCGGCACGGTCTTTCTCGGCTACATGCTCTACAAGCTGGGCATCGACAACGAGTTCAAAATCTCCGTCTTCATGGGCAACGACAACCCCTACGCGGCGCTCTGGACGCTGATCGGCGCGAAGCTGTTCGCCCGCGAGGACGGCACCAGCCCGCTGATTGGCTTCAACTGGAGCAACTCGGTCGACAACGAGACGATGGCGATCACCGCGCAGTTCCGCGCGGCGCTGGGCTTCGAGGACGTGGTGCGCTTCGAGCACCACATCACCGAGTGCTGGCAGCACATCGTGCGCCAGCCGTATAACCGGCGTGACGAACTGGTGGACATCGCGCCCCATATCAGGAATATCTCCGCCAAACACGAAGGCGGCGATCCGGCGGATGAGGCCGCGCTTGAGGCGGCGGGCGGACATCCATCCGACGTGCTCGATTACTTCCGCGACAAGGAGGAAATCATCGAATCCGACGACTGGGACGCGCTGCTGAACAACTACCTGATGAAGCACGAGGCGCTCAACCGGACGGCGCGCGCGCTCACCGAATGCGGGCTGGCCGTGCTCGCCGCCCCGAAGCTCCACCATCGCCAGCCGGGCTAGCGCACCCTATGTCACATCCACCCATCATCATCGTGGACTATGACCCATCGTGGCCCGCCCGCTACGAGCTTGAGAAATCGCTGATTCTCGGCGCGGTCGGCCCCTACGTCGCCGCCATCGAGCACATCGGATCGACTTCGGTTCCGGGGCTGGCCGCCAAGTCGATCATCGACATTCTGGTGGGGCTGAACGATCTGGCCGACGCGGGGTGGTGCATCGAGCCGATGGAGCGCATCGGCTACGAGTACATACCCGAATACGAGGTCGACCTGCCGGACCGCCGCTACTTTCGCAGGCCGCCCGGCAAGGATGTGGTGCGGAAATACCACGTCCACATGGTCGAGATCGGGGGCGCGTTCTGGGAGCGGCACGTCCTGTTCCGCGACTACCTGCGGACGCACCCGGAGACGGCGGCGGCGTACGCGGCGCTGAAGCGGCGTCTGGCCGCCGAATACGGGAATGACATGGACGGCTACACCGACGCCAAGACGGACTTTATCCGGGCTGTGGAGCGGCAGGCGCGCGGCTAGCGCCTGGATCGGGCAGCCGTCCGGCGCGGTGGATGGTGACGGCGACCACGAGCAGCACGATCCCGATCCGCAGCACGGTCAGGAAGACCACCAACGCGACCGCCTGCATGGACAGCATCAGCATGGTGCGACCGGGCGGGGCGCTGAACAGGCGCTCCAGCCACCCTGGGGTTGTAGACAGGGCCAAGAACGGCGTGATGAGCAGCGAAAACGAGATCGAGAGCAGCTGCCCGCCGACATAGCTCGCCATCCACAGCGCAACGCGCAGCCCGAAGGCCAGCACGACGCCGCCCGACCGCGAGCGCGACCAAGCCGAGGCGAGCATCCCCAGCGCGGTGTACATCAGCACGCCGAGCGCCGGTCCGGCCAGATAGTAGATGAACCAGATCAGCGCGGCAGCCAGCACGGCCAGCCCCGGCAGGATCAGCCCGGCGATCTCGCCCACAGGCAGCGGGACAGACGTACCGGGCACGCCGGGCGATGGCCCCGTGCCGGTGGATTCGACCAGCAGCAGCACGCTGGCCCACAGGGCAATCCCGATCACGAACACGGCCCGCGCCAGCGTCGTGGCGATGAGCGGCACGCGAAACTGGCGGAACGTCGCGCCCAGCTTGGCGAGCACGATCTCGCGGGTGGTGAGCGGCGTCAGCCGCAGCAGGCCGTAGGTTTCCGCCTCGATCTCGGCGCTGATCGTCGTCGCCGCCAGCACGGTCGCCAGCAGCCCGGTCAGCCAGCGGATCATCTCGCCCGCGATCAGCAGGCCGATCAGCGCCGCGCCCGGCACGAGGATCAGCTCATCCGGCATCGCAATGTTCGTCAGTGTGAGCAGCCCACACCCACATGACGCGCCGCCCAGCGCCAGCGCGACGAGCGGCAAACACCCCTTGCGTAATTTCCGCCACACGCCGACGTACGCCCATCCCCTCTCCTCGTGGCGCACGAGGGGATGTTCCCGCTTCCCGGTAAGAAACGCCCAGACATCGACCAGTAGATTAAGCATCGCTCGCCATTATACCCGCACCTCACCCACCGCACAGGCCACCGCCCACCAACGCCAGATTGGAACTGAAAGCGCGGCGCTGCGTACTATAGAATAGAGATGCAAGACACAGCTTCTATGCCGGAATCCGGGCCGCTGCGTGCTGCGCAGCGGCGTTTGGCGCGTCATACGCGCTGCTTGACCGTACTGGAATCAGAGAAAGAAGGAATACCATGTTGGGCTGGATGAAGAATCACCGGATCATCGCCATCGCCGCCGTCGTCGTGGCGCTGGCGCTCGTCGGGGTTGCCCCGGCGCTCGCCTCGCAGACGGTCACGGGGGGCGATGTCGTGATCGACGAGGATGTGAACGACGACCTTTACGTGACGGGCCAGAACATCACCGTCAATGCGACCATCGACGGCGACCTGATCGCCTTCGGGCAGACCGTCACCATCAACGGGACCGTGACGGGTGACGCGCTCGTCGGCGCGCAGGTCGTCGAGTTGAGCGGAACCGTCGAGGACGACGCCCGGCTGGCCGGGATGATCGTCAAGCTGTACGACGGCGCGACCGTCGGCGACGACCTCAACGGCGCGGGCTGGGCGGTCGACATGGAGCCCGGTTCGAGCGTTGACGGGGCGATGTACGCAGCGGGCAGCCAGGTGCGCGTGGCGGATGTCGGCGAGGACTTCGGCGGCGGCGCGGAGGGAATCCGCATCGTCGGGACGATCGGCGGCAATGTCGAGGCGTCGGTTGGCGACGGCTCAACGCCGAGCTTCTTCAACCCGGCGATGGCGACGATGGGGCAGGACATCACGCTGCCGCCCGTGCCATCCATCCCCTCCGGGCTGACGTTTGCCGAGGGCGGCGCGGTCGAGGGTAACCTGAACTACTCTTCCGCTGCCGAGCAGAGTATCCCGGCGGCGGCGGTGGGCGGGGCGGTGGCTTTCACGCTCGAACAGCCCGACCAGCCCGACACGACAGGCACGGCGGCGCGCTCCGCTGCGGCGCGCTTCGTCGGGCATTTTCTGGGCACAGGCGTCATGCTGCTGCTGGTCGGCCTGCTGGTCATGCTGGTCGCCCCGGCCTTCATGGAGAGCACGCTCGGCACGATCCGCGAGCGCCCGCTGGCGAGCTTCGGCGTGGGCGTGGCGGGCTACGTCGCGCTGGTCGCCGTGCTGATCGTGCTGATCGTCGTCGGCGTCCTGCTGATCATTCCTCTGGGGCTGGTGGGGGCCGCCGGGCGGTTCATCGGCCTGCTGATCACGGCGGGTACGGGCACTACGCTGGTCTTCAACATTCTGGCGCGCTGGGTGGCCCCTATCGCCGTCGCGCTGCTCGTCGGGCGGGCCATCTTCCGGCTGTTTGACCGCGAGCGCGCTGCGCCGGTTTTCTGGCCGCTGCTTATCGGTGGATTTGGCGTCGCGCTGCTGCTCGCCATCCCCGTTGTCGGGCTGCTGGGAGCCTTCTTGATCGGGACGATCGGGCTGGGCGCGGCGCTGCTCACCCTGTGGCCGCGCCGGAACGAGGGAGAGCCTGTCGCCGGACGGCGGCCTGAGCCGCCGACCGGTTCACGGGCCGACGTAATGCCCGGCGGGGTGGTCGCCGAGCCATCACCGGGCGAGCCGGCGGGAGACGAGCCTGCCGAATAGACGCATCACAACCGGATAAACCACACGCCAGCCTCTCCACGCGCGGACGTTCTGCCGCCGGGGAGGCTGGTTTCGATTCGGGGGTTAGACGACAGTGCGCGGGCTAATCCCCCGCGCTGTCAAGCAGGTAGTCGAGCGCGAGGCGGTAGCCCAGCCACCCTAACCCGCTGATCTGCCCGACGCAAACGGGCGCGATCAGCGACGTGTGCCGGAACGCCTCGCGGGCGTACACGTTCGACAGGTGGACCTCGACGGTGGGCAGCGCCACCGCCGCGACAGCGTCCCGCAGCGCGACGGAGGTGTGCGTGTACCCGCCGGGGTTGACGATCACGCCGTCGGCCCAGTCGCGGGCCTCGTGCAGGGCGTCGATCAGCGCGCCCTCGTGGTTGGACTGGACCGCGCGCAGCGCCGCGCCGCGCTTCCCCGCGTGGGCCTCCAGCCGGGCGACGATCTCCGCGAGCGTCAGCGCCCCGTAAACGTCCGGCTCGCGCGTGCCGAGCAGGTTCAGGTTGGGTCCGTTGAGCAGCAGGATGTTCATGGGCCGTCTATCCTTCCGGCGGTACGATGCCTGCGGGCAGTGTCGCACAGCCGCGCGGAGTCCGCAACCGGGCTAACCCAGCACCCGCTCGTACACGGCGGCGGTCCGGCGGGCCGTCTCACGCCAGTCGAATTCGGCGGCGCGGGCCACCCCACGTTCGCGCATCCCCGCCGCGAGGCCGGAGTCGGTCAGGACGCGGCGCAGCCCCTCCGCGATGCTGGCCGGGTCGTCCGGGTCGACCAGCAGCCCGGCCTCCCCCACCACCTCCGGCAGCGAGGCCCGGTCGGAGACGACGACGGGGGTGCCGCAGGCCATCGCCTCCAGCGGCGGCATCCCGAACCCCTCGTAGTGCGACGGCAGGCAGAACACCGACGCCCCGCCGTACAGCGCGGGCAGGTCCGCCGGGGGGATGTGCCCAGCCCACACGACGCGCCCCGTCAGGCCGAGGTCCGCCACCAGCGCGGGCAGGTCACCCGCCAGCCAGCCCTCACCACCCGCCACGACGAGCGGCGGCGCGTCCGGTAGATCGGCGCACAATCCGGCGTAGGCCCGCAGCAGCCCGCGCAGATTCTTGCGCGGCTCCAGCGTGCCGACGAACAGGGCATACTCCGTCGGGAGACCGTGCGCGGCGCGGACCCGCGCGATTTCCTCCGGCGGCTGGGGTTGGAACGCCTCGTCGGCGGCCAGCAGCGTCACGGTCACTTTGTCGCGCGGCACGCCGAGCAGCGTTCCGAGGTCGGCGCGGGTCGCCTCCGAGATCGCGATGATGGCATCCGCGCGGCGCACGGCGGCCTCGATCTGGTCGTTATAGTAGCGGCGGCTCTCCGCCGTGAGGAATTCCGGGTAGCGCAGGAAGGCGAGGTCGTAGACGGTGATCACGGAGCGGTAGCGGCCACCTAATGGTGGAATGAAGTCCGTGCTGTGCAGCACGTCGAGGCGGCGGGGGAGCAGCTCGGCGGCCAGCGCCAGCCGCTCGATACGGTGGTGGGCGGGCGTCCACAGGGCGGCGCGGCGCTGGTTGGGGGCGGCGGCGAGGTTTTCGGCGTGCTTGCGGCTGTGCAGGATCACGTAGTCGTGGCCCCCGCCGACCTCTGCGAGCGCGCGGATCAGGTGGCGGATATACCCGGCGATCCCGCCGCGTGTGTAGTACGCCAGCCGGGCGTCGATGCCGATGCGGGCCATGAGCGCTCCGTGTGGTGTGACAGGGGCAATCTGCCCGGCGAGTATACCCGCGCCCAGCCGGAAATTTCAACTGCGGGGGCCCCCCTGATCCTGATCGGCGCGGGGGCGCGGGTGGTGGTCGTGGAGTTGGCTTTGCCAACTCCCAGTCAAAACGGCTCCGCCGTTTTGTACCGCATCGTCAGCCGGGGCAGCCGACCGTGACAGACGGTCGGCGGGTGGCTTCCGGCGAAGGAGCAG